>JAFEDX010000221.1 GCA_018241365.1 Pseudomonadota bacterium
TTCCTGATCGGCGCGGTGATGACCATCCAGGTCGGACTGCTGCTGCAACAATTCGCGGCGTCGGGGCTGGTGATCGGCATGATGGCGACGGCGGTCCCGCGCGAGCTTGGGGCGGTTGTTGCCGGGCTGCTGATGGCCGGGCGCACCGGCTCGGCGATGACGGCCAGCATCGGTGCCATGCACATGACCGAGGAATACTCGGCATTGCAGGCGCTCGGCTCCTCGCCCAGCCTGCGGCTGGCGCTGCCGCGCGTCGTCGGCGCCGCCATCGCGATGCCGTTGCTGGTGGTGTGGATCGACTGCACCACGCTCCTGGGCAGCGCGCTCGCCGCGCAGGCGGAACTCGGCATCAATTACCGGTTGTTCCTGCAACAGGCCATGCAGCAGGTGCAGATCGTCAATTTCTGGATCGGCCTCGGCAAGGGCGTGCTGTTCGGGCTGGTCATCGCGCTGGTCGGATGCTGGTTCGGGATGAGCGCATCGCCGGATACCGAGAGCCTGAGCCGCAACACGATGTACTCGGTGGTCACCAGCCTGACCGCGATCCTGCTGCTGGACGCGTCGCTGGGCGCGGCGTTGACCAACGTGGGCCTGCTGTGAGGCGCACCATGCACGGCACGGTCGAACCCGTCATCGCAATCCACGGCCTGCGCAAGCGCTTCGGTGGCCAGCAGGTGCACGCCGGCATCGACCTCGAAATCCGGCGCGGCGAATTCATGTCGGTCATCGGCACTTCGGGTTCCGGCAAATCCACCCTGTTGCACGAAGTGATCGGACTGACCGCGCCGGATGCCGGCTCGATCCGCGTGCTTGACGCCACGCCCGGCGAACTCGATGGCGTCGCCGCGCGCGCACTCAGGCGACGCTGGGGCGTGCTGTTCCAGCAAGGCGCGTTGTTCAGCGCGTTCAACGTGTTCGAGAACATCGCGTTTCCCATGCGTGAACTGCGCAAGGAAGGCTGGTCCATCGACGAGCGCATGCTGCGCGACAGCGTGGCACTGAAGCTGTACATGGTGGGCTTGGCGCCGGATACCGCGTGGAAGCGCCCGTCTGAACTGTCAGGCGGCATGCTGAAACGCGCAGCGCTGGCGCGCGCACTGATGCTGGAAGCCGAACTGCTGTTCCTGGACGAACCCACCACCGGGCTCGACCCGGCATCCTCCGCAGCGTTCGACGCCATGCTCGGCGAGCTGCACAAGGAGCTGAACCTGACGGTGATGATGGTCACCCATGATCTCTACAGCATGGCCGCGCTCAGCGACCGGATCGCGGTGCTCGATGCGGGGAAACTGGTCGTCGTGGGTACGTTGCAGGAAGTGGCCCGTTTCGAACACCCCTTCGTCCGGGATTTCTTCCAGTCGCGCCGCAACGAAATCCCGTTGCGCGAGCTTGCAGGCCACGCGGGCGCCTGACCGTGGAAAACCGTGCGCACGCCATCGTCGCAATCTGTTTCCTGGTCGTGTTCACGATCGCTGCGGTGCTGATCTTCCTGTGGCTGTCGTCCGGTCCCGGCGAACCCCTGTCCTACCGGATCGTCACCCGCGAATCCGTGGCGGGACTGGCACCGCAGTCGAAGGTCGAGTTCAAGGGCATCGAAGTCGGGCACGTCCAGCAGATCCATTTCGATCCGCGGGACCGCGCGCGGGTCATCGTAGATTTCACGGTCAGGCAGGACACCTACGTCACCCACGCGACTTACGCGGTATTAACGCTGCAAGGCCTGACCGGCGGCGAGGTGCTGGAACTCAAGCTCGGACAGGGCAGCAACGCGCTACTCGCGACCAGCAGCAAGAATCCCGCATTGATCCCGTTGCGCAAGGGCCTGCTCGCGCAACTGGAAGATTCCGCGCAGCAGGACATGCAGGATCTGCACGCCGTGCTGGGCGGCGCGAGGGAGATCCTCTCCGGCGGCAACCGCAAACATCTTGCCGCCACCATTCGCCAGCTGGATGCGGCGACCGCACAACTGGTCGCCATCGAGACTGCGTTGCAGCCAACGCTGCAACGCATGCCAGCGCTGGTGCAAAGCACGCAGCAAAGCCTGGACGAGAGCCATGCGCTGCTGGCCAACGTCAACACCCTGGCCGAACAGGCGCGCGGCCCCGTGCGGAAGCTCGGCACGGTCGAAGACACCTACCGGAACCTCGGCCACACGCTCGATGCCCAGACCGGGCCCGATCTCGACGCGTTGAGCCAAAGCCTGCTGCGCACCTCGCAGCAACTCCAGGATCTGCTGCGCGAACTCAAGGCCCGGCCGCAGAGCGTGATCTTCGGCCCGCCGCCATCACCGCCGGGACCCGGCGAGCCGGGTTTCCGCGCTCGCGACGACAAGGACAGCGGCCATGACTAGGCGAACTTCTGGCCCGCTGTTGCGCCTGCTGGCGTGCGCTTTGCTGTACACGGGCTCGCTGTCGCTGGCCGGCTGCGTGCATGCCACCCGCAGCACGATCATCCACCATTACGACCTCGGCTCCGTCGTGGCAGCAGCCGGCAATCATCACGAGGTGGACCGCACCGGCAAAGTCCTGCAGGTCGATTCGATTGCAACCCCGGCATGGCTTGCCGGCACCGCGATGCATTACCGGTTGCTCTATCGCGACAATCGTCGCGTTGCTGCCTATGCACAATCGGACTGGATTTCGCCGCCCGCGACCTTGCTGGAGCCGGTCCTGCGCAGCGCCATCGCCGCAGGCAGCGGTTGGCGCGCGGTGCTGGGTCCGCGCGACCCCGCGCAAGCCGACACCCGCCTGCACATCCGGCTGGATGACTTCAGCCAGGTGTTTTCGGAACCGGGTGACAGCGCCGGCGTCGTCGATGCCACGGCGACACTGATCGACAACCACGACGACCATGTCATCGCCCAGCGGCACTTCCACGTCGAAATCGCTGCGCCAAGCCCGAATGCGGCCGGTGGCGTCGCCGCACTTGCCAAGGCGAGCCGTGAGCTTGCCACGCAGCTTCAGGATTGGCTGCGCTGACGGCGGCGCTGACGGCCGTCACCGGATTGACCGGCGTGGCCCTCCGCGGGACGGCCACGCCGGCACGGACCCCTGGAGCGTCGATCAGTGCGCCAACTCAAGCTTGGTCGACACCACCCAGCCCATGTTCCCCAACTCATCCGACACTTTCCACCACACCCCGACCTTGTCGCCGGTGGGATACAGCATCATGCCGGGATTGAGGCTGCGCACGACTGCCGAATGCAGGTTCGCATCGGAGTACAGCTTGGTCGAATCGGCCACGCGCACGGCCTGCTGCACGTTGTCGGCTTTGGCATTCGGCTCGTTGCCCTGCAGTTGCGTCACCATCTTGCTGTAGGCGTCGAGATAAGCCATCGCGATCACCTGGCCGATCTCGGTGTTGGCATATCCGCTGGCACCGCCTGCGGCAAAGCCGCCCCAGAAACCCGCACCGCCGCCGCCGGACCAGCCCACGTTGGTCTTGTCCGCGTGCCCCTGTTCCAGCGCAACCTGTTCGGTCGAACGGATGTCGGTCAGTGTCAACACCACGTCGGCCGTCTTCTTGGAAATGCTGACGCCACCCAATACCGCGCCTGCGCCGTGGCCGATCAAGCCGCCGAGGATCCCGCCAATGTTGGTGCGCTGGGCGTTGTTGTTGCTGTTGGCAATGTCGGGGACCAGCACGTAGTCGGCCGCCTTCATCTGGCCCTTGCCGATGTTGGAGCCGACCCGCATCTCGCCTTCACCGGCCAGTGCACGTTCCTGCTCGGCGGCCTGCAGGCCCTTGCCGCGATCGACCAGCGTGAAGCAGCCTGATTGCGAAACGTACACCTTGATCAAGGCGGTCGGCGATTCGAGTTCCATTCCCGTCCACCAGTTCCGGCCCGATTCCGGTTCCTGGACCGCCACCGTGCCGATCTTGTGGCTGCAGCGGGGTATCTGCGGTGGAGCATCGGATGCGGCCCAGCCTGCCGGCGCAACGAGAACGCCCCCGGCCAGCAGCAGCCATCCAGCCCAACCCCTGGCTTCAAGCACGCGAATCTTCATGTGATCTCCCTCCTCTGTGGCACCAAAGTCATGGTGAGTGACGGGGCAACCGGAAACGATTCGATGCCCTTGCAAATGCCGGTTCCGATTCCCCGCCGGAAACGCCCATCGACCGCGGGTCATGGGTCCGCATGCACCACCTCCCGGGCCACGTCCATATACCGCCGGGGCATCGGGGTGTCAACAAAAGTGCCGGCCTCTCCCGGGTCGCGGAGTGCATTGACGCATAGCCGGTACGGCAAGTCATCACCGCGGACTAACGGATCCCTCTCGCAGCCGCACGCTGGCGGATACCGGCAAGCCCTTGCGCGAACCGCAAAAGCAGCTGCCCGCCCCAGTCCAAGAGCCTCCGGTGCGAGCGAATGCGCCACGCACAAGCCAGCCTTACACTTGCCAGACTTCCCCGAGGCAGGATTCCATGGCCCGCATTGAACTCGAACCCGACCGCGTGAGCGTGCACCTGGGCCCGCTGGATGAAGTGCTGGCGATGCATGGCTCGCTGCACCTGCCCTATCGCCACGTGCTTGCCGTCGCCCACGTACCCGTGCCTGACGCGTGGTACCGGGGCTTCCGCATCGGCACCAACATCCCGGGCGTCAAGGTTGCCGGAACGTTCTTCAACGGCGGCGATACCGTCTTCTACGACTTCCACGACCCGGCGCGCTGCCTGACTTTCGAACTCGCCCACGAGCACTACAGGCACGTCGTGGTGCAGGTGGACAAGGATCAGGACCCGGATGCCCTGGCGCGGCAAATTTCGACGCGCATCGGCAAGTAGCCCCCTCGTTTCGTTCGGACAGGACGAGCATTCGTGAAGATCGACCACGCCGGATTGCACGCCTTGATGGAAATCACCGCGCGTCCGGAGCTGGTGTTCGTACGCGGCGAAGGTTCATGGTTGCAGGACCACACGGGCAAGCGCTACTTCGATTTCATCCAGGGCTGGGCGGTGAACTGCCTTGGCCACGGGCACCCCGCCATCCTTGATGCGCTGGCCCGGCAATCACGCGAGTTGATCAACCCCTCGCCCGCGTTCTACAACCAGCCCTCGATCGAACTGGCGCGGCGCATCGTCGAGGCGTCTTGTTTCGACCGCGTGTTCTTTGCCAACAGCGGCGCCGAAGCCAACGAAGGTGCCATCAAGCTGGCACGCAAGTGGGGGCAACTGCACCGCCACGGCGCGTACAAGATCATCACCTTCGATCATGCCTTCCACGGTCGTACGCTGGCAACCATGTCGGCATCGGGCAAACCGGGGTGGGACCGGAAATTCGCGCCGCAGGTCGAGGGCTTCCCCAAGGCCGACCTCAACGACCTCGACTCGGTGCGCGCGCTGATCGACGAGCAAACCGTGGCGGTGATGCTGGAACCCGTCCAGGGCGAAGCCGGCGTGATCCCGGCCACGCGCGAATTCCTGCGCGCGTTGCGGGAACTGACCCGCGAACGCGGTTTGCTCCTGATCGTCGATGAAGTGCAGACCGGGATGGCCCGCACCGGGCGGCTGTTCGCCTACCAGCATGCCGGGATCGAGCCCGACATCATGACGCTCGGCAAGGGCATCGGCGGCGGCGTGCCGCTGGCGGCGCTGTGCGCACGCGAAGCCGTGAGCTGCTTCGAGCACGGCGACCAGGGCGGCACCTACAACGGCAATCCGCTGATGACGGCGGTGGGCGTAGCCGTGTTCGACGTGATCTCGACAGCGCAATTCCTCGACGATGTGCACGCTCGCTCGCGGCAATTGAAGGCCGGACTCAACGCGCTTTCCGGAAAGTGGGGCATGCACGGCGAACGCGGCGTCGGCCTGCTGCGCGCCTTGATCATGGATCGCGACGACGGCCCGGCGCTGGTCGAAGCGGCGCGCAAGCGTGCACCGGAAGGCCTGCTGCTGAACGCGCCGCGCCCCAACCTGTTGCGCTTCATGCCTGCGCTCAACGTGACGGCAGACGAGGTGGACACGATGCTGGCGTGGCTGGATGAACTGCTCACCCAGGTCCGCAGCCACACCAAGTAGCCAGCACATGACTGCACCCGTGCAACACCGCGAAAAAGGCAGCCCCATCACGGGCCAATCCCTTCTGGATGGGGTGAGCCTGCCTGCCGCGGTGGTCTTTGAAGCCCCACTCGCGCACAACATCGCCTGGATGCAACGCTTCGCCGACGACCACGGGGCGAAGCTCGCGCCGCACGGCAAGACCACGATGACGCCGGCATTGTTTCGCCGTCAGCTCGACGCCGGTGCGTGGGGCATCACGCTGGCCACCGCCGTACAGTGCGCCGCGGCGTTCGAACACGGTGCCACGCGCCTGTTGATGGCGAACCAGCTGGTCGGCGCCCCCAACATGGCGATCGTTGCCGGGTTGATCGAGCGCGGCGCGGATTATTACTGTCTCGTCGACAGCTTGGCCAACGTCTCGGCGCTTGGCCGGTTCTTCGGCCAGCATGGTTTGACGTTGCAGGTACTTGTCGAACTCGGCGTGTCCGGCGGACGCTGCGGAGTACGCAACGAAGCCGAGCTCAAGACGCTGGTCGATGCCATTGCCGCCGCGCCTGCGCTCGCGTTGTGCGGCATCGAAGGCTACGAAGGCCTGATCGGAGGCGAGCATGCCGTTGCGGACATCCGCGCCTATGGGCGACGTCTCGTCGACACGGTACGCATGCTTCGGCGTTCGGGTGCATTCGGCGGGCGCCAGCCCATCGTCACCGCGGCGGGCTCGCAATGGTTCGACCTGATCGCCGAGGCTTTCGGCGAATCCGGCCTGCGCGAGTACTGCACGCCGGTCCTGCGCTCCGGCTGCTACGTGGTGCACGATCATCGCTCGTACCGCGATGCGATGGCCGCAGTGAAAGCACGCCACCCGGAACTCGAAGGCGAACTGCAACCGGCGCTGGCAGTGTTCGCACACGTGCAGTCGTTGCCCGAACCCGGACTTGCGGTGATCGCCATGGGCAAGCGCGACATCTCCGTCGATCCCGACCTGCCGATACCGCTGCAGCTGCACCGCAGCGGCGAGACTGCGCGGGCCCTGCGCGATTGCAAAGTTCGCAAGGTGATGGACCAGCATACGATGCTGGCGATCCCAGCGGGCATGGACCTGCGCATCGGCGACATCGTGTCGTTCGGCGCATCGCATCCTTGCCTCACCTTCGACAAGTGGCGGCAAGTCCTGCTGGTCGACGACCCGTTGCAGGTGCTGGAAATCATGCCGACATTCTTCTAGCCGGCTCCGTGTAGACTCGAACCCGGCAGCGCCGACTGCGCGCAGCCTTCCCCTGCAACCCGCAACAACGACGTGGACGCCATGACCCAGCACACCCGGATTCTCGCCTGCCTGCTCGCCGCCCTGCCCTGCATTGCCATGGCCGCCGCGCCATCCAACAGGGACAAGGAACTGTCAGCGCGGGTCGAACGCGTGCTCGCCGCGACGCCGGTCATCGACGGCCACAACGACCTGCCGTGGGAAATCCGCGCGGAATTCGGCAACGTCGGCAACCTCGACCTCACCGCCGACACCTCGAACCTGCGCAGCACGGCCAGCGACAAGGCCGTGCATCTGATGACCGACATCCCGCGCCTCCGCAAGGGCCACCTCGGCGCGCAATTCTGGTCGGTGTGGATTCCGACGGCGACCACCGGCCCACAGGCGGTGCAGACGACGCTGGAGCAGATCGACATCGTCCGCGCGCTGGTAGCCAAATACCCCGCGACGTTCGAAATGGCCTACACCGCCGATGACATCGGGCGCATCGAAAAGGCCGGGCGCATCGCCAGCCTGATTGGCATCGAAGGCGGCCATCAGGTCAACAACTCGTTGCCCGTGCTGCGCCAGATGTACGCGCTCGGCGCGCGCTACATGACCCTGACCCATTCGCAAAACACCGATTGGGCGGATTCCGCGACCGACAAGCCGGTGCACCACGGGCTGACGCCGTTCGGCCGCGAGGTCGTACGCGAAATGAACCGGCTCGGCATGTTGGTAGACCTGAGCCATGTGTCGCCAGACACGATGAAGGCGGCGCTTGCCACCACCCGGGCGCCGGCGATGTTCTCGCACTCCAGTGCGCGCGCACTGGACGACCACCCGCGTGACGTTCCCGACGACGTGTTGCGCCTGGTCAAGCAGAACCACGGCGTCGTGATGGTGAATTTTTACCCGCCCTTCATCTCAGAAGCCGTCGCGCGCTGGAGCGCCGAGCGCGCCGGCGCAGCCGCGCGCTTCGATGCGCTGTACGTCGGCCAGCCCGATCGCGCCAAGGCCGCGCTGGACAAGTGGACCGGCGAACACCCGCAGCCCAAGGCAACCATCGCGATGGTCGCCGACCACATCGAACACATCCGCAAGATCGCCGGAGTGGAGAGCGTCGGCATCGGCAGCGATTTCGATGGCATCGACAGCACGCCCGTCGGGCTTGATGGCGTGGACCAATATCCCGCGCTGTTCGTGGAACTCGCGCGCCGTGGCTGGAGCGACGACGAACTCGCCGCACTCGCCGGCCGCAACCTGCTGCGTGTGTTGCACCAGGCCGAACAAGTCGCGAAACAGTTGCAGTCCGAACAAGGCCCTTCGCACGCGACCATCGCCATGGATGCCAGGGACAAGGACGCCTGAACACGGCGGCGATGTACCATGCAATCTGCAGGTAGCGATACACAGGCTTTTGGATGCGGGAAGCCGCCCCCACATCGGGCGTGATTCCCGAAACTCCGAAGGCCGAGCCATGAACGATGGACTGCATATCGTCTGCCCCCACTGCCAAGCGGTGAACCGCGTGCCCGCCGCGCGCCTGAGTGCCGGGCCAACATGCGGCCGCTGCCACCAGCCGCTGTTCACGGGCCATCCGGTGGGGTTGGACGAATCCGGCTTCCAGCAGCACCTGACGCGCAACGACATCCCGCTGCTGGTGGATTTCTGGGCGCCGTGGTGCGGTCCGTGCAAGATGATGGCGCCGCACTACGAACAGGCGGCGGCACAACTGGAGCCCGCGATGCGTCTCGCCAAGGTCGATACCGAAGCCGTGCCCGCCTTGGGCGCGCGCTACGACATCCGCAGCATTCCGACCCTGGCGCTGTTCATGGGCGGCCGCGAAATCGCACGCCAGGCCGGCGCGATGGGCAGCCCGGGCATCGTGCAATGGGCGCGGTCGCACGGCGTGTAGCCGGTATCGATTCCAGGCGGCAGGACGTGCATTCGCTGATGTCCGCCAGTCCCGCTGCAACCACGCATCTTCGCCTTGAAACTCAGCCGCGACAGCCAGCCTGCCCGCCCAACCACGCCGTGGCGCGCCGAACCACGGGATCGGCGTCCAGATCGACGCCCGTATCGGTCGACGGAATCAATTCGTCGGGGACGATCGGGCCGTCATGGATTTTCCCGGTGCGATCGACCATCGCTACGGTCGTGAGATTGAATTCACTGCCGTCGGAAAGTTGCACGGGCCTATTGTCGGTGGTGAGCCCTTCGCTGGGCTGACCAAAGAAGCGCGTCGCTGGGCGCTGCCCCGTCATGCACCTTCGTGGATGACTTCGACGCGGTTGCGACCGCCGCGCTTGGCGGCGTACAGCGCTGCATCCGCGCGTTGCAGCAGGCTGTCGACGCTGTCGCGGTTGCGCGCGACCGTCACGCCGCAACTGATCGTCACCAACCGGTCACCGGAAAGCGGCGTGGACGCGACGTAGGCACACAGCGCATCGGCCATCCGCACAGCATCTTCGGCATCCATGCCGCGGACCAGCGCCACGAACTCGTCGCCGCCCCAGCGACCCAGCGTACCCATGCCGAGGATCACCTCGCCGGCGCGCGCCGCCAGTGCGGCCAGGACCTCGTCGCCAGCGCCGTGGCCGAAGCGGTCGTTGACTTCCTTGAAGCGGTCGACGTCGAACAGCATCACCGCGAAACCGTCACCGCCCTTCGTGAACCGCGCCAGTTCCGCACGGACCACCACGGCCATGTGCCGGCGGTTGGACAGCCCCGTGAGGTCATCCGTGTTGGAAAGCCGCGCCAGCCGGTCAAGCGTGGCCTGCGCAAGCCGCAGGCGGTGCTGGTAACCGGAGAAGAAATACAGCGTGGCAATCATTGCCGCAGACACCACGTGCAATTGCACGGTGAAATTGGCGAACGGCCCTTCGATGTCGCGCACGAGGTAAGGCAGGCTGATGGCCACGAACAGCAGCATGATGCCCAGCGAAATCCGCAGCCCGGTCTTGTGGTTCGTCAACGTGAATGCAAACACGTACACGACCGGAATCCACAGGTACAACGGTTCCAGGTCGATCTCCGCACCGTACCGCGGCGAGTACATGCGCAACGCCATGCAGGCCACGCAAATGCTGACGGCGTACAGCAGGCAGCACATCTCGATCACGCGCTGTGGCAGCAGCCGCCGCCACGTGGCAATGAACAGCAGCGAGAGGACCAGCGCGCCCGCGATCCACACTGCCATCAAGGCCGGCGAGTGCAGCCCGCGCCTGCTCATGGTGTACCACCCGATCAGCGTACCCAGCAGGCCCGCCGCGATGATCACCAGCAGCATGGTGCGCCTGAAGCTGTCGGCCGAGGCTGGCGCCGGGCTGGCTCGGTTCACGGAATTCATGGTGCTGCGTACAACCTCGACTGGCGGCAATGCGGCGCCCCTGTCCGTAGAGCACAAAACATGCCACGCAAGCATCTTGGGCGCTCGTGGCAGGCGCAAGTACGATTGTGCGGTCACCCGCCCTCGACCGGACGACCCGCAGACCCGCATTCCTGCTTGGGCGAGGGCGCGTGCCATGGCATGTTGGCGGCCCTTTGTGAAGTACTGCAACACACGCCGGCCCCCGTCGCTGCAGCCGCGGGAGACAGCTTGCTGTTCCATTTGTCGGAGAGGCCCAGGTCCTGCGGCGGGATTCGACTCGATCATTGGCTCCGTACTTTCTTGCCTGGAGGCTCACCCGGTATCCTTGGGCGCAACGGTTGTCCACACGAGCTCGCTGCACTCCCTTGCCGAAGGACCCGAACGTTGCATGCGCCGCCGCTCCCCGATTCGACATTCGCTTGGGATCAGTACTGGCATGACGGTCGCCTGGCGTCATGCGGCGGCGAAGGCGGTGCCAACTATCAGCCGCTGATCGCCGAGGGCTGGCGACGTTTCTTCGAGGCCTTCCCGGAAGGCACGCGGATGCTCGACGTCTGCTCCGGCAACGGTGCAGTCGCCCGGCTCGCCGCCGAAGTGGCTGCTGCGCGCCACCTGAGCATGTCCATCGATGCGGCGGACGCAGCGGCGATCCGCCCACCAAGGTTGGGCCCCGGGGCCGGCATGATCCGCTTCTCCCCGCGCACCCCGGCCGAAAGCCTGCCGTTTCCGGACGATTGCTTCGACGTCATAGTCGGGCAATACGCCATCGAGTACACCAACGTCGATCGCAGCCTGGCCGAACTGAGGCGGGTAAGCCGGGAAACCGCCGACATCCGGTTCGTGATGCACGCCGCGGACAGTACCGTCGTGCAAGAAGCCCGGCGGCAACTCGATGACGTCGATCGTTTGACGGCAACAGGCATCTTCGAGGCCGCGGAAGCCCTCGTCAGGGCGTCCGGAAGCGGCTTGCCTCCGGTCAATGATGCTACGCAGGCAAATTTCCGCCACGCCCTGCAAGCGCTGCAATCGGCCGCCACGCACGCCGAGGATCTCCGGATGTACCAGAACGTCGGCGCGGTCATCGTCCATGCGATCGAGCATCAACCGCAGGTCGGAGCAGGCCCCGTGCTCGACAAGATCATCGAGACGGGTTCCGCCATCAGGGCGCATCAGGCACGCCTCTCGGCAATGCGCCGGGCTGCCCTCGACGCCGCGGGCGCACAGGCACTTGCCAGGTCGGCGGAGCAGCTGTGGTCCAGACCATTCCGACTGGCACCACTGATCCGTTCCGACGGAGCCAAATTCGGCTGGGTACTGGCTTCCAACAGGGACCTGGACTGAACCAGAAGCCCGCGACCAGGAGCGTTTCGCCACGGTCGAACCCGCATCCCCTGCTTCCTCCTTTTCTCCGCGGCGGCCGCGTGCCATGATCCCGCCACCATGGCCGGCCGCCGAGACCCGATGGAAGCACCGAGCGAGCCAAGGGTGATGAACGCCTCCGAGATCGGCGCGCTCGCGCATCTTTACCGCGGCGAAGTCTACCGATCCACGGTCTGGCGCACGCGGCTCGACACCACCACCAACTGGGCCGTGGTCACGCTGGGCGTCGCGCTCTCGATCACGTTCGCATCGCCGAGCGCTTCGCCGCTGCCGCTGCTGCTGGTCGGCATCCTGATCCTGTTCTTCCTCGTGCTGGAGGCGCGGCGCTACCGCTATTTCAACGTCTGGCGCGCGCGTTGCCGCTGGATCGAAGTGCACTTCTTCGCGCGCTTGCTGGATGACGGCGAAATCCGGATGGACGGCTGGCAGCAACGCCTTGCCAATGACTACCGCCAGCCGGACTACCACGTCAGCCTGCTGGTCGCGACGGGCCGACGTGTGCGCCGCAACTACCTGTGGATCCTCGCGATCCAGAGCGCGGCCTACGCCGGCAAGCTGACGGTGCATCCGGCCCCGATGCAGAATCTTTCGGAATTTGTCGCGCGGGCCCGGATCGGACCGCTGCCCGGCAGCATCGTGCTCGCCATCGGGGTCATCTACATCCTCAGCTGGTCGGGTCTCGCAGTGTGGAGCTGGAGCGGCGATCGCCAGCGCGCCAGGGCGCGGAGCAGCCGCGGCGGCATGGGCTGAAACCGGCCGATCAGGGGTTGGCGACTGCGGGCTCAGGCGGCGGACCTTCCGGCCGCAGGCGCAGGAACCGCGCGAAGCGCGGCAACCCGCGGTTCGTCAGTCCGTTGAATCGATAGGTCACCCACGCGCCAACCGGCGGAGGATCGGTGCGGTCGGCATCCGAAAAACCCGAGCCGATCGAGAAACGGCGACCGTCCGGGGTGACCACTTCGATGGATCCCATCATTCCTGCCAGCCTGCCGCTGCCGGGCTTGATCGCGACGACTTTAGCTTCGGCATCCTCGAAGGGCTTCACCTTCAGCAGGCCAACCCCACGACCCGCCGCGTACCGCGCATCCCCGTTATGCAGTACCAAACCTTCACCGCCCTTGGCGAGCACGCGTTCGAGTTCCGCGTGAAGCTGCGCTTCGTTGGCGACATGGAACTGCGGTATTGCCACCACCCACGGGTCACCGATGGCCGCGACGACTGCGCGGATCGCGGGCACCCGCGCATCAAAATCACCATCGTGCGCTGGCAGGTCGAAGACGCGGTAACTCATCTCGCGCCACGCCGGATCATCCGCACCGGCCGAGCGCACGATCGCGGACGCCCGCTCGAAGCGCCCGTAGCCCGCCCACAGCTCGCCATCCATGGGCGTCGTCGGCCAGTCCTGCGTGAACCACGCGGGCACAGCGACGATGCTGCCCTCGCGGGTCAACATCCGGTGGCCGTCCCAGTAGCCACGCACGCCGTCGAACTTCTCGCTGACCCAATAGTGCGACAGGTCAACGCCGCCGCGATACACGTCGACCAGTTCCACCGGCGGCGGCGATCCGGACGAGGCCACACACGACCACGTCGCCGTCCATGCCAGCATGGCCACCACGATCCATCGTATCGTCGAACGCATATCGGCTCCGTACGCATCCAAAGTGCGAATCTTCGGCACTGACGCCAAGGCGCACCATCAGCGCGATCCGAAAAACGCGTCGGCATGTGCCTACGGCGCAGACCCCGCGACGCAACTTCGCACAAAAGCTGGCACCGGCCTCCGGTGCACATCGGGCGGCACACCCGCGTCGCCGTCGCCCTCGTGACTTTGTGCCGTTGCGTTCATCGCAACCGTTTGCTACAACGAAACGTCATCACGGTGCGCCGAGCACGCTGCCCGGATCGAGCGTCTTTCGCGTTTTCGTTTTCAGCAAGGGGAATCCCCATGATGGTCCGTGCTGGCACGCTTTTCGCCGTTTGCCTGCTGTTCGCCATCGCCACGTGCGGCATGGCGGCAACTCCAGCGGCCGGCAAGCCGGACCCGGTGTTCGCGCACACGCAAGTCCTGCAAGGGCTGTTGCCGGTGCACGTGGACAAGCGTGACGGCCGCATCCTCGTCACCTTGCCCGCTGCCGGGGCCGATGGCGTGTCGGCGCGCTTCCTCTACACCGCGTCCCTGCGCACCGGGCTTGGTTCGGCACCGACGTTCCTCGATCGTGGCCGCATCGGCAACACCCAGATCC
>JAFEDX010000222.1 GCA_018241365.1 Pseudomonadota bacterium
AGGGCTCCAGCATCCAGTAATGCTGCGGCAACGCGTCAAGCGCCTGCAGCTCCAGCAGGCAATCGCGTGCGAACGCGCCGCTGCCGCCACCGAGTTGGAACCACGTGGCGCCGGCGCCGCAGGCTTTCAGCGCGGGCGCCAGCGCACGCGCGACGCAACGCGCGAACACGGGCCCCAGCTCCGGCGCGGTCACGAAGTCGCCGGCCTTGCCGAATTTCAACCGACCGGCGCTGTAGTAACCCAGGCCCGGGGTGTACAGGCAGCGCTCCATGAAGCGCGCGAAAGACACCGGTCCGGACGCGGCGATTTCCCGGCGAATCTCGCCCGCCAGCCGCGCCGAATGCGCGGCTTCTTCGGCAGAGGGTTCAGGCAGTGTCGTGTCCATGCTGGCGGTTTCGTCGCGGTTGCGGCAGGCTGCAGGCCGTGCAGCATAACGTGGGGCCGCGAACATGACCGAAACCCGCCATCCCGTCGCACTCGTCACCGGCGCCGCCCGCCGGATCGGTGCGGTGATCGCGCGCACGCTGCACGCTGCCGGTTACGACCTGGCCCTGCACTGCCGGCATTCGCGCAGCGAACTGGATGAGCTGATCGCGGAACTGGAAGCGCGGCGTGCGGGTTCGACGCTGGCGCTGCAGGCTGATCTCGCGGATGCCAGGCAGTTGCCCGGTTTGATCGACGCGACCCTCGCGCATTTTGGCCGGCTGGATGCGCTGGTCAACAATGCTTCGCTGTTCCGTGCGACCCCGCTCGGCGGCATCACGCCTGAGCAGTGGGACGAATTGTTCACCGTCAACGCCCGCGCGCCGCTGCTGTTGGCGCAAGCCGCGGCGCCGCACCTGCGCGAACGGCAAGGCTGCATCGTCAACATCACCGACATCTATGCCGAACGTCCGCTGGCGCAACACGCCGTGTACGCGATGAGCAAGGCCGCACTTAGGATGGCGACGCTCATGCTGGCGCAGGAACTCGGCCCCGAGGTGCGGGTGAACGCGGTCGCGCCCGGCAACGTGCTGGCGTCGGAGAACGCCATCAAGGCGGAAACGCTGGAAGACGTGGTGCGCGGCACCGCGCTGCACCGGCGCGGCACTCCAGGCGACGTCGCGGACGCGGTGTTGTGGCTGGTCCGCGATGCCCATTACGTCACCGGGCAAACGATCCGCGTGGATGGGGGGCGCATACTCGGCGTATGAGCCTTGCCTGAAGCCGCGTCCGGCGTGCCTTGAGCCTGCCGCGCCGCGCCGACATTGTGGTCACCCGTGTGCCGGCGAAGGAATCTTGATGAACGCATCCGTGCCCATACCCCGCAGCGAACCCTCGCAACGGATCGCGCACCAGATCCTCGATTTCCTGTCGCACATCCCGGCCAGCGACGAGCTGCCGCGCGAACACCCGCGTGCGCGCGCGGAAGCCATCGCGCTGGCGGCACGCCGCAAGGCTTTCCTCGCCTCGTCCTCGCTGGCGCTGCCGCCCGGGCCGCTGGGTTGGCTGACGGTGCTGCCGGAGCTGGTGACGATCTGGAAGATCCAGGCGCAGATGGTCGCCGACATCGCGGCTGCCTGCGGCCGGCACGCCACGCTGACGCGCGAACAGATGCTGTATTGCCTGTTCCGGCACGCGGCCTCGCAAGCGGTGCGCGACCTCGCCGTGCGCGCCGGGCAGCGTTGGATCGTGCACGCCGCGACCACCCACGCGATCCGCAGCATCGCCGAGCGCATCGGCATCAAGCTGTCCGAACGCGCACTCGGCAGTTCGCTGGCACGCATGCTGCCGGTGGCCGGCGCGCTCGGCGTCGGCGCCTATGCGTGGTACGACACCCGCCAGGTCGCGCGCACCGCGATCGCGATGTTCACCCACGAGGTCGAATTCATTCCCGCCGATCGCAGCATCGAGGTGCCCGTGCAGCGCGTCGAGCGTGATCGCGCGCAGGCTGCGCGCGAAGCGGGGTTGTAGGCGCCACGACGGCTTCAGGCGTCGATGCGGATGCCGGCTTCGCGCAGCAACTGCGGCACGGGCGATTGCCCGAGGTCGCCCTTTTCGATCGCATGCCGGTCGGCCAGCCAGCGCCCGCCGTCGCGGCAGGCCAGCAGGTCAATGTCGATCGCCACGCGCCCGCTGCCGTGCACGCGGCCCAGTTCGTGTTCGATGCGCTTGAGGTTCCCGACCAGCACCTCGCGATCCAGACTGGATTCCAGCGTTGCCAGCGCGTTGTAGTAATCCGGCACGCGTGCGCCGCCATGCGCCGGCAGCCGCAGGATCGCGGTGACAAGCGCCGCGGGTCCCAACGCACGCAAGGCCGCCAATGCCGCATGCACGCGCTCGTTACTGTCGAAATTCGAGCCCAGCAACAAAAGCCAGATGCGGGGCATGTCAGGCGTGTCTCTGGACACGCACGCCGACATGGCGGCAGCCCAGCGCTTGCGACGCGGCAGGTTTGTCGAGGCGCAGATCGATGCTGCGGATGGCCGGGAATTGCCGCTGCAACATCGCGCAACAGGCCTCGGCAAGCTCTTCCAGCAAGCCGCAATCGAAGTCTGCGACGAAGGCTTTGAGCGCGGCGACAACCGCGGCGTAATCGAGCGTGTCGTCGATGCGTCCGCTGGCGGCAGGTTTGGCGTTGTCGAAGCCGAGCTCCAGGTCCATCACCACGGGCTGGCGCGCAGCGTGCTCGCCAGCGTAGATGCCGATCAGGGTTTCGACGGCCAGGCCTTCGATGAAAACCCGGTCCATGCCTAGGCCACTTCCGGCAATGACTGCAAATCCCAGCGCGGTTGCACGCGGATCTCGGGACCGGTGTGTTGGCCCGCGGCCAGCCGGATCGAACCGGCCAGCGCAATCATGGCGCCGTTGTCGGTGCAGAACGCGAGGCGCGGGAAGTAGGTCTGGAAACCTTCCCGCTGCCCGGCCGCCGCGAGCTGCGCACGCAGGCGCTGGTTGGCGCCGACGCCGCCCGACACCACCAGCCGCTGGTAACCGGTGGCGGCGAGGGCACGCCGGCACTTCACCGCCAGCGTTTCCACGATGGCTTCCTCGAAGCCACGCGCGATGCTGGCGCGGGTGGAATTGGCCTTGTCGCAATCGCGCCACGCCAGCAGCACCTGGGTCTTGAGTCCGGAAAAACTCATGTCGAGGCCGGGCCGGTCGGTCATCGGACGTGAAAAGTGGAAGGCTTTCGGATCGCCGGTTTCGGCCAGCTTCGCCAGCGCCGGCCCGCCCGGATAGGGCAGGCCCAGCAGCTTGGCGGTCTTGTCGAAGGCCTCGCCGGCGGCGTCATCGAGGGTGTCGCCAAGGATGGTGTAACTGCCGATCCTGTCCACGCCGACCAGCAGTGAATGCCCACCCGACACCAGCAATGCCACGAACGGCGGGACCAGCGGTTCGGTGCCGGGAGCGGGTTCTTCCAATAGCGGTGCCAGCAAATGTCCTTCCATGTGGTGGATGCCGATGGCGGGCACCTCCAAAGCCCACGCCAGCGAGCGCGCCACCGACGCGCCGACCAGCAGTGCGCCGATCAGGCCGGGACCAGCGGTATAGGCCACCGCCGAAAGGTCGGAAACCTTCAGGCCGGCGTCGCCAAGTGTCTGGTGCAAAAGGGGAAGCAGCTTGCGCACATGGTCGCGGCTGGCCAGTTCCGGGACCACGCCGCCGTACTCGGCGTGCAGCTTGATCTGGGAATACAGGGCGTGCGCCAGCAGGCCGCGGCCGGGTTCATAGACGGCGACCCCGGTTTCGTCGCAGGAGCTTTCGATGCCCAGCACCGGGCCAATCATCGGCCGTTTTGAATCTGCCCCATTTGAACCGGGCCTCTTTGAACCGGGCCCCTTTGAATCGGTCATGGAAGTCACGCTATAATTCGCGGCTCACCCGCGCTTGAGCGGGACAGTTTACCAAGTGGAGCGTCCATGCCCAGCGTCAAAGTCCGCGAGAACGAACCGTTCGAAATCGCCCTGCGTCGTTTCAAGCGCACCTGCGAGAAGGCCGGCGTGCTCGCCGAAACGCGCAAGCGCGAGTTTTACGAGAAGCCGACCCAGGAACGCAAGCGCAAGCGCGCCGCGGCAGTGAAACGCCACCTGCGCCGGGTTTCGCGCGAAGTCACGCGCCGCAAGCGCCTGTATTGATCGGCGCCGCGCGCCGAGCAACGCTTCCATGCACATTGCGACGGCCGGCCCCGCCCTGCGGTGCCGGCCGTTTCGCGTTTCCGGGATTTTGATTCGGAGGATTCCATGAGCGATCTCAAGGCCCGCATCACCGAGGACATGAAGGCCGCGATGAAGGGCGGCGACAAGCCGCGCCTCGGCACGATCCGGTTGATCCTCGCCGCGCTCAAGCAGCGCGAGGTGGATGAGCGCATCACGCTCACCGACGCCGACGTGCTGCAGGTATTGGAGAAGATGCTGAAGCAACGCCGCGATTCGATCACGCAATATGAAGCCGCGAAACGCGAGGACCTGGCGCAGCAGGAACGCTATGAGGTCGGCGTGATCGAGGCGTACCTGCCCGCGCAGGTGTCCGACGCCGAACTCGACGCATTGATCGCGCAATGCATTGCCGATTTGGGCGCCGCGTCACCCCGCGACATGGGCAAGGTGATGGCGCTGCTGAAGGAACGCGCAGCCGGGCGCGCCGACATGGGCGCACTCTCGCAACGCGTGAAGGCCAAACTCGCGGGTTGACGCCCGCGTTGCTGCACGGGCGCCGGCTGGAGCCAAGCGGTTGCTTCGCCGCGGCGCAAGGCACCCAAAGGATCCGGAAAGGATGCACGCGCAAAATGCCGGTGCGCGTTTTTGCACGTGATCCTGCACGGCCTGCGGATTCGATTTCGTTCGGCCGCTACACTGCCCCAACCCATGCGCAGCCTGCCTCCCCGCCGCCGATGGATCCCCCGCACGCTGCTCGTGGCCGCGCTTGGCGCGGTGCTCGGCGCCTGCGTCAGCGTCAAGGTGCCGCCGCTGCCGCAAGGTGACCTGCCCGCGCACTGGCGCAACGCCACCCCCGGCCTCGGCCAGGCACCAGACCTCACCGGCTGGTGGAAACATTTCGACGATCCGGAACTGGATGCACTGGTCGAGCATGCCCTGCACGACAACCTCGACGTTGCCCAGGCGGCATGGAAACTGCGTGCGGCCCGCGCGCTGGAAGCCGCATCCGACACCACCTACAAGCCGCATCTCGGCTTCCAGACCATCGAACAACCCAACCCCCAGAACACCGCGAGCTATTTCCAGGCGGGCTTCGATGCGACGTGGGAGTTCGGGCTGTTCGGGCGCAGCGATGCCAACGCCCGCATCGCCGCGGCCAACTCCGGCGCCGCTGCCGCCGAGTTGCAATCCGCGCGGGTTTCGCTGGTGGCGGAAGTCGTGCGCGAATACCTGCAATTGCGCGCGGAGCAACGCAGCGAGGCCCTGCTCGGCGACGCCGCCCGTGCCGCGCAGCGCAAGGTCGAGCTGTTGCGCGTGCAGGAACGCCTGCAACTTGCCTCGACCCTCGAAGTCGAGCAAGGCGTGGCCGCGGCGGCGAAGGCCGCGGCGCAACTCGCCGATCCGCGCGCGGCAATCGCACAACACGCGCAGGCCCTCGCCGTGCTGCTCGGCAAAAGCGAGCCCGACCCCGCGTGGCTGGTGGCGAAACCGCTGCCGAGACTGACGGCTGACAAGGTCACGTCCGTGCCCGCCGACCTGCTGCGCACGCGCCCGGAAATCCGTTATGCCGAGACCCAGGTGCTGCAGGCCGCCGGCGAGCTGGGCATCGCCAAGGCCGACCTGTATCCACGCCTCGCGCTCGGCAGCTCGCTGACCTTCGCCGCGCTGGTCAAGGGCCGTACGCGCCTCGGCGACGTCAACAACACCTTCGCGATCGGTCCGATCATCAACATCCCGCTGTTCGACTGGGGCCAGCGGCACGCCGTACGCGACGCGCGCGAAAACCAGCTGCAGGCCACGCTGGCAGCGTACCGGCAGGCCGTGCTGCAAGGCGCGGCGGAAGTCGAAAGCGACCTCGCCGCCCTGCATGCGTCGGGCGAGAAGGTGCAACAGGCCAACGTCGCGGCCACCGCTTCGCACCACGCCCTCGACCTGAGCGAAAAATTGCGGGGCCTGGGCCAGGCCGACGCGCTGAACCTCGCCGATGCCAGGCTCGCATCCACCGACTCCGAACTCGACCGGGAACAGGCGCGCCTCGCGCATGGGCTCGCGTTTGTCGCCCTGTACAAGGCGCTCGGCGGCGCGCCACTCCCGGCAGCGGATCGCGGCGATGATCCGTCCACCAAGGCACAAGCGCCGGACGCTTCCCCTGCTCCCTCCGGGAAACAGTCGCCCGCAGGGCTGGATGAGGGCTCGCGCGAGCCCGAACGCTCACCCCGGCCCCTTTCCCCGCCGGAGAAGGGTTCAAAAAGTACGCCTTCACCATGATCCCGCTCGCACGCAAAACCCTGATCCACGAATGGCGGCGTTTCCTGCCGGCCATGGTGGCGGTCGCATTCTCCGGCCTGCTGCTGCTGATGCAGGCGGCGCTGGTGTTCGGCATCTTCGGCTCGGCGGCGACTTACATCACCGCCTCCGATGCCGACCTGTGGGTCGGCTATCCCGGCACCCAGAGTATCGAACTCGGCCGTCCGATCGGATCCGATGCGCGCACCGCGCTGCTGATGGATCCCGGCGTCGCGCGGGTCGAGCCGTTCGCATGGGTGGACGGCGACTGGCGCGGGCCGGCCGGCACCGGCGGCCTGTCGGTGTTCGTGTCGGGCATCGACACGCAACCCGATGGCATGATTTTTTCCGACGTGCTGACGCCGGCGCAGCGCATGTCGCTCAAGGAGCCGTTCGCGGTGATCGTTGATCGTGCCGACCTGCCGAAACTCGGCGTGCCGATCGGGGGGCAGGCGCTGATCAATGGCGACCTGGTGCGCATCGTCGGCACCGCGCGTGGCATCCGTGCACTGGGCGGAGTGAACGTGGTGGCATCGCTGGATACCGCGCGCCGCTTGAGTATCGACGGCGGGGACGGCCCCGACGTCGCCTATTACGTGGCGCAACTGAAACCGGGCGCCGATCCGGATGCGGTTGCCGAACGCATCAATCGTCACGCCCACGGTTACGCTGCGTGGACTGCTTCGAGCTTTGCCAGCCGCGCGGTGTTCTACTGGATGTTCCAGACCGGCGCGGGGCTCGGCGTGGTATTCCTCGCGGTGGTGGTGTTCATCGTCGGCGCCATCATCACCAGCCAGACCCTGATGGGCGCGATCGCCGGCTCGGTGCGCGAATACGCGACCCTGCAGGCGCTGGGCGTGAGCCTGGGGTCGCTCCGGCGCGTGGTCCTGAAGCAGGCCGCATGGATCGGCGTGTGCGGGCTCATCACCGGGATCGTGCTGAGCCTCGGCCTGATCGGACTCGCGACGTGGCAGGACGTGCCGGTGCAGTTGAACTTCTCGGCGTGGATCCTGTGCGCGGTGCTGGTGATGGGCATCGCGCTGGTGTCCGGCGCCGCGGCGGTGCGGGTCTTGCGGAGCGCCGACCCGGCGTTGCTGCTGCGATGAGTGCACTGGTCGCCACCGATCTGCACATGGGCTACACCAGCGGCAAGCTGCGCACGGAAGTCCTGCGCGGCCTTTCGTTGAGCGTCGAAGCGGGGCACCTGACCCTGATCGCGGGCCCGTCCGGTTGCGGCAAGAGCACGCTGCTGTCGATCCTGTCCGGCCTGCAGCGGCCGGATGCCGGCAGCGTGGTGGCGCTGGGCGAAGACTTGTGGCGTGGCGACCGCCGCGCGCTGGATCGCTTCCGCCTGCAACACACCGGATTCGTGTTCCAGGGTTTCAACCTGTTTCCCGCCTTGACCGCGCTCGAACAGGTGATGCTGCCGCTCGGCTACATGGGCGTGGACGATCGCACGGCAGCCGAGCGCAGCCGCGCCACGCTGGAAGAGGTCGGCCTGGGCGAACGCATGCAGCTGTTGCCGGCCGAGCTGTCCGGCGGCGAGAAGCAGCGCGTCGCGATCGCGCGCGCGCTGGTCAAGCAGCCGCAGCTGTTCTTCGCCGACGAACCCACCAGCGCGCTGGATGCCGCGAACGGCCAGATCGTGATCGACACCCTGCGCCGCATCGCGCACGAACACGGCACCGCCGTGTTGTGCGTCAGCCACGATCCGCGCCTGGTCACGCACGCCGACCGCGTGCTGGAAATGGAAGACGGCGCAATATTGAATGACCGGCGCGTGCCGCATGCTGAGCACGCGCCCGCACGGGAGACCGCATCGTGAAATCGAATCACTGCATCGGCGCCGCACTCGCGCTGTTGGCGTTGACGCTCGGCGCCTGTTCGGATGGCTCGCACGCCACCCAAGGCACCGCACAAGCCCCGCAATGGCTGGCGGTGGCGCGCGGCAAGGTGGATGTCGAGGGCGGCATGGTGCAGGTCGCCGCGCACGCCGACGGCGTGGTCGAAGCCGTGGCCGTGCGGCAGGGCGACGCCGTAGAGGCGGGCCAGGTGCTCGCGCAACTCGATCCGCGCGCGGCGAAGATCCAGGTGGCGACGGCCAGGGCCGGCGTGGCGCAGGCCGAGGCGCAACTTGCGGAACTGCAGGTCGCGCTGCAGCAGGCGCGGCAGCGCGCGCCACGCATCGCGGCGGCTGCGAAGGCCGGTGCCGCGACCGGCGAAGCCGCCGGGCAGGCGCGCGCTGCCGTGGCGACGCTGGTGGCGAAACAATCCGCCGCCCAGGCCGCGCTGGACGTCGCACGCCAGCAACTCGCCACCTCACAGCTCAACCTGGGCGCAACCAGCCTGCGCGCGCCGGTCACCGGCAGCGTGGTCGCGCGCCGGATCACGGTCGGCCAGAGCGTTGCTGCGGCGTCCGGCGAGCCACTGTTCGACCTGTTGCCTGATCGCCCGCACATCGTGCGCGCACAGATCGACGTGGACGCAGCCGGCGCCATCCGGCCAGGGATGCAGGCCGAGGTCGTGCGCGACTCCGGCTCCGGCCCGGTGTACCAGGCGACCGTGACGTGGGTGGGACAGGTGCTGCAGCCGGCCGGACTGACCCAGGATCCACTGGAAAAGGCGCTCGCCAACGACGTCGATTGCACGCTGGAACTGGCGCCCGCCAAGGCGGGCGAGGCACCGCTGCGGATCGGCCAGAGGGTGCTGGTGAGGTTCGCACGACCCCACCCGTAGCAGCTTGCGTGAAACACGGCAGGGATCTCCCGGCCACGAACGGCGGCTTCAAGGCCGGACCGGGGTCGAATGGCAGGAAATCTGAATGATCCCGCATGTCTGGATGGCGCGGCGATCAGGCATGCCCGCAAAAGAAAGCGTTCGGAAAGCCCGCCGCGCTAGAATCTGCACCACTTCGCGTCTCCCGCGACCCCCAAGGCATCCCCGTGACCCAATGGAACATCCTGTGTGACTTCGACGGCACCATCGCCGTCGAGGACGTCACGGACTCCCTGCTCGACCGTTTCGCGCCGCCCGAGTGGCAGGTACTGGAGCGCGACTGGCGGGCGGGCAAGATCGGCTCCGCCGAGTGCATGGCCGGACAGGTCGCCCTGCTCGACGCCTCGCGCGAACAGATCGACGACCATCTGGCAACCCTGCGCATCGATCCGGCCTTCCCGCAATTCGTGGAAGCGGTGTTCGCCGCCGGTTCCACCCTGCGGGTGGTCAGCGATGGCCTCGATTACGCGATCCGCGCGATCCTGCGGCGTTACCAGCTCGACCATCTGCCGGTGCTCGCCAACCGGCTGGTGCCGGCCGGCCGGCGCAAGTGGCAGCTGGAAACACCGTTCTCCGACGCGCAATGCCGGATCGGCAGCGGCCACTGCAAGTGCGCCAGCGCGGTGCGCGAACACAACCGCCACCATCGCGTGCTGCTGGTCGGCGATGGCGCCTCGGATTTCTGCGCCGCCGGCGAAGCCGATTACGTGTTCGCCAAGCACCGCCTGATCGAGCACTGCCGCCACGCCGGCATCCCGCACACTTCCATCGTCGGTTTCTCCGACGCCATCGGCTTGCTGCCGGCGCTGCTGGCAGGCAAGCTGCACACCCCGCGACGCGTGCTGGTGCCCGAACGCGCCGCTAGCTGATTCCCCGCAGGTTGATCCATGCACACCACGAATGCCGAAGCCGTGCAGGCTTCATCCCCCGGCGCGTCGCTGATCGACGGGCTCGACACCGCCGGCAGCGCACGCCTGTTCGAAATTGCATGCCGGACCATCCCGGGCGGCGTCAACAGCACCGCGCGCGCGACCTGGTCGGGCTGGGATCCGTACCCGCTGTTCGTCCGTAGCGGCCAGGGCGCGCATCTCACCGACGTCGACGGCAATACCTACATCGACTATCTCCTTGGCCTCGGGCCGATGCTGCTCGGCCACCGTCCGCCGCGCGTCACGCAGGCCGTGGTCGATTTCATCCAGAACCGCGGCACCATCTTCGCGCTGCCGACCGAAGACGAGGCGCGGCTCGCGCAGAAGATCGTCGCTGCGATTCCGAGCGTGGACCAGGTGCGCCTGTGCAACACCGGCACCGAAGCGGTGATGTACGCGACGCGCCTCGCGCGCGCGTTCACCGGGCGCAACAAGATCGTGCGCTTCGAAGGCATGTACCACGGCTTCTCGGACGCGATCTACTGGAGCAAGCACCCGGCGCTCGACAAGGCCGGCCCCGACCGGCATCCGGTACCGGTGCCGCAGGGCCCGGGGCTGCCCAAGGGCGTCGAGGAAAACCTGATCATCCTGCCGTGGAACGATGCGGATGCGCTGGCCGACACGCTGAAGCGCGAAGGCAACAGCATCGCCGCGGTGCTGACCGAACCCGTGATGTGCAACACCGGCTGCATCCTGCCGCAGCCGGGCTACCTCGAAGCCATGCGCGAGCTCACGCACCGGCATGGCGTGGTGCTGATCTACGACGAAGTCATCACCGGCTTCCGCCTCGGCCTCGCGGGCGCGCAGGGACGGCTCGGCATCAAGCCCGATTTGTCGGTGTTCGCCAAGGGCATCGGCGGCGGTTTCCCGGTTGCAGCGGCGGGCGGGCGCGCCGACATCATGGCGCTGGTCGCCAAGGGCAAGGTGTCGATGGCCGGCACCTACAGCGCCAACGGCATCGCGATCGCGGCTGCCAACGCGGCGCTGGACGAGCTGGCGACGCCGGGCCTGTTCGCTAAACTCGACGCGGTTTCCGACGAACTGCGGCTCGGGCTGGAAAAGGTCCTGAAGGATGCAGGGCTGCCGGCTTACGTCGTGGGCCTCGGCCCGCTGATGCAGGTGTGGTTCGCGCAGGAACCCATCCACAACTATCGCGACGCCGAGCGCCACGCCGACCAGGACACCTTCCGCCGCTGGTGGGAAGGCATGCTGGCGCGCAAGGTGCTGTTCCACCCCGGCGCCTACGAAAACCTGTTCGTCTCGACCGCGCACACGCACGCCGATGTGGCGGCGACGCTGGCGGCAGCCAGGGAGGTTGCCGCGGAGCTCGCGCACCGGGCCTGAACCTCATCGCCTGCGACGCACCGCGCCGTGCGCTGTTTCCGCACCAGCAAAAACCCCGGCAAAAGCCGGGGTTTTTGTTTCAACCCATCGCGTGTCTGGAGGCGTCAGAACTTGTACTGCATCGAGATCCCGAACAGGTCGCCGGAGTTGTCGAAGCTGCCGATCAGGTGATCGCCGGTCGCGCTCACGTCGTTGACGTTGCCGTTGTCGACGAACAGGTGCGTGTAACCGATGTCGAAGCGCAGGTTCTGCACCGGCGTATAGCCCGCGCCGACCGAGATCCACTTGCGCGCGCCGTCCGGGATGCGCGGGTCACGCGAGAAGTTCTGGGTTGGCGTCTGGTCGAAAGCGACACCGCCGCGCAGCGTCCAGGTGTCGCTCAAACGGTAATCCATGCCGACCGAACCGAACCAGGTGTTCTTCCAGCCGTAGTACTGGTTGATGTCGGGCTGATAGGGATTGGTGAAGTCGATGGCGAGGCGGCTGAACGAGCTCCAGCCGGTCCAGCTCAACTCGGCGCCCCACGACACCGGGCCCAGCGTCTTGTGCCAGTAGCTCAACGACGCGGTCGCGGGGGTGGCGAACGCGCCGCTGCCCGTGGTGTTCTGGAACAACGGGGGAACGCCCGGCTGCGAGAGCACGAATTGCACGCTGGACGGGACTGTGAAATAGGCCTGCCCGGTGAAGTGGTGGTCGATCTTGGCGTGGTAGGAGAGCGCAAGCGTGTCCTGCGTGGTCGGCTTCCACTCGGCGCCGATTGCCCAGCCCCACTTGGTGTTGTCACCGCGGATGCGCACCGCGCCATCCGCCGACTGCGGCAGGAAGGTTGGTGCCAGGCCGAAGGGCGGTGCCGCCAGCACCGCGCCGAGATTGATTGCGTTGCCGATGTCGATGGTGGTCTTCTGTGCGATCACCGAAAAGCCCAGCGAGAACTGGGGATTGATTGCCCACGCGACCGAACCCGTGAAGTCCATCGACTTCACGCTGGTCTTGAGTGCCTGGTAGCGGCCCACCCAGCCGTTGTCGTATTCGGTGGCAAGACCGAACGGCGCACCGACGGCAAAGCCCAGCCGCCAGTTTGGTGCGATAGGCGCGATGAAACTGATCGCCGGCACCGGATGCACGCCACCGCCGTTGCCACCGTCGCCCCCCGACAACGGACGCCCCAGCGCATCGGTGCCGCCGCCGTGGAACTGGGTGCTGACGTTGATCGCGGTGGCGTCGACCTGCACCGCGTAGGTGTCGAAATCGACCATCGCCGCGGGGTTGTTGATCACCACCGAGGCATCGTTGCCGGCGGCTTCCCGCCCGGCATAGGCGCGCCCCATTGCCTGCACGGTGTTTTCGCTGATCTGGAAGCCGGATGCGGACGCGGCAGGGCTGACCAGCGCTCCGGCCACGGCAACACTCAGGGCCGCGAGTCCAAGGCCGGCCAGCCTTGCAGCGGAAATCGGTTGCTTGCTCATCGGTGCATCTCCAGTGGTGAATGGTGCGTCATGGTTGTGGTTGGCCACCCGGCCATCGGGCTGCGTTCCATCTTTCATACGTTTGTATGAATTTTGTTAGGGCGACTATGGCATTCCGGCACGGCCCGCGCAAGTCCGTCGGTCAAGCCCAACGCATATACCTGGTTGCGGCTCGTACATCCGGGTTCCCTATACTTGCGTATCCGTTGCCTGAGCCCGTTTATGCCAGCCAAGCCACGCCGCCGACCGCCGCTCCTGAAGTCGCTGCCGCTGTTCCTGCCTTCGCTGATCGCCGTGCTGGTCGCGATCTGGATTCCTGCGCCGTACGAACGCTATGCATTGTTGCCGTTGCTGATCGGCGCTTCGCTGTCGATGGCGGCGGTCTGCCATGCGATCGGTTTCGGCTGCGAACCCGGTTTCACCCGCACCGCGCTGCGGCGCGGTCCGGCCCACCTGATCGCGCTGGCGCTCTATACCGCGGCCGTGTTCGTGCTCACCGCCTGGCCGCTGCTGGCCTTGTCCCGGGAACCCTCGCTCGCAGCCACGCTGGGACTGTGCGTGGCGCTGGTGGTCGCCCTGGTCATCCTGTGGCGCCTGTGGCCGGCGTTCGGACTGGTGTTCGTGTGGGACGATGCGTTCCCCGCCAGTGCCGAGCATTCGTGGATCACCGCTGCGCTGGCGCGCAGCCTGCGCTTTGCACGGCATCTCACGCGTGGCCACGACCTGTTCCTGACGCATTTCCTGCCGGCGTCGCTGGCCCAGCTGGTGATCGTGTTTGGCGCACTGACCCTGGCCGGCATCGGCGCCGAGCTGCCCGACGAGATCCGCACCGCCGCGCTGTTCCTGTACGCGGTGGTGGTGCTGCCGGTGTGTTCGCTGATCGTCCTTGACCGTACCTTGCGCCTGCTGTTCGGCGCGCGCGGCCAGTCCGTGCTGCCAGCGCTGGACGGGTCTCCGCCGTCCACGCCTGGGCCCGGGTCCGAGGCGAGCCAGGACACCGATGGGCCCGGTGAACCCGCATCGGCGAGCAGCAAGCCGAGCGCACCCACAGAACCCGTGCTGCCGCAATCGACCCTCGACGAAGGATTGCTTGCCGCCGTGCGCGCGGGCGATGTCGGCGCTTCCGGCGACTGGCTGGCGCGCGGCGCCAGCCCCGACGCGGCGCCGCACGCGGGCGCACGCGACCAGCGCTCCGCACTGACGCTGGCGGCCGAACTGGCGGACACGCGCATCCTGCGTCTGCTGATCGGCAAGGGCGCGCGCGTGAACCAGCCGCACGCCGGCCTGGCCCCGTTGCTCGCCGCAACCCGTAGCTGCACGCAGGGACGGCCGGAAACCGTCACCGCGTTGATCGCCAACGGCGCCGATACGTCGCTGGCCGACGTCGATGGCAACACCCCCCTGCACCACGCCGCGCTGTGCGCCGAACCCGCGATCGCGGCGATCCTGATCGATGCGCAGGCGCCGCTGGAAGCCCGCAACCGCAACCTGGCCACCCCGCTTGCGGTCGCGGCCAGCGCCGCCAACTGGCCGCTGCTGCGGTTCCTGGTCGAACACGGCGCGAGGCCCGACGTCGCCTTGCCGGCTGCGGCCGGCATCGCCGACGACGATCCCGAAGGCGTGCGGATCCTGCTCAAGCACAAGGCCAATCCGAACACGCTCGACGCGCTGGGCCGCAGCGCCTTGCTGCACGCCGCGCGCGAGGATCATGTCGACATCGCGCGCCTGCTGCTGGACGCAGGCGCCGACGCCGGCAGCGCGGATCGCTACGGCACCACACCGCTGATGGAAGCCGCGCGCGCGGGCGCCACCGAGGTCGTGAACCTGCTGGCCGAACGCCATCCCGACGTGCACGCCGTTGACCAGCATGGTCGCAGCGCGCTGATCCTCGCCTGCCAGTCTCCACGCGTGAACACCGATTGCCTGCGCGCCTTGCTGGCCTTGGGCGCCGATCCGCGCCGCAAGGGCGGCGACGGTCGCAGCGCGATCGACCAGGCCAGTGCCGCCGGGCGCTGGGACCTGGTAGCCCTGTTGGATCCTTCCGCAGCGCTGCCAGCCAGCCATGCGCAGGGCAACCAGCCCGAAGCCGGCGCGGACACGCCCGCACACCTGCTCGACGCCCTGCGCTTCGGGCACTGGAACGTGGTCGCGCGCTTTGCCGGGCGTGTGCCGGCGTGGCCGGTTCCCGAACTCGCAGCGCTATACCTCGACCTCGCCGACCACGCCGACGCGGCGTCGCGCGCGTGGCTGCTGGAACACGGGCTGGACGCCGAAGCGTATCTCGACGACGGCAGCCGTCTGTTCGACGCCTTGCTCGAACGCCTGCCCGGTTCCGCGGGTGGCGTGCGCCAACTGCTGGACGCCGGCGCGGCGCCGACCGGCGCGGGCCGTTTCGCCGATGCCCTGGCCCACCTCGACACCTCACCGGATGGCGTTTCCCTCGCGCTTGCGCTGCTGGAGCGCGGCGCCGATGCGTTCGGCCCCGACCGCAGCGGCCGCGCACCACTGCTCCATGCCAGCCGCCCCGCACTGCTGCCGGTGTTGCGGGCGTTGCTGGCGCGCGGTGCCGATCCGAACGTGCGCGACCGCACCGGCGCCACGCCGTTGCACGCAGCGCTGGATGCCAAGCCGAACGACGCATTGCCGCTGGTCAAGGCGCTGGTCGCGCACGGCGCCGACCCGGAAAGCGCGGCCGTCAGCGGTGAAACGCCACTGGGACTGGCGCTGGCGCGTGGCGCGACGCAACTCGAATACTGGTTGCGCTGGAACGGTTGGAAGTTGCCGCAGCGGCCCTTGCGCGATACCGACCTGCCGGCGGCCGCGGCCGATCCCGATGCGGTTGCGCGCCTGCTCGAACTCGGCCTGCCGGTGGACAGCCGCGACGAACGTGGCGCCACGGCGCTGCTGCGCGCCAGCGGCGCCGGTGCGCTGCAAAGCGTGCAGCGCCTGCTGGCCGCGCACGCGGATCCCGAACTCGTGGTCGACACCGGCGCTTCGCCGTTGTCCGCCGCGGTCAGCGCGCGCCAGCCGGACGTCGTGCGTGCCCTGGTCAGCGCGGGCGTCCAGGTCGACCGCCGCCACGCCGACGATGTTACCGCCTTGATGATCGCCGCCGCGCTCGGCCACGCCGACATGCTGGTGCTGCTGCGCGAACTCGGCGCCCAGCCCGGGCTGGCCGACGCGCGCGGGCACACCGCACTGCATGCCGCTGCACGCTTCTGCTTCGACAGCCGCGACAGCCTGCGTTGCCACCGCCTGCTGGCGGCGCTCATCGACGCCAATCCCGCGCTGGACGCCGCCGACCAACACGGCGTCACGCCACTGCTGATGCTGCTCGGCGCGCACGTCAAGCCCGGCGTGGACTGCGACGGCACCCACCTCGGCGCGCTGCTGCCGGCGCTGCTGGACGCCGGTGCGGCGATCGGCCACGCCGACGAAAACGGCGTCACCGCGCTGCACGCCTGCGCGATGCACGCGCTGTTCGAGCCCGCGCGCGTACTGCTGGCGCGCGGCGCCGACCGCGAGGCCCGGGACTGCATGCAGCGCACGCCGGCGGAGGTCGCGCGGTTGCTGGGCTATGTCGATCTCGCGCTGGAACTGGCGCCACGCCGCGGCACCCAGCTCAATGCGCAGGTGGTGACGCCGCTGATGACGCATCCGGAATAGGTTCCGCTTGCGCGGCGCGGTCGGCCTCGAACAGCCCCTGCAATTCCGCGTAGGCTTCGCGCGTGGTCTGGCGCAGCGCCACGTCGTCGTCGTACACCAGATGCTGGTCACGCAACAGCTTTTCGTCGTGTTCGCGGAACAGCTCCACCACGGCGTTCGCCTGTTCCGTGCCCATGCCCAGTGCCACCAGGGTCAGACGCGCCATCTTCAGGCTGGAATAAAACGTCTCGCGCACCACATCGTCGGGATCGGCAGTGAGGTCCATCAGGCGGAACGCGTGCTGGCGGTTGCGCGCGCGCGCGATGATCTTGAGTTGCGGGAACAGCCGCCGCACCAGCCGCGCGGTGCGCACGTTGGCGGCCGGGTCATCGGTCGCCAGCACGAACACCTCGGCCTGGCCGGCGCCAGCCGCGCGCAGGATCTCGGCACGCGTCGGATCGCCAAAGTAGATGTTGGTGCCGGCGAAGCGCCGCGACTGGTCCACCTGCTCGATCGAATTCTCCAACGCCACGAACGGGATGTTGCGCGCGCGCAACAGGCGCCCCACGATCTGCCCCACCCGCCCGAAGCCGGCAACGATCACGCGCGGCGAACCCGCGTCGATGTGGTCGAACTCGCGCTCGGACTTGCGCGATTCCGGCAGCCGCGCCGCGGCCAGCACCAGCAGCGGCACCGCAGCCATCCCCAGCGTCACCACCAGCACCAGCAACTGGTGCTGCGCGTGCGTCAGCAGGTCGTGTTCGGTCGCCAGCTTGAACACCACGAAGGCGAACTCCCCGCCGCCGGCCAGCAACGCGGCGAGCTTGACCGCGCCGCTGCCACCCAGGCGCGGGCTCGCGCGCCCGATCGCTGCCAGGATCGGGGCCTTGCACGCCAGCAGCAGCACCACCAACCCGACCACGAGCCACGGATGCAGCGCCAGCAGCTTCAGGTTCACCCCCATCCCGACCGTGATGAAGAACAGGCCGAGCAGCAGGCCTTCGAACGGCGCGATGTTGGATTCGAGTTCGTGGCGATACTCCGAATCGGCCAGCAGCACGCCGGCGAGGAAAGTGCCCAGCGCCATCGAGATGCCGGCCAGTTGCATCAGCCACGCGGTGCCGATCACCACCAGCAGTGCGGTCGCGGTCGAAACCTCGATCAATTGGGTCTTGGCGATCGCCCGGAACACCGGGCGCAATGCATAGCGCCCACCGACCACCACCACGGCGATCACGCCTGCGACGCGCAGCGACGACAACCATAGCGGCTGAGTGGCGTGCGGCGCGCCGTGCTCGGCCAGCAGCGGGATCGCCGCGATCAGCGGGATCGCCACCAGGTCCTGGAACAACAGGATCGCGAATGCCTGCCGTCCGTACGCGCTCTGCAGTTCGCGCCGCTCGGCGAGGATCTGCAGGCCGAACGCGGTCGACGAAAACGCGAGTCCCAATCCGACCACCGCCGCCACGACCGGTTTCAGCTGGAACCCGAAGGCCGCGATCAGGCCGATCACCAGCGCCGACCCGAACACCTGCGCCGCGCCTGCACCGAACACCTGCCGCCGCATCACCCACAGGCGTTGCGGCGAAAGCTCCAGCCCGATCACGAACAACAACAGCGCGACGCCGAGATCGGAAATGCCGGAAATCGCGTCGGGATTGCGTACCCAGTGCAACCCGTACGGCCCGATCACCACGCCCGCGGCAAGATAACCCAGCACCGAACCGAGTTTCAGCTTGCGCGCCAGCGGCACCGCAATCACCACCGCGACCAGGAACACCAGCACCGACGGCAACCAGGAATGCTCTTGCACGAACCCGACCTTGACGCGACTTCACGCGATTATGGCAGCGCGTCCGCGACACGCACATGCGCGCGCATGATTACGGCATGCCGACCCGGGCTACGGGAGTACGGCGCACGCATCCCGTCCCCTGGATCATTCCGCGGTCGTCAACCGCGCATATAACGCCGCTGCAGGAACGCGTGGAAGGCGCGCAGGGACTGCGCATCGCCACCGCGTGGACGGCCGGGCCGTTCGGCGTCGTTCCAGGCGTACACGTCGACGTGCAGCCATGGCACGTGCGCGGGCACGAAGTTCTGCAGGTACAGCGCGGCGGTGATCGCGCCGGCGTGGCGCGAGGCGCCGGTGTTGCAGGTATCCGCGAACGCCGAGGCCAGCATCACGCGGTACGGTTGCCACAGCGGCAGGCGCCACAGCGGATCGTGCTCGGCGTCGGCAGCCGCGAGCAGTTGCCCGGCAACGTCGTCGCGGTTCGCAAACAGCGCGGGCAAATCCGGCCCGAGCGCGACGCGTGCGGCGCCGGTGAGCGTGGCGAAATCAATCAGCAGGTCGGGTTTGCTTTCCACCGCCAGCGCCAGCGCATCGCACAGGATCAGGCGCCCCTCGGCGTCGGTGTTGTCGACTTCGACAGTGATGCCCGCGCGGGTGCGGATCACGTCACCCGGGCGCAGCGCGTCGCCCGCGACGGCGTTGTCCACGGTCGGGATCACCAGCAGCAATTGCACGGGCAGGCCAGACGCCATCACCAGATGCGCCAGCGCCAACGCGTGCGCCGCGCCGCCCATGTCCTTCTTCATCCAGCGCATGCCGTCGGCGGTCTTCAAATCCAACCCACCGCTGTCGAAGCACACGCCCTTGCCGACCAGCGCCAGCAACGGGTGCTTCGGATTGCCCCAGCGCATCTCGATCACCCGCGGCGCGCGCGAACTCGCGCGCCCCACCGCGTGCACGGTCGGGAAATTCGCCTTCAGCAAGCCATCGCCGCTCCATTCGCGGCATTTGGCACCAAACCGGCCGGCGACTTCGCGCACCGCGGCACAGATTTCCGCAGGACCGAGATCCTGCGCCGGCGTGTTGACCATGTCGCGCAGACGGGTGATGGCTTCGACGGTCGGCGCAAGCTCATCGAGCACCGCGCGCGGCAGCAGCAGGCGTGCAGGCCCGGCATGCACTTCGCGATAACGCGCGAAGCGGTAGCTGCCCAGCGCCCAGCCGAGCGCGGCATCCCGCGCGGACAGCGCTTCACCTTCGAGCCGATAGTCGCCGGCAGGAAGGTGGTAAGGCAACGCACCCAGCGCGAATGGCGGTGATGCAGGATCGATACCGCACAACACGCGCGCGTTGTTGCCCTGCGCGTCGGACAGCATGCAAAACGCGCCGGCTTGGCCGGCGAAACCATTGGCTTTCGCCCAGCGCTGCTGGCGCGCACCCAGGGTTTTCGCGAAGGCGTTCCAGCCGCTGCGCGTCACCGGCGTCAGCGGCAACGCGCGGCGCCCGCGGCGGTCTTCGCTCAAGCCGAACACGTACGGCCCTCGTGGCGGTGGCGAATCCGCATCATGTCGAAGGCGCGGTGATCTTCAATACCTGTCCGACTCGCAGCATGTCGCTGCGCAAGTGATTCCACTTGCGCAGATCTTCGACACTGACCGAATGCTTGTCGGCAATCTTCGAGAGCGTATCACCGCTCACGACCTTGTAATCGTCCGTGGGGGCTGGCGGCGCTGCGCCGACAGCCGGCGAAGGATCGACGCCCGCCGCCTGGCTCAATGCCGCGCGTTGCGCATCCGCGGCGGCCACCTGCTTGGCGGCAGCCTGCTGCAACGCCGCGGCGCGCGCGATTTCCTGAGGATTGCCGGCCAGCCGGGCAAATTCGTTGCCGGGTGCGTACTCGGGCGGCAAGCCTTCGGTGATCATGCGGGCGCCCAAGGTGTTGATGCGGTCCACCTCGCTCTTGGCATTCAGCACGGTCGCCTGCGGATAGGGCAACAAGTCATGGCTGCGCAGGATACCGTCGGCTTGCTGGCCGCCGAGGAAGGCGAGAAACTTCTGGATCGTCGCGATCTTCGGGCTGTCGGCCTTGTAGGCAAGATAAATCGTCACCGGCAGCGGATAGGTCGCATTTTGCAGCGTCGCGATGCTCGGCATCACGCCTTCGATCGGGATGATCTTGATGCCCTTCTGGCGGCGCGCGTGCACCAGCGTCGAGAGCGCGAGCGCCTTGCCATCCAGCGACACTTCCGACTGCAGCGAATCAATGTTGATGAACAGGCGCGGCACCGCAACCGGATAGTCGCCATTGCCGAAGATCAGCCGGCGGAAACTGAACTGGATGCCATCCAGCGGCGAGGCCACGCCATCGAGGTCGATGGGCTGGTTGAGGCCGCCGACTTCCGACCAGTTCCTGACCTTGCCGTAGTAGATGTCGTGCAATTGCTTCAGCGTCAGGTTGTTTATCGGATTGGCTTCGTTGGTGATCAGCACCAGCGCGTCCCATGCCACCGGCGTGAAGGTAAGCCCGGCTTCCTGGGTGCGTTTGGGATAAGCCGGCCGCGCGCTGGCGGCGAGATCCACCGAACCATCCAGCGTACGGTCGATGCCGTCGATGGTGTTGAACGGCTGCACGTCGAGGTGGCCCTCGCCGGTGTCGGCAAACGCGCCGGCCACGGCATCGACCAGGCCCGCCGTGCTGACCTGGTCGCCGCGCACGACCAGCGCGGGACCGGACGTCTTGTGGCGGGTGGTTTCGTGGCGCGCCTTGTGCTTGGCGGGAGCCGCCGTGGCGGCGATGGCGATGACCAGGACAAACGAGGCAACGAAAAAACGCAAAGAGTGAATGGACATGAAAAAAATACCGAGCGAGGGTCAGGAAAACAGGAACGGCCGGATTATGGCGGAACGGGCGGCGTCCGGGGCAACGCCGTTCACGTTTCCGATCCAGGAAAACATGAACGAGTCATTCCCGTTGCGACGCTGCGCACGGCCCGATCGGACCCGTTCAGCCTCACAACGACAACTGCAGCAACTGTCCGTCGCGCACCACCGTCAGGTACAGGCTGCGCGGATGCAGCGCGAACACGCGCCGCAGTTGCGCAAGGTCGGGCGTCGCAACGTTGTTGACGCCGACCACCACATCACCGGTCGCGAGGCCACTGCGCGCGGCGCGACTGCCCTGCGCGACCTGCGACACGGCGACACCATTGACGTCGTCATCGCCGGGCGGTGCATCGACGAAGGTCGCGCCAGCGAGCCGCGGATCCAGCGATGCACCTTCAGCCTCGTTGCTGACCGCGGTGAGCTTCGCGTCGATGGTGAGCGCGCGGCCGCCGCGGTCGACGCCCAGCGCCAGCGTGCTGCCGAGTAGCGCCAACCCCTGCACGTTGCGCAGGTCCTGCGCATCGCTGATCGGTTTGCCATTGACGCTGGTGACAAGGTCACCGGGCTTGAGGCCGGCCTTGTCGGCCGGCGAATCGGGCATGACGTTGGTGATCAGTGCGCCGCGCGTCGCCTTGATGCCGAGCGCCGCCGCTACCCGCGGCGACAGGTCCTGCGCATCCACGCCCAGGCTGCCGCGTACCACCTTGCCGTGCGCGATCAGCTGTTTCATCACCGCGCTGGCGAGGTCGGAGGGAATCGCGAAGCCCAGCCCCGCGCTCGCGCCGGAAGGCGAGTAGATCATCGAATTGATGCCTACCAGCTGGCCGTCCAGGTTCACCAGCGCGCCGCCGGAGTTGCCGGGATTGATCGAGGCATCGGTCTGGATGTAGTTCTGCACGCCGCTGCGGCGCAGGTCCTGGCGCTGCAGGCCGGACACGATGCCGGACGTCGCCGACTGGCCGAGTCCGAACGGATCGCCCACCGCCACCACGAAATCACCGACGCGCAATTTCGAGGAATCAGCCAGCGGCAGCGCGACGAGGCCGGGCGCGTGGATCTGGATCACCGCAAGATCGGTCTGCGGATCGGTGCCGACCAATTTCGCCTTGTAGGACTTGCCGTCGGTCAAGGTCACCTGGATCTCGTCGGCGCCTGCGATCACGTGGTTGTTGGTGAGGATGTAGCCATCCTTCGCATCCACGATCACCCCTGAACCCAGCGATTGCTGCACCAGTTCCCGCGAAGGCGGCACCGCCGGCAGGCCGAAGAACTGACGCATGATCGGGTCGCTGAAGAACGGATTGACCGCGACCCGCCGGTGGCTGGTCGAGGAAATGTTGACCACCGCAGGCGATACCTTGGCCAGCATCGGTGCCAGCGAGGGCAGCGGCTGTCCGCCCACGGCTTCCGGCAAGGTCCCCGCAAGGACCGGTGCGGCCGGCAGCAGCGCCAGCGCGGCGGTCGCGAGCAGGGCAGGCAGATGGAAACGGGTGGCGGTCGACATGGCAGCTCCTTGCGGGATCGTGATCCCGGCCATTATCGGACAGGCGCCGTCGCAGTGGCGTTCACTGGTCCTCGCGTCCCGCCCACGTGCCGTACTTGGCTCGATCCACGAAGTTTTTTTGCGCCGCCCCTTTACAGACCCGATGCGTCAGCGTAGGGTTGGGCTTCGCTCGTGATCACAACATCTTGTGGCTTGGGCCATCGAACGACCCAAGGGTTTGGCTTCAAGGCGGTTTTCAGGGGGTGTCCTGGATGGTGATCTGGCGGATGGGCGCGACTCGATCGCATCGGCACGCGCCGGCGCGGTACGGCCCGAGCAACTGAAACGGATCCGGAACGCCCTGCCTCGGCAAGGCGTTCGGAGCACTATCGTCGGTATCCGGGCACACGAACCCGGAAAGACAAAAAACACGGAGGCAACGACACGATGGGTACGGCGCGGGCACAGCAACTGACGCGGGCGGTAACGGAGGTTCCCCTGCAACCGGCATCGCTGGATATCTGGGACAAGAAGTACCGGCTCAAGACCAAGCAGGGCGAACCGGTCGACGCGACCGTGGACGACACCTGGTCGCGGGTCGCGCGCGCGCTGGCCGACGTCGAAACCACGCCGGAGCTGCGCGAGAAGTGGCACGAACGTTTCCTGTGGGCGCTGCGCCACGGCGCGATCCCGGCCGGGCGCATCACCTCCAACGCCGGCGCGCGCGAACACAAGCCGGCGACGTCCACCATCAACTGCACGGTGTCCGGCACCATCACCGACTCGATGGACGACATCCTCGAAAAGGTCCACGAAGCCGGCCTGACGCTGAAGGCCGGTTGCGGCATCGGCTACGAATTCTCGACGCTGCGTCCGCGCAACGCCTATGTCTCGGGGGCCGGCGCGTACACGTCCGGCCCGCTGTCGTTCATGGACATCTACGACAAGATGTGTTTCACCGTGTCGTCGGCCGGCGGCCGTCGCGGCGCGCAGATGGGTACCTTCGACGTGGCGCACCCCGACGTCAAGGAATTCATCCGCGCCAAGCGCGAGAACGGCCGGCTGCGCCAGTTCAACCTTTCGCTGCTGATCACCGACGGCTTCATGCAGGCGGTCGAAGCCGATGCCGACTGGCCGCTGGTGTTCCCGGTGCACGTCAAGGAAAAGGACGAAGTGGATTTGGCCGACCCCAACCAGGTCGTATGGCGCGAATGGCCATCGCACGAAAACTACCTCGTGCGTGACGACGGCCTGGTCGCCTGCAAGATCTACGGCCACATCCGCGCGCGGCACCTGTGGGACATGATCATGGTCTCGACGTACGACTACGCCGAGCCGGGTTTCATCCTGATCGACCGCGTCAACGAGATGAACAACAACTGGTGGTGCGAACACATCCGCGCCACCAACCCCTGTGGCGAGCAGCCGCTGCCGCCCTACGGTTCCTGCCTGCTGGGTTCGGTGAACCTCACGCGTTTCGTGCGCGATCCGTTCGGACCGAAGGCGCACTTCGACATGGCCGAGTACCGCGAAGTGGTGAAGGTGTTCACCCGCATGCTCGACAACGTGGTCGAGGTGAACGGCCTGCCGCTGGCGAAGCAGCGCGACGAGATCATGTCCAAGCGCCGCCACGGCATGGGCTTCCTGGGCCTCGGCTCCACGCTGGCGATGCTGAAGATGCGCTACGGCTCGGCCGAAGCCGTGCAGTTCACCGAGGGCGTTTCGCGCGAAATGGCGCTGGCCGGCTGGGAAGTCGCGCTGGAGCTGGCGAAGGAAAAAGGCCCTGCGCCAGTCCTCGTCAAGGACTACACCGTGACGGGCGACATGCTGCGCAAGCGCCCGGAAATGGCCGCCGACGGCTGGAAGGTCGGCGCCACGATTCCCGGCCGCGTGCTGCACGCGAAGTATTCGCGCTACATGCAGCGCGTCGCCGACGCCGCGCCGGAACTGGTCGCTGCGCTGGCCGAAACCGGTGCGCGCTTCACCCACCACACCTCGATCGCGCCTACCGGCACCATTTCGCTGTCGCTGGCCAACAACGCCAGCAACGGCATCGAGCCTTCGTTCGCGCACAGCTATTCGCGCAACGTGATCCGGCCCGGCAAGAAGACCAAGGAGAAGGTCGAGGTGATGAGCTATGAGCTGCTCGCCTACCGCGCGCTGATCAATGCCGAGGCGAAGCCCGGCTCCGACGAGCCCGCCGAAAAACTGCCGGACTATTTCGTCGCCGCCGACGACATCAGCCCGGTCCAGCACGTGGACATCCAGGCCGCGGCGCAGAAATGGGTGGATTCCTCCATCTCCAAGACCGCCAACGTGCCGACCGACTACCCCTACGAGGATTTCAAGGACATCTACTTCCACGCCTACAAGGCGGGCTTGAAGGGTTGCACCACCTTCCGCTTCAACCCGGCCGCATTCCAGGGCGTGCTGGTGAAGGAGGCCGACCTTGCCAACACCACCTACCGCTTCGAGCTGGAAGACGGCAGCGTGGTCGAGGTGAAAGGCAACGAGGAAGTCGAGTACGACGGCGAAACCCACACCGCCGCCAACCTGTTCGATGCGTTGAAAGAGGGTTACTACGGGAAATTTTGAGTGGCGCACGGCAGTCCACTCGGAGCGGCCTTGGGTGGGAAGTCAGGACGGAGCTCTCGGCCATGGATGGCGGCTTTGCCCGTTCTGGTGTCTGGTGTGCGACACAGCCTGACCAGCACGGAGCATTCAAAAAAGCAGCGACCAGGGACGATCGCACGATAAGTTTTGTGTGAGAATGCGTCCACGGCGACGCGCGTCGCCGATCGATGTTGCAACCAGTGGTCCACTGTCAACGATCCATCCGGAGGAGCATCCGATGAGCAACGAAACCACGTTCCCGTGGAGCATCACCGAAGAACCTGCGGCAGCGCCCGCTGCACCCGCCCCGGCCGCCGCCAAACCGGCTGCCAAGAAACCGGCGAAGAAGAAGGCGGCCAAGAAGCCGGCTGCCAAGAAAGCCGCGAAGAAGGCCAAGCCGGCCAAGAAGGCAGCGAAGAAAGCCGTGAAGAAAGCCAAGCCGGCCAAGAAAAAGGCTGCCAAGAAAGCCAAGCCCGCCCGGAAAGCCGCGAAGAAGGCCGTGAAGAAAGGCGCGAAAAAGGCTACCAGGAAAGCCAAGCCGGCCAGAAAGGCAGCAAAGAAGAAGGCTGCCAAGAAAGGCAAGAAAAAGTAGGCAGCAACACGAGGACGCCGGTCCAGGCGGGCCGGCGTCTTTTTTTCAGCACGGTTTTCGAATCAGGCCTGTTTGAACCGGGCGCAGGAACCCGACGACATGAGCATCCGCATCAACAAGAAGATCAAGGGCTACCAGGTGCTCGCCGGCGACGCGCCTGCCGCCACGCAAGCCACCGCACCCGCGCCGGTCGAGCACGCCGAACCGGTCGCCGCCGAAATCATCCAGATGCACGAGAAGCTCGAGCGTCCGGAAATCCTGATCGGAGCCACCTACAAGATCAAATCGCCGCTGTTCGAGCACGCGCTGTACGTCACCATCAACGACATCGTGCTGAACGCCGGTACCGAATTCGAATCGCGCCGCCCCTTCGAGATCTTCATCAATTCGAAGAACATGGACCACTTCCAGTGGATCGTGGCGCTGACCCGCATCATGAGCGCAGTGTTCCGCAAGGGTGGCGATGTCACCTTCCTGGTCGAAGAACTGAAAGCCGTGTTCGACCCGCGTGGCGGCTATTTCAAGGCCGGCGGCGTGTACATGCCCTCGATCGTGGCCGAACTCGGCAACATCATCGAAGCGCACCTGAAGATGATCGGCCTGCTCAAGGACTCCGAACTGTCCGACGCGCAGAAGAAACTGATCGCCGAGAAACGCGCCGCCTACGAGCGCAAGAGCGCAAAAAAAAACTCTGAAATAGGCACCGCCGGGGAAATGGGTGGTGCGATGGTCGGCGCGGACACCGACGACAACGTGGCTCCGTCCAGCCAATCCGGTACGCAAGTGGATGAGTCCGCCGGCACCTTCCCGCCCGGCGCCGCGATGTGCGGCAAATGCAACACCCAGGCACTAGTCCTGCTCGACGGCTGCCAGACCTGCCTGAATTGCGGCTACTCCAAGTGCGGATGACTCGCTAACCCACCGGGACATCCTTCGATGACCACGCTGGCCCCGATGCGTCCCGGCTACTTCGGAACCTTCTCCGAGCGGACCATCAGCGGCTATGCACACGAAAACATCGCTTCGTTCCGGTGGGACGAGGCGACCGCGCTGAAACGTGCGCGGACCCAGTTCCGGCGCCTGTTGCCGCAGGGGCTGGCGACGCCGGGGAACCATCTGCTCGAGATCCTCGACCACCCTGGCGGCAAGACGGTGGGCGGACTGTGGTTCGACGTGTCGCAGGATCCGGGGCTGCACGCCGCGCATCTCTATGACCTGCACGTCGACCGGGAATTCCTCGGCTCCGACCACGCCCAGGTGGCCCTGAAACTGGTGGAGGCGCGCTGCCGCGGGCTCGGCGCCGCCACGCTCGAACTGCAGATCTTCGCGCACAACACGATTGCCCACGCCTTGTACAACTCGCTGGGCTTCAGCGTCGCCAGCTTCAATCTGATCAAGCGGCTCGATGAAGGCTGACCGTTGCCGATGGACGCCTTCAGCTACCTCTCGGTCCTGATCTCGATCATCGTCGGCCTTGCAGTCACGCAGGTGCTCCAGGGGTTCCGCGGCCTGATGCTGGCGCGCTCGCGGGTGCGCGCGTACTGGCCGGCGCTGGTGTGGGCCGTGCTGGTGCTGGTGATCTGCGTGCAGGTGTGGTGGGCGATGTTCGGTCTCAGCCAGCGCCCCGCCGCACGCTGGACGTTCCTCGATTTCGGCCTGGTGCTGTTGCAAACCATACCGCTGTACCTGATGGCGGGACTGGCGCTGCCGGACGTGGACATCGAGCGCGGGGTGGCATTGCGCGAGCACTATTACGCGCACCATCGCTGGTTTTTCGCGCTGCTGGTGCTGCTGATCGTGGTTAGCATCGTGAAGGTGCGGGTATTGATCGGCGCGTGGCCGCACCCGGCCGATACCGGCTTCCAGCTGGCATTCGCGGCCGGTGCGCTGATTGGCGCGTGGACCGCTCGCGAGTGGTACCACAAGCTGCAGGCGCCGCTGGCGGTGGCCGGCATCGTGGCCTACATCGCCGTGCTGTTCAAACACCTGCAGTGACGCACCCCCGTGCTCAGCCGATCCGGTTCAGCGGCAGGCGCAGGTAGCGATGGCCGTCGGCTTCGACGGGCGGCAGGCGCCCGCCGCGGATGTTGACCTGCAATGCAGGCAGCAGCAGGCGCGGCACCGGCAGGGTGGCATCGCGCGCACCGCGCCTTGCGACGAAATCGGCTTCCGCCACGCCACCACCGACGTGCACGTTTTCTTGCGCTTCGCACGCGATGGTGGCTTCGCGCGAGGGCGCGCGCGACGGCGGCGGGTAGTCATGGCACAGGAACAGGCGCGTCGCTGTGGGCAGCGTGAGGATGCGACGGATCGACGCGAACAGTTCGGCCGCATCGCCACCGGGAAAATCGCAGCGCGCGGTGCCGAGGTCGGGCGCAAACAAGGTGTCGCCGATGAAGGCCGCATCGCCAATGACATAGGTGAGGCTGTCGCGCGTATGCCCGGGTGTCGCCAGCGCGCGCACGGCGAGTGAACCGGCGCGCAGCACGTCGCCATCGTCGAGCAGGCGATCGAACTGGCTGCCATCGGCCGGGAACGCGTCGCCCAGGCCGAACACCTGCTTGAAGTGCGCCTGCACCGAGACGATCCCGCGCCCGATCGCGACCGGCGCGTGCAAGCGGTCGTGCAGGTAGCCTGCCGCGCTCAGGTGATCGGCATGTGCGTGGGTTTCCAGGATCCATGCCACGTCGAGCCCGCGATCGCGCACGCAAGCCAGCACCGCATCGGCACTCGCCGTGGACGTGCGCGCCGAAGCGGCATCGTAATCCAGCACCGGATCGATGATGACCGCGGCTTCGCCAACGTGGACGACGTGCGTCCAGGTGCCGGTATCCGGGTGGAAGAACGATTCGACGGCGGGATGGGACGGATCTATCTGCGGCATGGGCACTCCCCGTACGTGCGGCGTCCGGCGGCGGCCTACGCCTGCGGCGGGATGGTATCGGCCACTTCATACAGCCGCACCAGCGGCTCCATGTCGAGCAGGTATTTGTCGTCTTCGTCGTAGTACACCGCGCGTTCGGGCTGCTTGCCGGCGTAGGCGTGCAGGGATTTCAGCGAATCCCACAGCGTCAGCACCTGGAACTCGCATTGCTCGCCCTGGATCCGCCGCAGCACCCAGGCGCCGCGCTGGCCCTTGTAATCCCGCAGCGCGGGCAGCGCAGTCTGCTGCAGGTGTTCGAGGTAGGCGTCGGCCTGTTCTTTCGAAGTGATGCCGCGCCAGATGCGCATGATCATCGGGCGGACTCCTGCGATGGGTAGGCCGATCTTACGACGGTTCCACGCCGGGCAGTGCGCCGTGGTGCAGGCACGGCACCCAAGGGTGCGGCGGGCCGGATTCCGAAGGCACGCTCGGCGCAGATGAATCCGGACGCCTCAGTCAGGCCGAAATCGCCAGCCGCTCGCTGCGATACACCATCGCGGTGATGGCGCCGAGGATGGCGGCCAATGCGAACCCGCACACCAGCGCCAGGCCGATGTCGCCGGCCGACACGGCGTTGCCGCGCAGCAGGTCGCTGATGCCGACCTGCTGGCCGAGCAGCGGCACCGCGTACATCCAGTGCGCGGGCTTCACCGGCGTGATGCTCATCAGGATCGACGGCAGGATCGGCAGGATCATCAGCAGGCCGAGATAGGTCTGCGCCTCGCGGTAACTCTTGGCAAACGCCGCGACCAGGGTCTCCAGCACCGCGAACACCGCGATCAACGGCAATTCCAGCAGGATCGCATCGGCGATGAAGGCGGGGCCGAGGTTGAACGCCATGCCCAGCTTGGCCGTCGGCAGGAAGTAGCCGGCCACCACGAACGCGACCGCGGTCAGCACCAGGCTCGCCAGCGAATACGCGCCGATCGCGCCCAGCTTTCCGACCAGGATCCGCCAACGCGCGACGGGATTGGCGAACAGCGGTTCCAGCGATTGCCGCTCGCGTTCGCCCGCGGTCAGGTCGATCGCGAGATACATGCCGCCGATATAGATCGCCAGCACGAAGAAGTACGGCAGGATGCCGAGCAGCATGCCGGCGCGCGATTGCGGCGTGGACTGGTCGCGTTCGCTGACCACCACCGGCGCGGCGATGCCGGGCGAGATCCCGCGCGCCAGCAGGCGCAGCGCGCCCTGCTCGCTGCTGTAACGCTTCAGCATCCCTTCCAGCCGCCTGGTGGGCGTGCCGGAGCCCATTTGCGATGCGTCGTAGATCACCTCGACCTGCGCAGGATCGCCTTTGCTCCACGCCTTGGCGTAATCGGCCGGGATGCGCAGCACCACGTCGGTGTCGCGGTTGCGCACCGCCGCGTCGGGATCGGCGATCGCCGGCTCGGGCACCAGCCCCTGCTGCTTCAGCGCAGCGATCAGGTTGGGTGCGTGTTCGGCGCCGATCACCGGTACGCTCAGCGGCCCCTCGGCCTTGGCCATTTCCTTGTTGACCATCACGTTCATCATCACCACGAACAGGATTGGCCCGATCAGCGGCCCGTAGATCAACGCGCTGAACACCGTGCGCTTGTCGCGCAGGTTCTCGCGGACTTCCTTGAGCAAGACGGTAAGCATCGAATTCATCGGTCAACTCCAGATCTCGGTTCAGTGGGTGCTGCCCCGCCGCAACCCTTTCTTCCACAACCCCCGAAACCATTGCTGCGCAATGATTTCTGCCCCCTTGACTCAAGGGGGCGGTAGCGGACGTCCCGAAACGCGATTGCGGTCGGTGAGGGGGCGACCCAGTTCATGCGGCGAGTCCTTCTTCGGTACCGATCAATTTCACGAAGGCGTCCTCGAGATTGGCCTCGCCTGTTTGCGCGCGCAGCGCATCCGGGGTTTCGTCGGCAACGACCTTGCCCGCCGCGATCACCACGATGCGGTCGCACAGCATCGCGACCTCCTGCATGATGTGGCTGGAGAACAGCACGCAGCGCCCTTCGGCCTTGAGTCCGCGCATGAACGCGCGCAAGCCGCGCGTGGCCATCACGTCGAGGCCGTTGGTGGGTTCGTCGAGGATCACGTTTTTCGGATCGTGCACCAGCGCACGCGCGATCGCGGTCTTGACCCGCTGGCCCTGCGAGAAACCTTCGGTGCGGCGATCGAGGATGTCGCGCATTTCCAGCGCGTCGACCAGTTTTTCGCGGCGCTGGTGCATCAGGCTGGTTTCGATGCCGTGCAGGCGCGCGAAGTAGTCGATGTTTTCGCGCGCGGTGAGGCGCTTGTACAGGCCGCGCGCATCCGGCAGCACGCCCAGCCGCTGGCGCACTGCGATCGGATCGACGGCCGCATCGATGCCATCCACCAGCACCTGGCCCGAGTCGGGCTTCATCAGCGTGTAGAGCATCCGCAGCGCGGTGGTCTTGCCGGCGCCGTTGGGGCCGAGCAGGCCGGTGATCTCGCCGTCGCGCGCGGCAAAGCTGACGCCATCGACGGCCTTCACCTTGCCGAAGGCCTTGTGCAAATCCTTCACCTCGATCATGGCGCGGCTCCATTGAAGTTGACGAACGCGGGGATCGGCCCGATGCGTTGCAGGCATTCGATGTCGAGCTGTTTCGGATCGAGCGTGTCCACGAACTGGTTCACGACCTTGGGCATGCAGCCAATCATCAATTCACTGTGGCCCATGCCCTTCAGTTCCAGCACGCGGCCGTTCGACAGTCCCTTCAGCACTTCTTCGGCAAAGCGCGGCGGCGTGACCGGGTCGCGTTCACCCGAAAGGATCAGGGTCGGGATCGCGGACTTGAACGGCTGGTGGAAATCCTTGGGCATCGTGCCGTGCGGCCACACCGAACACGCGGACTGGATGCGCTCGATCGGCTGCGTGCCGAGCAAGGTGCCGGCGTCCTCGGGGCGCGGCGTCAGCAACGGCGCATCCTCGCTGCACATCACCGAAAGCTGCATGCCGCCGTTCATGTTGCTGGAGAGGTCGCCCTCGCCGAGCAGCGTCTGCCCGAGCAGGGGCGCGAAATTCCCCTTCGCCGCCTGCGCCACGTCCAGCGGCAGCAGCGCCGACGCCTCGGCGTTGTAGGCGAACAGGTGCACCAACCCCGCCAAGGTGTCGCCGGTGACGTTGCGCGTGGCCGGTTCATTGGTGCGCGGATCGCGGAACGTCACGTTCTCGACCGGCTTGGCGGCGAGCTGTGCGTGCAGGTCGAGCAGGGTCTTGCGCCAATCGCCGAAGGCCTTGTTGCATGCCGGCGTGGCGACACAGGCTGCGGCCTGCAGCTTCAACGCGCGTTCGAGATCGGACGCGAAGGTCTCGCCGAGGATCAGGGTGTTGGGTGCAACGCTGTCCAGCACGATGCTGCGCACCGCATCGGGATGCGCCGTCGCGTACTGCTGCGCCATGCGCGTGCCGTAGGAAATCCCGATGAGATCGAACCTGGGCGCGCCCAGCGCCTGGCGTACCGCTTCGAGGTCGGCGACCGCGACCGTGGTGGTGTAGTAGCGTGGGTCAGCCTTTTTCTCGACTTCGGCGAGGCACTGCGCGATGTCGGCCTTCACGCGTGCCGCGTCGAAGGGCAGATCCTGCTGGCCTTTCTGCGCCTTTTCGGTCTCCGGGCACGACAGCGGATGCGAGCCGCCGGTACCGCGCTGGTCGAGCACCAGGATGTCGCGGTGTTTCTGCAACGGCTCGAACGCCGTCGCCAGCTGCGGGAAGGTTTCGGTCGCGGACTGGCCGGGGCCGCCGGCCAGGTACACCACCATGTCTTTTTCCGGCACCGCGGAATCGCTTTTCACGACCGCGAGTTTCAAATCGATCGTGCGCGATTTCGGATCGGCGCGGTTTTCCGGCACCGGGAACTTCGTGCAGAACGCCGGTACGCCGGTGCTGCTGTGCGGCGCCTTCAACTCGCAGGCGGTCAGGGTCAGCGTGCCGAGCTTGAGCGTAGCCGGCGGCGCGGGTTTCACCGGTTTCGCCGATACCGCCGCTGCAGGTGCCACCGACGATGCGGCGCTCGTTGCCGCGACCGGATGTGCACCGGTCGCTTCCGGCGCGTGCTGTTTGCCCCACCATTGCCAGCCGACGACGCCCACCGCGATAACTATCGCGACGATGCGCAGGATCACGCGCGAATTCACTTTCATTCAGCGTCCCTCATCCGGTTCGAACATCGATTCGATGCGTTGCTTGAACAACCGCGCCAGCTTGAATGCCAGCGGCAGGCTGGGATCGTACTTGCCGGTTTCGATCGCATTGATGGTTTGCCGCGACACGTCCAGTTGCTCCGCCAAGGCGCCTTGCGACCAGCCATGCGCCTCGCGCAACTCACGCACGCGGTTTTTCATGGACGTGCCTTCATCGAGCGCGGTTCCGCCACTTCGACCAGGTACAGGCGAATCCGTACACGACGCACAACGCCGGCAGCATCAGCAGCAACACCAGCGCTCCGTTCACCGTGATCAGCTTGGCGGCAGACAGCAAGCCGAGCGTCATGCAGGCCACGCTCACGACGACGACCGCGACGCCCGCCGCTTCGAGGTGCTGTCGGCGCTCCATTTCGTCGCAGCGGTTCACGTAACGGACCACCGCCCACGCAATGAACAGCACCGGCAGCATCGGCGACAACACCACCAGCGCCTTCAACCACGGCGTCGCGATGCCGGCTTCCAGCGGCATCACGTACAACACCAGCAGCATGTACACCAGAAAGGCGGGCAGGATCGTGCGCAACTGCCAATGATCGATCTTGCGCATCCGTTCGTTCAGCACCGCCTTCGACGAATACGTCAACACCAGCAAGCCCGCGCAAATCCCGGCCAGCGCCACGATCCGCGTGGCCAAACCCGCACCTGCCAGCAACAACCAGAACGCGCCCACGTACAGCGCCCAGCCAAGCAGCCAGACACCCCAACGCTGCCAGGCCGACCATTCATCCATTCGTGCCATTGCCGTGGTTCTCCGCGTATCCATCACCCTGTCCTGTCAAGCAAACTTGACAAAACGACTGTATTGGCGAATTTCCGCGATGTCAAGCACGCTTTACAATCTTCGCTGCCGGCACGGCCTGCTAAGCGCCGCTTAAGCGTGCGCCGCCATCCTTGCGTCCCATGCGTGTCAAGGTTTTCGCATGGTTGACCATGTCTGCGATCGCAGCCGCTCTCGGTGGTTGCGCGACGTATCGCGCGTTGCCGCTCGACGACAGCCGCGGACCCCGGGACATCGCGGACATCAAGGTGCCGGCGGCGTCCATGCCGACGCCATCACTGCGCACCCATCCGTTCGATCCCTCCAACGGCCTCGATGCCACCGAGGTGGCGATGCTGGCCGTCGCCAACAATCCGCAATTGAAGATCCAGCGCGACCTGGCCGGCGTCACGCATGCGCAGGCCTACAGCGCGGGCCTGTTGCCCGATCCGCAGTTGAATTACGAACACGACCGCCCGACCGGCAGCTACCCGGCCGGCACCACCTCGGCCTTCACGGCGAGCCTCGCGTTCGACCTTGGCAACCTGGTCACGCGCTCCGCGCGGGTGCAGTCGGCGCGGGCCGGTGCGCGCGAAGTCGACCTCAACCTGCTGTGGAGCGAATGGCAGACCATTGCGCAGGCACGCACGCTGTTCGATCGCGTGTTCTATCTGCGCAAGCTCGTCGCGCGCCTGCAGGACGAGCACGCAGCGCTGGCGCCGGTGCAAGGCGCGATCACGCGTGCGCTGCACGCCGGCGACCTCACCTACGAGACCGCCGGCGCGGGGCTGAACGCCGCGTCCGACGTCAACAACCAGTTGGGTGACGCCCGCCGCCAGCTCAACCTCGCCGAACACGACCTGCATGGTCTGCTTGGCCTCGATGCCGCGCTACCCTTGCATCTCGTCGGCGCTCCGTTCAGCGCCGATCCGGATCGACAAGAGGTGCAGCGCGCGCTCGACGACATGCCCAGGCGTCGCCCCGACCTGCTCGCGCTGCAGGCGGGCTACCAATCGCAACAGGAGAAACTGCGCGCTGCGATCCTTGCGCAATTCCCCGCCATCACCGTCGGTTTCGTGAAGGCGCGCGACAACAGCAACATCTCCAGCACGGGATTTTCGATCGGACTGTCGCTGCCGCTGTTCAACGGCAACCGCGGCAACATCGCGATCGAACGTGCGACCCGGCAGCAACTGCATGATGAATACAGTGCGCGCCTGCTGGCCGACCGCAACGACGTCCAGCGGCTCGCCGCCGACCTTGCGAGCGAGCGCTCCCAGCGCACGGCGCTGGCGGTGCACGCCGCGCAACTCGCCGAGGCGCGTGCGGCCGCGCAGACCAGCTACGCAACGGGACGGCTGGACTGGCCGACCTACCTCGCGATTCGCGCCAATTCACTCGCCGCCGACACGGCCTTGTTGACACTTGACGCCAACATCCACGAAGCAGCGATCGCGCTGGATGCGCTGGTCGGCAACTGGCCTGATACCACGCAGGCCGAAAAAAACATCGTCCGGGACTGAACGCGAACACGCGCACATGAAAAAAAAGATCATCTGGCGCGCCTGCGCGCACTCATGCCCGTTCGCACTCCTGGGCGGGCTGATGCTGGTCCTGGGCGCCTGTTCTCCGAGCCAGCCCGCGGCCACCCAACCGGCCACCGAGGTCGCCACGGCAATGCCCTCACGGCAGACTTTCCACGCCCACGTCACCGCGTTCGGACAACTGGCCGCCGACAGCCGCAACGCGCTGTCATTGAGCTTGCCGCAGGCCGGCGAAGTCACCGCGACCGAAGTCATCGCCGGCCGGCGGGTGCAGCGCGGCGCGGTGCTGCTGCAACTCGCCACCGACCCCGCCAGCCGCAGCGCCTACCTGCAGGCGCAAAGTGCGTTGCGCGTCGCCCGGGACGACCTCGCCCGCAGCGAACGCCTGCACGCGGAAAAACTGGTGACTAACACGCAACTGGACGCCGCGCGCAAGGCGCTGGCCGACGCGCAGGCGGCCTTCGATGCGCAGGTCCAGCTGGGCTACGGCCAGCCAACCGTCACCTTGAAGGCGCCCGCCGACGGCGTGGTCACCGCGTTCGACGTGCAGCGCGGGCAGCGTGTCGCCGCAGGCACCCCCTTGATCCAGTTCACGCCGGCGTCCGCGCTGGCCGCGCAACTCGGCGTCGAACCCGGCGCCGCCGCAGACATCCGCACCGGCATGCCGGTGACGATCGTGCCGGTGTACGCCGCGCACGGCAGCGAGGCCCTGCACGCCACCGTTGCCATGGTCGGCGACGCGGTGAATCCGCAAACCCATCTGGTCGATCTGGTCGCGACGCTCGACCAGCCTGCGCAACTCGCCGCGGGCACCGCGCTGTCCGCACGCATTGACACGTCCAGCTTCACCGCCTGGTCGATTCCGCGCGACGCGCTGCAAAACGACAGCCAGGGCGATTTCATCTACCAGATCGAGCAGGGCAAGGCCAGGCGCGTGGACGTGAAGGTCCCCGCGCCTGACGGCAGCCCGATCGGCGTCGAGGGCGCACTCGACCCGCACGCGCCGGTGATCACGCTGGGCAGTTACGAGATCGCGGACGGCGATGCGGTGCGCGCGACGCCGGCGGCCAGGCGCGGAACTGCCGCGCAATGAACATCGTCGGGTGGTTCGAGGCGCACCGCCGCTCGCTGCTGTTCCTGGTCGTGATCCTGGCGCTGGGCGGGCTGGCGTCGGTGTTCAACCTGCCGGTGGCGCTGTTCCCCGACGTGTCGTTCCCGCGCGTGCGCGTGTCGATCGACGCGGGCGACCGCCCCGCCCCCCAGATGGCGGTCGCGGTCACGCGTCCTGTCGCCGAGGCCATCCGACAGGTGCGCGGGGTGCGCAACGTGCGTTCCACCACCAGCCGCGGCAGCGCCGAGATCAACGTCGATTTCGACTGGGGTGCGGACATGAGCCGCGCCTTCCTGGAAGTGAACGCCGCCATGAGCCAGGTGTTGCCGGACCTGCCCGCCGGCACGCGCATCCAGGCGATACGCATGGATCCGACCGTCGATGAGCCGGTGATCGCTTACAGCCTGCGCTCGAAGACGCTGACACCCACGCAGTTGTACGACATCGCCCAGTACCAGCTGCGGCCCCTGCTGTCGGGCGTAACGGGCGTCGCGAACGTGGACGTGCAGGGCCGCGGAATCGGCGAACTGCACGTCGAGGTCGATCCCGCCAAGCTGCGCGCACAGCAACTCAGCATGGCCGACGTGGTGCAAGCCGTGTCGAATGCCGCCGACATTTCCGCGCTGGGGCGGATGGCCGATCATTACAAACTGTTCCTGGTGCTGGCCAACAACCAGCCGGCCAGCATCAAGGCCCTCGAAGACGTGGTGGTGCGCGCCGGGCCGCGCGGCGTGGTGCGGGTCGGCGACATCGCAACCGTCAAGCGCGGGGTCAAGCCGGAATGGGTGATGACCGGCGCCGACGGACAGCCCGCCATCCTGGTGCAGGTCTTCCAGCAACCCGCGGCCAACAGCATCGCCATGGTGGACGCGGTGAAGGCCAGGCTCGCGGACTATGTCCCGCAGATGCCCAAGGGCGTGAAGATCGCCGCATGGTACGACCAGACCCAGCTGGTCAGGGAATCCGCGGGCAGCGTGCGCGATGCGATCCTGATCGGCATCGTGCTCGCCGGCCTCGTGTTGTTCGTGTTCCTGCGCAACACGCGCGTGATCCTGATCGCGCTGCTGGTGGTGCCGGCGACGCTCGCGATCACGGTGTTGCTGCTCAAGATCCTGCACATGAGCTTCAACATGATGACGCTGGGCGGCATGGCCGCCGCGGTCGGCCTGCTGATCGACGACGTGGTGGTGATGACCGAGCACATCATGCGCCGCGTGACCGGCACCGGCGGCAACGTGCGCCATCGCATCGCCTCGGCGGCGCGTGAATTCACCCGGCCGCAGACCGGCTCGTCGCTGGCGACCATCGTGATCTTCCTGCCGCTGGCGTTCCTGACCGGCGTCACCGGCGCGTTCTTCAAGGCGCTGTCGCTGACGATGGCGAGCGCGCTGATCATTTCCTACCTGCTTACCCTGATCGTGGTGCCACTCCTGGCGCAGTGGCTGATCGGCGAAAAACACGCGGCGCAACGCCCGACCACCCGCCTGTGGCAACGCCTCATGCGTCTCTACGAAAGCGTGCTGCTGCGCGTGCTGGAATGGCCGTCGCTGCTGCTGCTCGGCCTGATCCCGCTGCTGTTGCTCGGCTTTTTCGCCTACAGGTCGGTGGGCTCGGGCTTCATGCCGAAGATGGACGAAGGCGGCTTCACGCTCGACTACCGCTCGGACCCCGGCACCTCGCTGGCCGAAACCAACCGGCTGCTGCAAAAGGTCGACGTGATCCTTGCCGCCGATCCCTGGGTCGATACCTGGTCGCGCCGCACCGGCCTGCAACTGGGCGGCGGCCTCACCGAAGCCAACACCGGCGACTTGTTCGTGCGCCTGAAGAACGGGTCACGGCCATCGACCGAGGTGGTGATGGAACACATCCGCGAGCAGGTCGCGGCGCAGGTGCCGGGACTCGACGTGGACGTGTCGCAACTGCTGGAAGACATGATCGGCGACCTCACCGCGGTACCACAGCCGATCGCGGTGAAACTGTTCTCCGACAACGTCGACGAACTCGACGCGACTGCAAAAAAAGTCGCCGCTCAGCTCGGCGGAATCCATGGCGTGGTGAGCGTCCGCGATGGCATCAATCCGGCCGGCGATGCGCTCGAGGTGGTGGTCGATCCGGCCCGGGCCGCGCTGCTCGGACTCGATCCGAAAAACGTGGCCAGCCAGGTCGCCGCCGCGATGGCCGGGACCATCGCCGCCGAATTGCCGGAGGGGCCAAAGATGGTCGGCGTGCGCGTATGGATCCCTCCGGATGATCGCGCGCGGATCGAACAACTCGACGCCCTGCCCATCAGCGACAGCCGTGGCCAGGTGTTCCCGCTGTCGCGCGTCGCGAGCGTGACCGTGCAGCACGGCCAACCGGAGATCGACCTCGAAAACCTGAAGCGCATGCTCACGGTCACGGCGCGCATTGAAGGGCGCGACCTCGGCTCCACCATGCACGACGTGAAACAGGCACTGGCCCGGCATGGCGAATTGCCGCCCGGCATGTATTACGAACTGGGCGGCCTGTACCAGCAGCAGCAGATCGCGTTCCGCGGCCTCACCATCGTGATGCTGACCGCGATCGCGCTGGTGTTCACGCTGCTGCTGTTCCTGTACGAGAGCTTCCGCGCCGCGATCGTGGTGCTGGTGCAGCCCCTGCTGGCCATCTGCGGCGTGTTCATCGGCCTGTGGATCACCGGCACCGAGCTCGACATCTCCTCGATGATGGGCATGACGATGATCGTCGGCATCGTCACCGAACTGTCGATCTTCTTCTTTTCGGAACTGGCCGAAATCCAGGACCAGGCCGGCGACGACAACCCGCTGTCCCTGCGCGAAGCCCTGCTGGCGGCCGGCCGCAACCGCAGCCGCGCGATCCTGATGTCCACCCTCGCGGCAATCCTGACGCTCGCGCCGCTGGCACTGGCGATCGGGCGCGGTGCGCAGATGCAGCAACCGCTGGCGATCGCGATCATCGCGGGCATGCTGACCGCGGTGCCGCTGGTGCTGGTGGTGATGCCGGCGCTGTACGCGCTGGCGATGCGCGGGCGCGCGTAGGCGCGGGTGCCTCACGCCTGTTTCAGACGCTTCAGCCGTCGACGCTCTCGGCGCGCACATTTGAAAAACCCGGTTCCGCTCGCTCTCGCGAGCGGGCGACTTTTGTTTCGGCACGCAATCCCTGATTGCGCCGAGCATGACGGTTTCAGCGACATCGTGTCGCTGAAACTTCCCTTGGTGCTCGCCGATCGCGCACCGGCGCGAACTCGCACTTCCGTGTGCTCGAACACACGCGCCTTTCCCACGCGATCGGCTGCGCGCTGCGGCGTCATGTAACGGCGCGGTTTGCGCTTCGATGGCGGCCATCCATGGCCTCGTTCGAAGCGGGAGCGGACCACCTGCTTCGTTCCATCACGCGCGCAGGATGCGCGCAATGGGTCCCTTGTGCTGCGGCGAGGCCCGGACGATCAGGCCCGCAGGGTGGGCGCGATGGATCGCGCCCATTTGCCGCCGCGCCACGGATGGCGCGTCGGCAAACCCGGACGGGCCGAACGCATCTTTCGTCCACGGATGGACGAAAGACGCAGCACCGGGTTGCCTTCTCTCTGGTGACTTTCTCTTGGCCACGCAAGAGAAAGTCACACGCGCGCACGGGAGGCGCGCGGAAAAGGACAGGGACGTCGAACCAGTGGCACCGTCGCATCATGCGCTCGCGCAAGTCGAACGCCAACGTCATCTTGAGCGCTGGCGAGGCGGTGAACCGGCGTGGCACCAAGCAGTGTCCCCTCGTTGCTGCGCAACGATCCCCTTCGTTCCGAAGGGGATGACAAGCAACGTCAATCGCGCCAGCGCAGCGTCGCGTGCAGCATGCCCTCGCGCAACTCGAACGCCAGCGTCATCCCGAGCGAGCGCGCCGCGGCACCGGCCAGCGCGAGGCCGAGCCCGGCGTGCCCGGAACCCGATTCGCCCTTGCGCCAGAAGCGCTGGCCGAAATTGGCGAGATCGCTCTCGTGCAACGCGGGCGCCGCGTTGCCGATACTCACGGCATCATGTGCGCAGCGCAGTTCGACTGCAGTGCCTGCCGGCGCATAGGCCACGGCATTGCCGAGCAGGTTGTCGAGCACGATTTCCAGCAACACGGGATCGGCCGCAACGGCCACGTCGATCGCGTGTTCCGGTGCCGCGTCGATACGCACGCCGCGCGCCTGCGCCGCATCCTGGTGGCGCGCGCGCACCCGCGCGATCAGCGGTGCCAGCGGCACGCTTTCCGTACGGGACTGTTCCAACCCCGACTGGATGCGGGTCAGTTGCAGCAGCGCGGTGACGGTGGCTTCGAGTTCCGCGCCGATGCTGCCCACTTCGCCGAGCACCGTGCGCAGGTCGTCGCCGCTCGGATAACGCGATTCGACATCCACCAGCGCACGCAGTTCCGCCAGCCGTGTGCGGAATTCATGCGCGAGGCCCGAGGCAAACTGGCGCTCGCGCGCGAGCCCGGCATCCATGCGCGCCAGCACCTCGTTGAAGCGCGTGACCAGCGGCACCAGTTCGGTGGTGTTGCTGGCCGGCAGGCGGCCACCGGGCGCATCGGGACCAATGCCTGCCATCGCATGGCCCAGTTCCGACAGCGGCCGCAAACCCTTGCCCACCACCCAGGGCGTGACCAGCAGTACCAACAGGCAGGCCCCCAGCAGGCTGACCAGCAGGATGGCGTCAAGGCTGTGCAAAAGCCTCACGAGCGGTCCACGGTCCACGGCGTAGTGAAGCGTGCAGGGCGCATCTGCCACCGATGCGCCCCGCCGGGCCGGCTGTTCCATCTGCACGCGGAGCGACACCACCCGCAACGAATAGCCGACCAGGGTTGCATGGGAAAACGTCGGTGAATCTGCAACCGGCCCTTCGGGTGGCACATCCGCGGTACGTGCCAGCACCCGTTGTCCACACCGCAACACGTACCAGCTGCGCCCGGTGGTGCCAGGGAACACGCCCACTGCGGGGATCAGTTCAGGGCCCTCGCGTTCGTACTCAGTCTCGACGGCGGCCGCCAATGATTGCGCACGCGCCAGCACCGAGATGTCGAAACGCTGCCTGATGTCCTTGTCCGCCCGCAGATCCACGATTCTCGCAGCCCCGCCCAAAGCCACCAGCACCACCGCCGCCAGCAACCAGGTCAAGCGCGCGCGCAGCGAGAATGTGCCCGAACGCGTCATCATGGGATCAGGTAGCCCGCACCGCGCCGGTTCTCGATCAGGTTGGCACAACCCGTGTCGGCAAGCTTGCGGCGCAGGCCGAACACCACCACTTCGATGCTGCGGTCGGAGGCTTCGCTGTCGCTGCCGGCGATGCGTTCCAGGATTTCCGCACGCGTGAACACCCTGCCACGGTGGCGCAGCAGCAATTCCAGCAACGCGAATTCGCGCGGCGTCAGTTGCAAAGCCGTGCCGTTCGCGGTGGTCTGGTGCGCCTGCGGATCAAGCCGCACACCCGCGTGTTCGAGCACATCCGCCCGCGTTTCGGCGGGCCGGCGCGCCAAAGCGTGCAGGCGTGCCAGCAGTTCCTCGAACGCGAATGGCTTCACCAGGTAATCGTCGGCACCCGCGTTCAGGGCTTCGACGCGATCACCCACCTGGTCACGTGCCGACAGCACCAGTACGCGCGGACGCGCGCCGCCCGCAGGCAGCGCGCGCAACACGCCGAAACCATCCAGCCGCGGCAGGCCAAGGTCGAGCACGACGAAGTCGTAGTCGTAAGCCGCGAGGAAACCGTTGGCTTCCACACCGTCAGCGGCGGCATCTACGGTAAACCCGGCGCCGCGCAGGCCGCGCGCCAAAGTACCGCGCAGGCGTTCCGAGTCCTCGACCAGAAGAAGTTTCACCGCCGCCTCCCTGCAGGAAAGCCGGGTACGCCCGGATCAAGCCGTTGCATGCATGCTGCTCCCATGGTGCTTTGTGCAAACTAGCAGCATGTCATTCCGGCCTCCACTAAGCGTGCGCTAAGCGGATGCAAAGCAGGTGCGAAGCTTCGTGCCGGATCATGGCACCTCCGCTACGCAAGGAGGTTGCAGCATGCAGCGCATCCCGGTCCGGTTGGTCGTCCTGTCACTCGCGTTGTGCATTACCTCAACGGCTTTCGCCGGCCACATCGAGGCCGGTGACCGACTGGAAATGGCCGCAGTCCTGAAAGCCCCGATCACCCCGACTCGAGCCGTGCAGATCGCCGAGGGTGGCGGCGGCCGCGCCTACGGCTACGGGATGGAAGCAACCCGCAACGGCGGGCATTGGTACGAAGTCGATGTAGTGCGCGGCAACGACAAGCTCGAACTGCGTATCGACGATGCCTCCGGCAAGTTGCTGGGCAGCAGCGCGGCACGTGGCGAAGACGCGCAGGGCGCGCAGGCACTCGTCGGCAGCAAGCTCGTGTTTGGCGAGGCGATCGCCGCGGCCGAACGTGCCGGCGGCGGACCCGCGCTGGAAGCCAGCGCCGCGGGACACGGTGCGAACGCGCGCGTGGACGTGGACGTGATCCAGGACCAAGGCAAGCGTATCGCGCATTATCGCGTGTCGTTGCAAGACGGCCTGCTGCATGCGGTCATGACCGGCACCGATTCCTGACCTGGACGATGCTGGCACCGGCCACCTGCGTGGCCCGCCGCACAGGCATGCAAGATTCGCGAAAGCTTCGACTAAGCAGGCGCTAAGCGAGCGTGGTCATAAATGCCGTTCATCGCCTCCGGACGATGGACGACATGCGTTCCGATTCCTGCCTGCGGCGATTCGCCGCGCTGTTCCTGCTCTGCCTCGGCACGGCGGCGCCGGTGCGCGCAGTGCTGGCCGGAAGCGGTCCGTTCGGCATCGACCATCGCATCGCCTACGACAACAGCGGCATCTGGGCGCGCAGCAACCAGAAGGCATTGATGGGTGCGACCATCCTCACTGTGGTGGGCGGTTCGCTCGCGTTCGGCGACCAGGACAAGCTGGGCGACACGTTCTGGCGTTCGCTGGATTCGATGGCGGTGTCGTCGGCTATTTCGCAGGCCGCGAAATGGACGTTCCAGCGCGAACGGCCCTCGCAGACGAGCGATCCGAACATGTGGTTCAAGGGCACGCGTTACCAGAGCTTCCCCAGCGGCGAAGTCACCGCGATCGCCGGCGCGGTTACGCCGTTCGTGGTGGCCTACGGCCACGATCATCCTGCGGTATACGCGTTGGAACTGTTGCCGCTGTACGACGCCATCGGGCGGGTCAAGGCGCGTGGCCACTGGCAGAGCGACGTGCTGGCCGGCTGGGCGCTCGGCACGGCTGTCGGTATCTGGGCCGCACGTCGCAATTCGCCCCTGATCCTCGGCTGGCTGCCCGGCGGCTTCCAGGTGGGGTTCATCCATCGCTTCTGAGCATCCAACCAGCGGCAGCGAAGCGGCCAAGCGATCCGGTGACGCGACGCCTCATGCCGTGTGGGCTTCCAGGTAATTGCCGAGATGACAGCGAATCGCCAACGCTACAGTGAACTGCGCCGACGGCTCGTCCGCAATGCGCTGCTGCCGCTGTTCCGGACCCGCGGTGCGCGCCTGCGGCAAACCAGGGATCTGTCCCAGCGGGAAATTCGACGCATCCTCGTATGCCGCCCGAATCACCGGCTGGGCAACCTGCTGCTGCTCACGCCGCTGGTGGCGGAATTGCAACGGGCGTTTCCGGATGCGGAAGTCGACATGGTCCTGGCCGGAGACGATGGCGCCGCACTGTTCGGCGCGTTCGGCAATGTCAAACACATCTATGCGCTGTCGCGCCGGATGATCCGGCATCCGCTGACGCTTGTGCGCACGGCGCTGCAGATTCGCCGCGCCCATTACGACCTGGCCGTGGATCCCTGCGAGGCCTCGCAATCCAGCCGCCTGCTGGTGGTGCTGGCGAACGCGGAACACGTGATCGGCCTTCCGCGTGACGGCACCGTTGACGACCCGGAAGAACGGACTGCGATGTTGCATGCACCCAAGCACATGGCGCAGTGGCCGGTGTACCTGCTGCGCAGTGCATCGGCGCGCCGTCCGCCGGATACGGAGCGCGATTTTCCGGAACTGGATATCCGGCTCTCGGCGGACGAGCGGAAGCAGCCGCGGGAAGTGCTGGACGGCTTGCTGCGCGCCCACGGCAAGTCGCACGCGCAATTGGTCGTCGGCGTGTTCGCCGAGGCCACCGGGGGGAAACGTTATCCGCGTGACTGGTGGCAACGTTTCATCGCCGAGGTGCGCGCCCACCATCCCGACTGCGCGTTCTTCGAGATATTGCCGCCGGATGGCCAGCCCCGGCTTGCGTTGGATTTGCCGACCTTCTGTTCGCGCAACCCGCGCGATGTGGCGGCCATGATCTCCAACATGACCTGCTTCGTGAGCGCCGATTGCGGGGTCATGCACCTCGCCAGCGCCAGCGGCACGCCGACCCTCGGCCTGTTCTCGGTCACGGAAGTGCCGAAATACGAACCTTACGGCCGCGGCAGCCGGGCGCTCGTCACCAACGGAAAAACTCCGGAAGAGATCGCACGGCTGGCCAGCACACACATGGAAAGCTTGCTCGCCTCCACCGGCCGCGAGTCCGGGCCGACGGTTCCGCAAGAGAATCGAAAGGAGCGCTCGCCAGACTCGTACCCTGAACCCGCCACGGTCGTCACCAATCTCCCAAAAGCCGGATCACACGCATGATGCTCGTCACCGGCGGCGCCGGATTCATCGGTTCCAACATCGTTGCCGCGGTTTCCGGGCGTGGCATTGCGACAGCGGTGTGCGATGAGTTCGGCAGCGAGGGGAAATGGCGAAACCTCGCCAAGGCCGAGCTCTCCGACATCGTCCATCCGGAACGGCTGGATGGGTGGCTTGAAAAACATCGGGACCAGCTGGAAACGGTGATCCACATGGGCGCCATCTCCGCCACCGATGCCACCGATGCCGACTTGGTCCTGCGCACGAACTTCGGACTATCCAGGTACCTGTGGCAATGGTGCGCCCGGCACGGCAAGCGCTTTCTGTATGCGTCTTCCGCGGCAACCTACGGTGCCGGTGAGCGGGGCTATGACGACGACGGCTCGCCGCAAGCGCTGGCCAGGTTGCGGCCACTGAATCTGTACGGCTGGAGCAAGCACCTGTTCGACCGGTGCGTCGCGCGCGCGGTGGCCGACGGCGAAGCGCTGCCAGCGCAGTGGGCGGGCCTCAAGTTCTTCAACGTGTACGGGCCGAACGAATACCACAAGGGCAGGATGCAGAGCGTGGTCGCCCACGCCTACCCCGTGGCCGCCGCGGGGAATGAGGTGGGGTTGTTCAAGTCGTATCGCGCCGGCATCACGGACGGCGGGCAGAAGCGCGACTTCGTGTACGTGGGCGACTGTGTCGACGTGGTGCTCTGGCTGCTCGATCACCCGGCCGTCAACGGACTGTTCAACGTGGGCACCGGCGAAGCGCGCAGCTTCGCCGACCTGATCGGCGCGCTGTTCGCGGCACTCGATCGTCCGGTTCGCATTCGCTACAAGGACATGCCCGAGGTGCTGCGCAGCCAGTATCAGTACTTCACGCAGGCACGGGTCGCTCGTTTGCGCGAAGCCGGGTTCACGCAACCCTTCAAGTCGATTGAAGAAGGGGTGCGTCTCTATGTCCAACACTATCTGTCGCAACCCGACATCTATCGCTGAGAAACCCGGATGCCCGCTTCGGTCATACACACGCTTGCCGATCTGGAAGTTCATGGCGCGCGCATGCACGCGATGGCCGACACGTTTTGCGGGCAGCTACGCGGGGTGGTCCGGCAATGAACCATCAGACCACGGCGCCGGAGCGTCCATCCCTGCATGAAATCCTCGCGCGGGCATGCGATCTCGCGGTATGGGTCGTCGGCGACATCATGCTCGACGAGTACGTCATTGGCGACGTAGCCCGCATTTCCCCCGAAGCGCCGGTGCCGGTGGTGCGCGTGCAGCGCTTCGAAGACCGCCTCGGTGGCGCCGCCAACGTGGCATGCCAGGTCGGGGCCTTGGGCGCGCAGGTCGCGCTCGCGGGGCTGGTGGGAAACGACGTGGCCGGCGGTCGTGTCCTGGATCTTTGCCGGGAATCCGGCATCGACGTGCGCGCGGTCCGGCAGCTCACGGGGCGGCCCACGTCACGCAAGTTGCGCACGCTCGCCCGCAACCAGCAACTGGTCCGACTCGACTGGGAGGACACCGCGCCTTGTCCCGCCGATGCCATTGACTGGATGCTCGAGCGCCTGCGCGAAGTCCGTGCCCCGGACGTCGTCATCCTGAGCGATTACGCGAAGGGTGTGCTGACACCGGCGCTGATTGGCCGCATACGGGAAATCGCCGCCTCGGCCAACACCCGCATCGTGGTCGATCCCAAGCAGCGCGATTTCGACGCCTATCGCGGGGCAAGCATCCTCACGCCCAACCTGCACGAGTTGGAAGTCGCCGCGGGCAGGACGTTCGATCCGGAGGATGCCGCATCCATTGCCGAGTGCGCCCAATGGCTTGCCCGTGACATCGGCGCCGAAGCGCTGGTCGTCAAGCGGGGCGGGCGCGGCATGCTGGTGGCGCCAGCCCGGGGCCCCCATCAAGTGATTCCGGCGCGCGGGCGCGCATTGTTCGACCCAACCGGTGCGGGTGATACCGTCGTGGCGCTGCTGGCCACCGTGCTTGCGGCAGAAGCGACGCTCGTCGAAGCAGCGACCTTGGCCAACGCGGCCGCTGGCATCACCGTGGGCAAAGTCGGGACGGTCAGCGTCACGCCCGGTGAGATCGTCGAATTCCTGGGAGGTGAAAGCGACCACAAAGTGCTGGACCGCGACGAGCTCATGGCACAGGTGGGGCATTGGCGGAATGCCGGCAAGCGCATCGTGTTCACCAATGGATGCTTCGACCTGCTCCACGCCGGCCACCTCTCGCTGCTGCACCAGGCAGCGCAACATGGGGACGTCCTGGTCGTGGCGGTCAACAGCGATGACTCCGTGCGCAGGCTCAAGGGAACCGAAAGGCCGCTGGTCTCCGAACACGAGCGCGCCGCGATGCTGGCGGCGCTGGGTTGCGTCGATGCCGTCACGATCTTCGCAGAAGACACGCCCCTCGAGTTGTTGCAAGCCATCCGCCCCGACATCCTGGTGAAGGGCGGGGACTACCGGGTCGAGCAGGTGGTGGGGCGTGAATTGGTGGAATCCGCCGGCGGGCGCGTCGTCCTCGTGCCGCTGTTGTCCGGAAAATCCACGACCGCACTGATCGATCGCATCGTGAATCGTGGTCCGGCGCGTTGAGCGCGCGCAAAGTAGAGCCTGTTCGACCCTGTGACGATAGCGAATGCGCTGCGCTTGCCGACTGTCGCTACCGCCGGCTCATGCGCTTCGTTGCAGTGTCTGCAAGGCCCGGTTGAACGTGGCGCTGGGCCGCATCGCCGCGCCGACCCTGGCCAGGTCGGGACGGTAGTAGCCGCCAAGGTCGACCGGCTTGCCTTGCACCGCCTTCAATTCGCCGACGATGGCGGCTTCGTCCGCTTCGAGGCGCGCTGCGAGCGGCGCGAACCGCGCGGCGAGTCCGGCGTCGTCCTGCTGGTCGGCCAGCGCACGTGCCCAGTACATCGCGAGGTAGAAATGGCTGCCGCGGTTGTCGAGGCCGCCCACTTCGCGCGCGGGCGACTTGTTGGTTTCTAGGAACCGGCCGGTGGCCTTGTCCAGCGCCGACGCCAGCACCGCCGCACGCGCGTTGCCGACCTGGCGCGCAAGGTGTTCCAGCGAAGCGCCGAGCGCGAGGAACTCGCCGAGCGAATCCCAGCGCAGGAAATCCTCTGCGACGAACTGCTGCACGTGCTTGGGCGCCGAGCCACCCGCGCCGGTCTCGAACAGGCCGCCGCCCGCCATCAGCGGGACGATCGAGAGCATCTTGGCGCTGGTGCCGAGCTCCATGATCGGGAACAGGTCGGTGAGGTAATCGCGCAGCACGTTGCCGGTCACCGAAATGGTGTCCTCGCCACGGCGGATGCGCACGAGCGCATGCAGCATGGCGTCTTCCGGCGTCATGATCAGGATGTCGAGGCCGGTGGTGTCGTGGTCCTTCAGGTACCGCTCGACCTTGGCGATGACCTGTGCGTCGTGACCGCGCTGCGGATCGAGCCAGAACACCGCCGGCGTGTTCGACAGGCGCGCGCGCGACACCGCCAGCTTGACCCAATCGGCAATCGGCGCATCCCTGGTTTCGCACATGCGCCAGATGTCGCCTGCCTCGACCTTGTGTTCGAAGACGGGCCTGCCGTCCTGGTCGATGACGCGCACCACGCCAGCGACCGGGATCTGGAAGGTCTTGTCGTGCGAACCGTATTCCTCCGCCTTGTCGGCCATCAGGCCCACGTTGGGCACGCTGCCCATCGTCGCGGGATCGAACGCGCCGTGCACCTTGCAGTCCTCGATCATCACTTCGTAGATGCCGGCGTAACAGCGGTCGGGGATGACGGCCTTGCAGTCCTCGCGCTCGCCCTTCGCGTTCCACATCTTGCCGGAGTCGCGGATCATCGCCGGCATCGAGGCGTCGATGATCACGTCGGACGGCACATGCAGGTTGGTGATGCCCTTGTCGGAATTGACCATGGCGAGCGCGGGGCGCTGCGCATACTGCGCCGCGATGGCGCTCCGGATGACCTGTTGTCGATCTTCCGGCAACTTCGCGAGCGCGGCGTAGAGATCGCCCACGCCATTGTTGGGGTTGAAGCCCGCACGCTTCAATTCATCGCCATGCTCACGCAGTACGTCGGCGTAAAACTCGTCCACCACCACGCCGAACATGATCGGGTCGGACACCTTCATCATGGTGGCCTTGAAGTGCACCGAGAACAGCACGTCCTTGGCCATCGCGTCAGCAATCTGGGCGTCGATGAATGCAGCCAGCGCGCGCCGCGACATCACCGCGGCATCGACGATCTCGCCCGCCTGGACCTTGATGCCCTCCTTCAGCACGCGCTGCTGGCCGTCCGCGCCATCCAGCACGATCTTCAAGCTTCCGGCCTGGCCCAGCGTCGCCGATTTCTCCGAGCCGTAGAAATCACCCGCGTCCATGTGCGCGACGTGGGTCTTCGAATCCGCGCTCCACTTGCCCATCTTGTGCGGATGCTTGCGCGCATACTCCTTCACCGACGCAGGCGCGCGCCGGTCGGAGTTGCCTTGACGCAACACCGGATTCACCGCGCTGCCCTTGGCGCGGTCGTAACGTGCGCGCGTTGCGCGCTCGGCGTCATCCTTCGGTTCGTCCGGATAGTCGGGCAACGCGAAACCCTTGCCCTGCAATTCCGTGATCGCGGCCTTCAGCTGCGGGACCGAAGCGCTGATGTTGGGCAACTTGATGACGTTGGCTTCCGGAGCCAGCACCAGGCGACCCAGCTCGGCCAGGTCGTCGGCCACTTTCTGGTCAGCCCCCAGCGCATCGGGGAACTGCGCCAGGATGCGCCCGGCCAGCGAGATGTCGCGCGTCTCCAGCCGCACGCCCGCCGGACCCGCGAACGTTTCGATGATCGGCAGCAGCGAAGCCGTCGCCAGGAATGGCGCTTCATCCGTCAAGGTATAGATGATGGTGGGCGAGGCGGGCATGGGGGCTCCTTGGCCAGGGCGTGCAAACCGCCATTGTCGCGGGTTGGGCGCGTCCCGCCAAGCAGTCGAATCGGACGCGGTCAGGGAACTTGCACGGCAGTGCTGCGATCATTGCAGCATGCCAACACCTTTCGTCACGCCCGCCTTGCTGCTCGCCTGCGCGGTTGCTTTCGCACAAACCCCTGCACCCGCGGCCAGCACTGCCCAGCCTGCGTCCGGTGCATCGATCACCACCTTGCAGGCCATGACCGTCACCGGCGTGATGCCGGGCCCGGAGTTGTGGAAGGTCACACGTGGCGGGCACGTGTTGTGGATCCTCGGCGTGGTGCCGACACTCCCGGGCGGCCTCCGTTGGCAATCGAACCAGGTCGCGCAAACCATCGCGGCATCGCAGGCGGTGATCGAATCGCCGGGCGTCAAGCTCAAGGTCGACACCAACTGGTTCGGCAAGCTGTTCCTGCTGCCGTCGGTGTATCGCGCGCAGCGCAATCCGGACGGCAAGACCCTGCAGGAGGTGTTGCCGCCTTGGCTGTATTCACGCTGGGAATCCGCCAGGCAGCATTACTTCGGCGACGAGCGCGGCATCGATCGCTACCGGCCGATCATGGCCGCGTCGAAATTGATGAAGCAGGCGCTGAAGGCGAACAACCTGCGCGGCAACGGCGAGATCGACGATACCGTGGCTGCACTGGCGAAACAGCACGGCGTCAAACTCGTCAAGCCCGAGACCACGCTGGAAATCAAGGAACCACGCCAGGCGGTCAAGTCGCTCGCGGCGCAGGGACCGGACGGCATCGCTTGCCTCGGCTTGGTGCTGGACGCGGTCGAGCACGAACTGCCGAACTTCCGCGCACGCGCCAACGCCTGGGCCACTGGCGACATCGAAACCTTGCGCAAGCTGCCGGAAAGCGCGTACCGCGAGACTTGCCAGTCGGCGATCACCGGCGCCGGCTTTGCCAAGTCGCTCGGCATCGACGACCTGCCCGCGCGCCTCGAAAGCGCGTGGCTGGCCGCGGCCGATGCCGCGCTGGCCAGCAACACCCAGAGCTTCGCGATGCTGCCGATGCACGCCGTGCTCGACCCGCACGGTTATCTGGCGGCCCTGCAGGCACGTGGTTACACGGTGGCAGCGCCCGACGCCGACACAGCCGACGATCCTGCATCCGCGGCAAGCGCGGCGCCGGCCACCCGTGTCGCGATCCCCGCATCCGCGACTTCGGCGCATTGACCGGACACACGCCGCGCGATGCTCGTCCTCTTCAACAAACCCTTCGGCGTCCTGTGCCAGTTCACCGACCGCAGCACACCGCCACGGCATACGTTGGCGGAATTCGGGCTGCCGCCCGGCGTCTATCCGGCTGGCCGGCTGGACCATGATTCCGAAGGCCTGCTGTTGCTCACTGACGACGGCGTGCTCGCGCACCGCATCACCGATCCGCGCCACAAGTTGCCGAAAACCTACCTGATCCAGGTGGAAGGCTCACCGAGCGACGCCGCCCTGCGCAGCTTGCGCGCGGGCGTCGCGCTGAACGATGGCATGACGCGTCCGGCCGAGGCGCGCATCATTGAACCCACGCCCGCGTGGCTGTGGCCACGCGACCCACCGGTACGTTTCCGCAAGACGGTGCCCGACGCATGGATCGAACTCGTGATCCGCGAAGGCCGCAATCGCCAGGTGCGCAGGATGACTGCAGCGGTCGGCCTGCCGACGCTGCGGCTCGTCCGCACGCGTATAGGCGGGTACGCACTGGACGGGTTGGCGCCGGGGCAGTGGCGACTCGTCAAGTAGAAGCGAGCGTGCTCGCGACAGCCGCCAGTCGTTTCGCCGACAGTCTGCGCTCGCCTGCACGCAGGCTCCTACACCGGGATGCCGAAGAACAAGCTGGCGTTGGCAGTGGTCTGTGCGGCGGTTACTTCAACCGTTTCGCCACGCAGACCGGCGACGACTTCATTGATGTGCGCCAGGTACATGGGCTCGTTGCGCCGGTGCGAAGGCTGCGGACGGATGTCGCGCGGCAGCAGGTAGGGTGCGTCGGTTTCCAGCAGCAGGCGATTCGCCGGGATCTCGCGCACCAGCTCGCGCAGGTGCAAGCCGCGGCGTTCGTCGCAAACCCAGCCGGTGATGCCGACGTGGCAGTCGAGGTCGAGGTAATCGAACAGCGCGCGGCGCTGGTCGGTGAAGCAGTGCACCACCACCGCCGGCACGCGGTCGCGCACCGCCTTCAGCAGCGCAAGAAAATCGCCGTGTGCATCGCGTTGGTGCAGGAACAACGGCTTGTGCAGTTCGACCGCGATCGCGAGCTGCTTTTCGAACGCCGCCCGCTGCGCTGGACGCGGCGAGAGGTCGCGGTAGTAATCGAGCCCGGTCTCGCCCACCGCACGCACTTCCGGTTCGCGCTGCAGCGCCCGCAGCAACGCATCGGTGTCGGCGCCGTAGTCGCCCGCGTGGTGCGGATGCACGCCGGCCGTGGCAAACAAGACGCCGGGGTGTGCACGCGCGAGTTCCAGCGCGTGCTCGCTGCCCGCGCGCGAAGCACCGGTGACGATCAACTTCTCCACACCCGCTTTGTGCGCGCGCTCAAGCACCGCACCAAAATCGTGGCGGAAGGATTCGTGGGTGAGGTTGGCGCCAATGTCGATCAGATGCATGCGGCCATTCTACGGCAGGCCCTGCGCACCGCCGGACGCACGCGGATCGGCGCTTAGAATGTCACGATGCGACACGCCGAATTCCCCATTGCGCCCTTGTTGCCGCGCATCCGCGCAGCGCTGCGCGAGCATCCCCGGCTGGTGCTGGAAGCACCGCCCGGCGCCGGCAAGACCACCCAGGTGCCGCCGACGCTGCTGGATGAGCCGTGGCTGGCAGGCCGGCAAATCGTGATGCTGGAGCCGCGCAGGATCGCGGCGCGCGCGGCAGCGGAATTCATGGCGGCGCAACGCGGGGAGGCAGTCGGACAAACGATCGGCTACCGGATCCGTTTCGAATCACGCGTCTCCCCGGCGACGCGGATCATCGTGGTCACCGAAGGCATCCTGACCCGCATGCTGCAGGACGATCCGGAACTGCCGGAAATTGGAGCGATCCTGTTCGATGAATTCCACGAACGGCATCTGGCCAGCGATCTCGGCGCAGCGTTGGCGCTGGATGTGCAGGCATCCTTGCGCCCTGACCTGCGCATCGTGGTGATGTCGGCGACGCTGGAAAGCGAGCGCGTGGCGCGGTGGTTGAATGCACCGGTGCTGCGCAGCGATGGCCGCAGCTTTCCGGTGCACATCGAATATCCGGCTGCGCGACGCGACGAACCGTTGACAGCGCGTCTGCGACGTGCGGTCGAACAGGCGCTGGCCGATACCGACAGCGACGCGCTGGTGTTCCTGCCGGGACGCCGCGAGATCGCCCAGGCACAACGCCTGCTCGGCGACATTCCGGGTATCGAAGTCCTGCCGCTGCATGGCGAATTGGCGCTGGCTGAACAACAGGCTGCGCTGGGTTCGGCCGACGCCGGCGTACGCCGCGTGATCCTCGCCACCAACGTCGCCGAGTCTTCGGTCACCGTACCGGGCGTGCGCGCGGTCATCGACAGCGGGCTCGCGCGTGAACCGCGCTTCGACCCGAACTCGGGATTGACCCGCCTCGCCACGGTCAACATTTCGCAAGCCTCCGCCGACCAACGCGCCGGACGCGCCGGGCGGGTTGCGCCCGGCAGCGCATATCGACTGTGGCCACAGAGCCAACGCCTCGAACCCTCGCGCACGCCGGAGATTGCGCAAGTGGAGCTGTCGGGACTGGCACTGGACCTTGCGGCCTGGGGTATCGGCGCGAACGCGGTGTCGGCGTTGCGATGGCTGGACCCACCGCCCGCCGGTGCGCTGGCGCAGGCACGCGAACTGCTGCAACGCCTTGGCGCACTGGACGACGACCTGCGCATCACGCCGCTGGGTCGCGACATGCTGCGGCTGGGCACGGAGCCGCGCATGGCGGCCGCGGCGCTGCGCGCAGCCGAACCCATGCGGGCGCTGGTCGCCGATCTGCTGTCCCTGCTGGAATCGCGCTCGCCCCTGCGTGGCGGTTTCCATGACGACCTGCGCGCGCGCGTGGCTGCATTGCACGCGTGGCGCGACGCCGGTTCACGTTCGGCGCATGACGTCGACACCGGCGCACTCGCGGCGATCGAGCAGACTGCGCGAGGCTGGCGTCGCCGCCTCGGCGTACACCATGGCGCCAGCGGCACGCCCGAGTCACTCACGGTCGGCAACCTGCTGCTGCATGCCTTTCCGGATCGCGCCGCCAGACAGGATGCACGCGATCCGCGCCGCTACCTGCTCGCCAACGGTCGCGGCGCCCGGCTGCACGAAGCATCGATGTTGTTCGGCGAGCCGTGGCTGATCGTCGTCGAGGCCCGATTCGACACGCGCGACAGCCTGATTCTTGCCGCGGCGCCATTCGATCCGGCCTTGCTGGATTGCGATTACCCGCAACGCATCACGCACCAGCGCGTGGTGCGGCAGAACGACCACGACGTGGTCGAAGCATTCGAGGAACGCCGCTTCGATGCCATTGTGCTGGATCGCCGCACGGTTCCAGCCTCCGCCGAAGACGCCTTGCCTGCGCTGCTGGCGACGATCCGCGCACGCGGCCTTGATGCCTTGCCGTGGAGCGAAGCCTCGCAACGGCTGCGCGCGCGCATCGCCTGGCTGCGCACCGCGATGCCGGAAGCGGGCTTGCCGGACGTATCCGGGCTGGCTTTGCAGGGCACGCTGGAAACCTGGCTCGCACCGGCCTTGCACGGCAAACGCAAACTCGCCGCGCTGTCGTCTGGAGAATTGGCCGAAGCCTTCGCTGCGCTGCTCGACTACCGCCAGCGCAAGCTGCTGGACGAGGCCGCACCCGAGGCGATCATGGTGCCAAGCGGCATGCTGCGCAAACTGGACTACGCATCGGCCGAGGCGCACGCGCGCCCAGGCGCAGGCATCGAATCGGATGCGGCAACGCCCGCACCCGTGCTCGCCGTGAAATTGCAGGAACTGTTCGGTCTCGCCGAGACGCCACGCATCGCCCACGGCCGCGTGCCGGTGACGCTGCACCTGCTCTCACCTGCCGGCCGCCCTATCCAGGTCACCCAAGACCTGCGCGGCTTCTGGGACCGCACCTACGCCGAAGTGAAAAAGGAATTGAAGGGACGCTATCCGCGCCATCCATGGCCAGACGATCCATGGAACGCCACACCCACGCACCGCGCCAAACCACGGCGATGAGCGGTCAATCCTTCAAGGTGTAGTCCAGCGTCGCGACCACGCGCACGGTCTTGTCGACCTGCTTGTCCTCCTGCAGCATCGGCGCCTTGTCGCGCGGCAGGATCTGGAACACGCCCTGGTTGGCGCGCCAGATGCCGCCCAGCTTGCTGCCGGAATCGTGCGCGAACTGTTCGGCCGCTTCGCGCGCATTTTTCATCGCCTCGGCGATCATCGACGGCTTCAACGCATTGATGCCGTCGAACAGATAGGTCGGGCCTTCGTCGTTGCCGCCGTTGGCATCACCCAGCACCACGCCCTGCGCGATCAACGCGCCGGTGTCCTGCGCCGCGGCCGCGACCGCATCGACGTTCTTCGTGCGCACCATGATGGTGCCCGTGACGATGAAGCGGGTCTTGTACTGCTGGTTGCCATACATCTGCGCGGCGCGGTCGGTAACCTGCACGTTGCGGAACGCGATGTCGTCCTTGCCGAGCTTGTGCTGGCCGAGGAACGCCGTGACGGCG
>JAFEDX010000022.1 GCA_018241365.1 Pseudomonadota bacterium
TCGTGGCCAAGCATGTGGCAGTGGAACACGAAGGTGCCCTTTGGCACGTGCCGGAAGTCGAGGATCACCTTGGTGATGCTCGGCTGGATCAGCGGGTAGTCGGGATCCTTGGGATTCGGCAGCAACTTGCCGAGGGGCTGGAACACGGTATCCACCGTCACCGGGATCCCGCTGTAGTCGCGTTCCTGCACGAATTTCATCTGGTGGATGTGGAAGTCGTGCGTTTCCAGCGTGGTATTGATCAGGTACCACACCTCGATTGTCCCTTGCTTGACCACGACGTCAGGATTCGACGGCACCGTCGCGCCGGGTGCAAAAACCGGCCAGAAGGGATGCTCGTGGAAATCCGGATGGGTCGTATCGGTGATGTAGTAGGCGAAGTGCCGCGGAATCTTGCCGCGCTTGGGGAAGCTGTACTCGCTGAAAGTAATCGCGCGGCGGTGTACGTCCGACGGATGTGCATGCACCCAGGCGACGAGTTTCGCCGCCGGTGTGTCACTGGCGGAGATAGGGGCGGAGTCGAGCGCGTGTGCCTCGACTCCCCGGCCGGCGACAGCGGCGACCCGCAACAAGTCGTGGTGCAACTCGACTGCGAACCCGCTGCACCACGGTTCACTCGACAAGACAAACGAAGCGCCCGCAGGCGCGGTCAGCAGGATGGCGGCGCGCGACATCGGCGAGAGCATCAACTCCTGCATCGATACATGGTACGCATAGGGATGCTGCATGTCGCCCGAGACCGGCACGCCGTCGCGCTCGACCACTGCGAACGGCAACGCGCGACCTTGCGCGTCGCGCAGGCGCAACAGCTTGGGAGAGTCCGCCGTGCCGTTGACGATCCGCAGCAACTGAGTGCGTCCTGCCGGAATCTTCAGCGCGGCCGGCGCGTTCGCGCCATCCACGCTGATCAGTGATTCCGGGAAGAAGGGGCCACCAGAGCATTGACTGGCAAGCAGCACGTTCCCGAGGCGTTGTGGAATCGCACTCGGCCACGCTGGCGGATTGAAAGGATCGTAGGGAACGGGTGGCGCGGGTTTGATCGCCGCGTCGTGCGCCGCGATCGCCGAGAAAAGCTCATCGTATTTTGCGGCAGGCGGATTCGGTCTGTCCGTCGGTTGCCCCGTACGATAGGTCAGCAACAGCACATGCTGATCCGCACTCGCGATCTGCGGCGTGTCGGGATCCACTATCCACACGCCAACCAGCCCGTTGCCGAGCTCCGTGTCCGCCGCGCCGTGTGCGTGCGGATGGAAGATGTAGGTACCCGGCGGCTGCGTGTGCGGAATGCTGATGACGTACTCGCAGGCGTGCATCGGCGTGCTGAGCGTCGAGAGGAGGACGTTTTCCTCCGACGCCGGGCCTTCGAAACCGTGCAGGTGCAGGTTCGTGTCGATCGGCTTGGGTGCGAAATAGCGATCGTCGATGACGTGGTTGAGATAGCCGGTCCAGTGCTGCGCGGGTGCGGGCGCCATGGACATGGGCTGGCAGGCCGGAATCGACGCGGAGGGGACGTCCTCGCCGGGGCTCGGGCCGGAAATGTCGTTCACGATACGGACCGCGAAACGTTCGCCGCGCCGCACGTGGATGGCCGGCGCGACGTAGTGCACGGCGCCCTGCCAGCGATAGACGTAGCAGAACCGGTTGCCGCCTTCGTCCGTATGCACGGCCAGGATCAACTCGTGGTCGCCCGAGGCGTCCACCGGCGCCTCCCACATGTCCACCGACTGCGGCTCGTCCACCGCAGTCGAATGCGCGACGGGGCCGCACGCAGCTGTTGCGATCGGAGCAGGTGCGGCAAGACCGGACTGCGGCGCCAGACCGGTTGCAGACAAAACCACAAGTGCCAGCGCACTGGATGAGCAGCAACAACCGATTTCCACCAAGCCAAGCTTGAGCGCCATGTGACTACTCCACGCGGATGGTTCCCATCATTCCGGCGTCTTCGTGGCCAAGCATGTGGCAGTGGAACACGAAGGTGCCCTTCGGCACGTCCCGGAAATCGAGGATCACCTTGGTGATGCTCGGTTGGATCAGCGGGTAGTCCGGGTCACGCGGATTCGGTAGCGCCTTGCCGACGCGTTGGAACACGGTATCCACCGTCATCGGCACGCCGGTGTAACTGCTCTCCTCGACGAATTTCATCTGATGGATGTGGAAGTCGTGCGTTTCCAGCGTGGTGTTGATCAGGTACCACACCTCGATGGTGCCCTGCTTGACGACGATGTCCGGATTCAACGGAACCGTCGCGCCGGACGCATAGACAGGCCAGATCGGATGTTCGTGGAAGTCCGGACGGGTGGTGTCGGTGATGTAGTAGGCGATGTGCAGCGGGACCTTGCCTTGCTGGGGGAAAACATACTGGGCAAAGGTGATGGCGCGCCGATGAACCATGGACGGATGCGCTTGGACCCAGGTAACCAGGCGCGCTGCCGGCGTATCCGAAGCGGCAATGGGTAAAGAACGCATCGCGTTCGGAGGATCACCGACCTTCGCGACCGCCGTGATCCGCAGCAGATCGCGATGCGCCTCGCGAAGATATCCCTGGCACCAGGGTTCGCTGGACAACACGAAATGCGCGCCAGCCGGTGCGGTCAGCAGGATGGCGGCGCGCGACATCGGCGAGAGCATGATCTCCTTCATCGACAGGTAACGCGCGTACGGATGTTGCACATCGCCTGAGACCGGCACGCCGTCACGCTCTACCAGCTCGAACGGCAGCGCGTGGCCCTCCGAATCGCGCAAGCGCAACAGCTTGGACGAACCCGAGGTGCCATTGACGATGCGCAGCAATTGCGTGCGGCCGGCCGCAACCGGCAACGCGGCGGGTGCGTCGGCGCCGTCCACGCTTATCAACGGTTCCGCAAACGGGCCACCGCAACCGTCAAGCGCAATGCCGCCCACGCGAATGGGAGCGGCGGATGGCCACGGCGGTGGATCGAACGGGTCGTAGCGAACCGCAAGCGCCGGCTTGAGAGCCGCTTCGTGCTTCGCCGCCGATGTCAGGTAGGCGACGACCTCGGCGCGGGAAGGTTTGGGACCATCGTTGGGTTTGCCGGCCTGATACTTCAGCAGCAGCACATGCTCGTCGGCACGCGGAAGCGGAGGTGAATCGGGATCGACGATCCACACACCCGCCAAACCGTTGCCGAGTTCCGCATCGGCGGCGCCGTGCGCGTGCGGATGCAGCATGTAGGTACCGGGTGGCTGGTCGATCGGGATGGTGATGCGGTATTCGCAGGCGTGCATCGGGGTGCTCAGCGTCGAGAGGAATACGTTCTCCTCCGACGCCGGGCCTTCGAAACCGTGCATGTGCAGGTTGGTGTCGACCGGTTTGGTTGCGAACCAGCGGTCGTCGATCACACGGTTCAAATAGCCCACCCAGTGCTGCACCTGTGAGTTCGGCATCGACATCTGCATCGGTTTGCACGGCGGAATGTCGGTTGAAGGCACGCCTTCGCCGGGGCTTTGGTCCGCGATGTCGTTCACGATGCGGATCGCGAAGCGTTCGCCGCGCCGCACGTGGATCGCCGGCGCGGTGGTGTGCACCACGCCCTGCCATCGATAGGTGTAGCAGAACTGGCCAGTGCTCGCGTCCGTGTGCACGGCCAGGATCAGCTCGTGCTCGCCCGATGCGTCCACCGGCGCCTCCCACATATCCACGGCCTGCGGCTCGACCATGGTCATCGCACGCGTGGTGGGGCCGCATGCGCCAACGGTCACGTGGATCGTGGCGCCGGCCGATGGTGCTGCGCCGCCGTTCGCGGCCGTGGCCGCACTCGCGGCAAGTACCGAAAACACGATCGCCGCCACGGCGGTCGATACTCCGGAATATCTGCGCATGACGAACCCTCACAAGAAGCGCGCTCGCGGAGCACGCAAAACATCCGGGCGGCCGATCGACCGCCCGGATGATCGGGTTGCGTTTACTTGCTGGCGGTATAGCTGAGGTCGGCGCTGTATCTGTCGAAGTGGTCGCTGGCCTTGGCAATCGAATCGCCGAGCGATTTGCGCAGCGCGTCCGCGTCGGCCTGGCCGTACACGCCCGCGACCATCTTCCACAGGGCGGGGTTCGGTTCCGCGCCGACGTCCGCCCAGTTCTTGCTCCGGATCACCAGGATGTAATCGGGCGCGCCGTCGCCGCCGCCCTCGATCCGCGCCGTCATAAAGTAGTAGGGCCACTTGGCCTTGGCGGCCGCCGTGGCGATTTTCTTGACCGAATCGGTGAAGGCCATGCTGGCGTCATGTCCCGGTTTCAGCGTGTAGTCGATCACGTGCAGGATCGGCGGCGGAGTTCCCGTCCGCCAGCCTGCGGGCAGGTTGCTCATGTCGGATTGCAGCACCATGAACGCGCTGGTTTCGCCCTTCAGGTTTGGATTGGCCTGCGCGCGCCAGGTTGCATCGCATGCCTTGGCTTCCGTATTGAGGGTATCCATGTCGGCCCAGGTGATCGGCCCGACGTCGCTCGAATACTGGTAGTCATTGCCGGTCTCATGCACCACGGTGGGCTCGCTGAACTTGACGTGATGCTCGGCCAGGCACTGGTTGTAGGCCTTGAGGCCGGCCTCGTAGGCCTGCTGGTTGGCGGGGGCCACGGTATCGGTGTAGTCCCGCCAGACGACCGCCTTGTCCGAATCTGCCGCCACCGCACTTCCCACGGTGCCTGCCGCAAGCGCAGCAACCACACACACAGTCAGAACTTTCATACACCCTCCGATCATGATTGAGATCGACGTGCAGCCATCCTCGGCTCCCCGGTCGGACGATTGGGGGTGGGCGGTTCGCGAGACCGTCCAGGTGCGTTCGGCGTCACTTGCCGGCGATGCAGCTCAGCTCCGCGTTCGCAAACACAGGGCAAAGGCCCTGATACCCGCCGTTGGGGCCTGCATCCCGGCAGGTACAACGGCGTCGGTGCAATCGATGGTGACCAACGCTTCACCCGCATACGCCGCGTACGCGCTGGCGATGCCGGAAATGGCAAGGGTTGCGGCCGCACATGCAGGAAGGAACGTCATGACCTCCTCCGGAACCTTCGCGTGGCATGGCCACGGGTCCGTCAGCGCACGCCTCCCCCGAGTGTGACGCGGCGCACACTAACCTTGCTTGGCCGGGCGGCGCAAGTGCCGGCGGACAGCTGTCAAAAGCAGCTGTGCCGGGGAGTGTCGAAGAGGAGTGGGGCGGGCGAAGCGTCCGCCGGATCGGCGGTGGCAATCAGCCGCGGTGGGCAGCGTTGCGGTCGCGGTTGGCGCCAAACTTGCGGTCGAGTCCGCCTGCGATGTTCTTGAAGAATCGCGAGGCCAGGCCACGCTGGGTCTTGCGCAGCTTTTCTTCTTCGCTGGTCAGCCAGGCGACCTGGATGACGCGGCGTTCGCCTTCGTAGGGCAAGTGGCCGTGGAAGGAATTGTCGGCGCGCTTGAAGATCACGAATTCGCCGTACAGTGGTTTCACTTCGGGCGCGATGGTGGCGTCGATGTCGTCGATCTTCGCGAGGAAGCGCAGGCAACCGTCACTGGTGTCGTGCCAACTGGGGTTGAGATAGATCAGCGCGGTGGCGATCTTGGATTTGCTGTCGGTATGGATGGTGCCGTGGCGCTTGTTCATGTTGCGCATCAAGGTGACCAGGGTCGGGTACTGGCCAAGGTTGTCGATGCCGAGCTTCGCGCCCACCGCGCTCGCGAATGCCGGCGAAGTGGCGGCGGCAACAAGGTCGCGGATCGCTGGCCCGCATTCCTTTTCGTCGAAGGGAAAGAAACCTGCCGAGGTGTATTGCGGGAAGTCCCGATCCAGGTCGCTGCGTGCCGATTCCGGCAGCTGATTGTGCGCCACGAGGAACGAGAATGGTTCGTGGCACACCAGTGTGTCGGGGCGATCGAGGTGGGCCGGGTCGAGCAGGGGCGTGGCAAGCATGGGCGGCATCCGGAGAATGCGCACATTGTATCCCGCATCGCGTGGCGCTCCTGAACGCACACCGAGGTTCTGCTAACATTGCCGCTTGCCTGAATCACCGATCCCCCGAGCCCGCTCCTGCGCGGCTCGCGGGTCACCTTGTATCCGGAATCCGCCCATGCCCATGCCCGCGCTGCTCGCCCTCGCCGACGGAACCCTCTTTCACGGCGAGGCCGCCGGGGCAGCGGGATCGACGTCTGGTGAAGTGGTGTTCAACACCGCGATGACGGGCTATCAGGAGATCCTGACCGATCCATCCTACGCGCAGCAGATCGTCACGCTGACGATGCCGCACGTCGGCAACACCGGCTGCAATGCAGTGGACGGGGAATCGGACAAGGTGCATGCGGCGGGCCTGATCGTGCGCGACGTGCCGCGCCTTGCATCGAACTGGCGCAGCCGCGAATCGCTGCCGGATTACCTGAAGCGCCACGGCATCGTCGCGATCGCCGGCATCGATACCCGCAAGCTGACGCGCATCCTGCGCGACAAGGGCGCGCAGCACGGCTGTATCGTGGCGGGCGAAACCATCGACACCGACGCTGCGGTCGCGAAGGCCCGCGCATTCCCCGGATTGAATGGCATGGACCTTGCCAAGGTGGTCAGCATCCGCGAGTCGCAAGCGTGGCACGCAGGCACCTACGATCTGGATGCGCAGGCTTTCCGTGATCCGTCGAAACAATACAAGGTTGTCGCCTACGATTTCGGCGTGAAGCAGAACATCCTGCGGCTTGCGGCGGAGCAGGGCTGCGACATCACCCTCGTGCCCGCGCAGACGTCGGCGCGCGACGTGCTGGCGATGAAACCGGACGGCGTGCTGCTGTCCAACGGCCCGGGCGATCCCGCCGCGTGCGATTACGCGATTGCGGCCACGTGCGCGTTCCTCGACGCAAAGATCCCGCTGTTCGGCATCTGCCTCGGCCACCAGTTGATGGGACTTGCGCTGGGCGCCAAGACCCTGAAGATGCCGTTCGGCCACCACGGCGCCAACCATCCGGTGAAAGACCTCGATGACGGCCGCGTGCTGATCACTTCGCAAAACCACGGCTTCGCGGTGGATCCGAAGACGCTGCCGTCCAACGCGCGCACCACCCACGTTTCGCTGTTCGACGGCTCGCTGCAGGGCTTCGCGCTGACCGACCGGCCCGCGTTCTGTTTCCAGGGGCATCCGGAAGCCAGTCCAGGGCCGCACGACATCCGTTACTTGTTCGAGCGCTTCGCGCGTTCCATGCAGGAGGCCCGCTGACATGCCCAGGCGCACCGACATCAAGACCGTCCTGATCATTGGCGCCGGCCCCATCGTCATCGGCCAGGCCTGCGAGTTCGACTACTCCGGCGCGCAGGCGTGCAAGGCGCTGCGCGAGGAAGGCTATCGCGTGGTGCTGGTCAACTCGAATCCGGCCACGATCATGACCGACCCCGAGATGGCCGACCGCGTGTACATCGAGCCGATCACTTGGCGTACCGTCGAGCAGATCATCGAGAAGGAAAAGCCCGACGCGCTGCTGCCGACGATGGGCGGGCAGACTGCGCTCAACTGCGCGCTGGACCTGTCCGACCATGGCGTGCTGGAAAAGCACGGCGTCGAACTGATCGGCGCCTCGCGCGACGCGATCCGCATGGCCGAGGATCGCGAGCTGTTCCGCAACGCGATGGACGAGATCGGGCTGGCTTCACCCAAGTCCGCGATTGCACGTACGCTGGAAGAAGCGCGTGAAGGCCAGGCTGCGCTCGGCTTCCCGTGCATCATCCGCCCGAGTTTTACCTTGGGCGGCACGGGCGGCGGCATTGCCTACAACGTCGAGGAATTCGAGCGCATCGTTATGCGTGGGCTGGAACTTTCGCCCACCCATGAAGTGCTGATCGACGAATCGGTGCTGGGCTGGAAGGAATTCGAGATGGAAGTGGTCCGCGACCGCGCGGACAACTGCATCATCGTCTGCTCGATCGAGAACTTCGACCCGATGGGCGTACATACAGGCGATTCGATCACGGTGGCGCCCGCGTTGACGCTGACCGACAAGGAATACCAGCGCCTGCGCGACTATTCGATCGCGGTGCTGCGCAAGATCGGCGTCGACACCGGCGGCAGCAACGTGCAGTTCGGCGTCAATCCCGCCGACGGCCGCGTGGTGGTGATCGAAATGAACCCGCGCGTGTCGCGTTCTTCCGCGCTGGCATCCAAGGCCACGGGTTTCCCGATCGCGAAAGTCGCGGCCAAGCTCGCGGTCGGCTTCACGCTGGACGAGTTGAAGAACGAAATCACCGGCGGCAAGACGCCGGCCTCGTTCGAGCCGTCGATCGACTACATCGTCACCAAGATTCCTCGATTTGCATTCGAGAAGTTCCCGGCCGCCGATCCGCACCTCACCACCCAGATGAAATCGGTGGGCGAAGTGATGGCGATCGGGCGCACCTTCTCCGAGTCGCTGCAGAAAGCCTTGCGCGGCCTCGAAACCGGCCGCGATGGCCTGAATTCCGGCGGACTCGACTGGAAGACGCCGGAAGGCATGGAATTGTTGAAGCGCGAATTGCGCCAGCCGGGTCCCGAGCGCATTTTCCACCTGGGCGATGCCTTCCGCGCAGGCTTGTCGCTGGAAGCCGTGCACGACCTGTGCAAGATCGATCCGTGGTTCCTTGCCGCGATCGAGGACATCATCGCTGCCGAAGCCGACGTGCGCGCGGGCGGCATGCGCGCACTGGACAAGGCGCGCATGCTTGAACTGAAGCGCATGGGTTTTTCCGACAGGCGTTTGGCGACGCTGCTGCAATCCGACGAACGCGCAGTACGGCACTTGCGCCATACGCTGGATGTGCGCCCGGTGTACAAACGCGTGGATTCCTGCGCGGCCGAGTTCGCCACCACCACCGCGTACATGTATTCCACTTATGAAGAGGAATGCGAGGCGGATCCGACGGATCGCAAGAAGATCATGGTGCTGGGCGGTGGCCCCAACCGGATCGGGCAGGGCATCGAGTTCGACTATTGCTGCGTGCACGCCGCGCTGGCGCTGCGCGAAGATGGTTTCGAGACCATCATGGTCAACTGCAACCCGGAAACGGTCTCGACCGATTACGACACGTCCGATCGCCTGTACTTCGAGCCGGTGACGCTGGAAGACGTGCTGGAAATCGTGGACAAGGAAAAACCGACCGGCGTGATCGTGCAGTACGGCGGGCAGACTCCGCTGAAGCTGGCGCGTGCGCTGGAAGCCGCGGGCGTGCCGATCATCGGGACCTCGTCGGATTCGATCGACCTGGCCGAGGACCGCGAACGTTTCCTGAAACTGATCGACAAGCTTGGTTTGCGCCAACCGCCGAACCGCATCGCGCACACCGCCGAAGAGGCCATGGTGCTGGCGCGCGAACTCGGCTATCCGCTGATCGTGCGGCCCAGCTACGTGCTGGGTGGCCGCGCGATGGAAGTGGTGCATGCGGACGAGGACCTGGCGCGCTACATCCGCGACGCGGTGCGGGTGTCGGAATCCTCGCCGGTATTGCTCGACCGTTTCCTCGACAACGCGGTGGAAGTCGACGTGGACGTGATTGCCGACGCCGACGGCGCGGTGCTGATCGGCGGCATCATGCAGCACATCGAGGAAGCCGGCGTGCACTCGGGCGATTCCTCGTGCTCGCTGCCGCCGTATTCGCTGAGTCCCGCGATCCAGGACGAATTGCGCCGCGAGGTCACGGTGCTGGCGCGCGAGCTCGGCGTGGTCGGCCTGATGAACACCCAGTTCGCGATCCAGGGCGAGGACGTGTACATCCTCGAAGTGAATCCGCGCGCTTCGCGCACGGTGCCGTTCGTGTCCAAGGCCACCGGCCGCCCGCTGGCCAAGATCGCCGCGCGCTGCATGGCCGGCAAGACGCTGGCAGCGCAAGGCATGACGCGTGAGCGGATCCCCGATTACTGGTCAGTGAAGGAAGCCATCTTCCCGTTCCTGAAGTTCCAGAACGTCGATCCGATCCTCGGGCCGGAAATGCGCTCGACCGGCGAGGTGATGGGCGTGGGCCGCAGCTTCGGCGAAGCCTTTGCGCGTGGCCACGAGGCTGCGCACATCGCGCCGCCGGCGCCGGGCGGCAAGGTGTTCCTGTCGGTGCGCGACGCCGACAAGCCGCGCCTGCTGGAAGTGGCGCGCGACCTGCGCAAGCGCGGTTTCTCGCTGATCGCGACCGGCGGCACCTGTGCCTTTCTGGTCGAGCACGGCATCGAGTGCGAACGCATCAACAAGGTCCTGGAAGGCCGCCCGCACATCGTGGACGCGATCAAGAATGGCGAAATCGCCTATATCGTCAACACCACCGAAGGCCGGCAGGCGATCACCGACTCGTTCTCGATCCGGCGTTCGGCCCTGCAGCAGCACGTCACCTATTCGACCACGGTGGCGGGTGCGGCGGCGCTGCTGCATTCGCTGGATTTCCGCCAGCACGCCAGCGTGATCAGCCTGCAGGAACTGCACGCCGGACTGGATGCGCGTGAAGCGCGGGTCCAGGGCGGCAAGGCCGTCGCGGCCTGACGCCGGCGCGTCCACATCCCCCCTTCCATGTTGGCGCGGCGCGAGTCGCCGCGCGATTGCCGATTCCCAGGAGCCACGCACATGCAGCGAGCCCCCATGACCAAAGCCGGTTCCGAGCGCCTGCGCAAGGAAGTGGAACGCCTGAAATCCGTCGAGCGCCCCCGCATCATTGCCGCGATCGCGGAAGCACGCGCGCATGGCGACCTCAGCGAAAATGCCGAATACCACGCGGCGCGTGAGCAGCAGAGCTTCGTCGAGGGTCGCATCCACATGATCGAGGCGGCGCTCTCCACCGCCCAGATCATCGACCCCGCGGCGCTCAACCCCGGCGGCAAGGTGGTGTTCGGTGCAACGGTGGAGTTGGAAGACTCCGATAGCGGCGACACCGTCACCTACCAGATCGTGGGCGACATCGAGGCCGACATCAAACAGGGCCTGATCGCGGTGTCGTCGCCGATCGCGCGCGCAATGATCGGCAAGAACGAGGGTGACAGTTTCGCCTTCAACGCACCGGCGGGCGAGCGCAACTACGAAATCACGAGCGTGCGTTACGCGTGATTGCCTTCCGTGACTTCGCCCTGCGCCGCGGTGGTCGCCTGCTGTTGTCGGGCGTGGACGTGGTGTTGCACGACGGCTGGAAGATCGGCGTTGCCGGGCGCAACGGCAGCGGCAAGTCCAGCCTGTTCGCCGCGATCCTCGGCGAGGTCGAAGCCGATGCCGGTGCGTTGGACGTGCCGGCGGGATTGCGGATCGCATCGGTGGCGCAGGAAACGCCGGCCTTGCCCGATGCCGCGATCGACTACGTGCTGGGCGGCGACGTGGAACTCGCTGCCGCGCTCGCCGAAGAAGCACGCGCCGATTCCGCGGGCGACCATGCGGCGGTCGCCGCTGCGCACCATCGCATCGACGCGATGGGCGGCTACGACGGACGTGCGCGGGCGGGCAAGTTGCTGCACGGCCTCGGCTTCAAGCCGGGCGACCATGACAAACCGGTGGCGTCATTCAGCGGCGGCTGGCGCGGGCGGCTGAATCTTGCGCGTGCGCTGATGGCACCGTCCGACCTGTTGTTGCTGGACGAGCCGACCAACCACCTCGACCTCGATGCCGTGCTGTGGCTGGAGCAGTGGCTGCGCCGTTATCCGCGCATGCTGATGGTGATCTCGCACGATCGCGAATTCCTCGACGGCACCGTCGATCACGTGCTGCACCTCGAGCAGGGCGGGGCGCGGCTGTATGCCGGCAACTATTCCGATTTCGAGCTCCAGCGCGCCGAGCGCCTGCACCAGCAGCAGGCCGCGCACGCGAAGGAGCAGGCCGAGAGGGCGCACCTGCAATCCTTCATCGACCGCTTCCGGGCCAAGGCCAGCAAAGCGCGCCAGGCGCAGTCGCGCATGAAGCGGCTGGAAAAACTCGCCGGCACCGAAGCCGTACGGGCGGAACGCGCGTTTTCGTTTGCGTTCCCGGCGCCCGAGCGCCTGCCGCAGTCGATGTTGAAACTGGAGCACGTCGATGCGGGTTACGTGGTTGATGCAGGAGCGGCGGCAGCCGCGATAGGGCCAATACGCGACAATTCCGCAAGCCCGTTCGGGCCTTCCGGCCCTCCTACGGGTAATGAGCGGGTATCGACAGTGCTGTCCGACGTGCGCTTCGGCGTGCAGGCCGGGGACAGGATCGGCCTGCTCGGTCCCAATGGCGCCGGCAAATCCACCCTGGTGAAGACGCTGGTGGGTGAGCTGCCGCTGCTCGCAGGCGAGCGCACCGCGCACAAGGATCTCGTGATCGGCTACTTCGCACAGCACACGGTGGAAAGCCTGCGCGCGGGCGACACGCCTTTCGAGCACCTGCGTGAGCTTGCGCCCGCCGCGCCGGTGCAAAGCCTGCGCGACTGGCTGGGCCAATGGCATTTCGCGGGCGATCGCGCCTTCGAATCCGTGGATGGTTTTTCCGGTGGCGAGCGTGCGCGCCTGGCGCTGGCGTTGATCGCGTGGCGCAAACCCAACCTGCTGGTGCTGGACGAGCCCACCAACCACCTCGATCTCGACATGCGCGAAGCACTCGCGGACGCCCTGAACGATTACCCCGGTGCGCTGGTGCTGGTCGCGCACGACCGCCACCTGCTGGGCCTCGTGTGCGACACCTTTTGGCGTGTCGCCGATGGCCACGTGGGGCCATTCGACGGTGATCTCGATGACTACGCGCGCTGGTTGCGCGGGCGTGGCGGTGATGCCGACGCGCCCGCTGCTGCGTCGACCAATCTGGTGTCCGATCCACGCACGCGCCGTCGCGAAGCCGCGGCCGACCGCGAACGCACGCGCGCGCTGCGCAAGCGCATCGAGAAGATCGAGCTGCGCATTGTGGCCATCGACCGTGAGCTCGCGGAATTGCAGGAACGCCTTGCCGATCCCGCGCTCTACGAGGGGCCCACCGCGGTGCTGGCCGGGATCGGCCGCACGCAGAACGCGTTGCGCGAGGAAAAGGCGGCGCTGGAGGCCGAGTGGCTGGCGGCTTACGCGGAACAGGAAGGCGCAACAGCATGAGCGTGTTGCACGTGCTGCTGCCACCGCTGCAGGGCACCGGGAACGATCCCGAATGGCGCGCATGGCTGGCACGGGGCGACCGTCTTCCGGACATCCGGGACGCGCGTGCAGCCTGTGTGCGTGAGCGCTTCAGGTTTTCCGGACGTGCCATTCCCGCGGCGGCCCTGCGTCACCACTGCCACGCCGGGGATGCCGCGAGCGGAATCTGGTTGTGTGCCGATCCCGCCTACGCGCGCAGCGAGGCGACCGGTGCGCGGCTGATGGCGTGTCCGGTCCATGACTTGTCCGCGGCCGATGCGGATGAGCTTGCGGCGGCTCTGCAACCGTTGTTCGACGAAATGGCGGCGGCACCGGTCGTGGACACGCCTTCGAGCTGGTGCCTGCGCTTGCCCGATGGCGAATCGCGCGCGGCGTTCACGGAGCCGGCCGCGGCCCTTGGCGCCAGCCTGGCCGACTGCCTGCCGGAAGGTGATACCGGGCGCGCGTGGCGACGGCTGTTCAACGAGGCGCAGATCGCGTTGCACGCGCACCCGGTCAACGCGCGACGGGCTGCGGCGGGCAAGGTTCCCGTCAATGCACTGTGGTTCTGGGGCGAGGGGACTTTGCCGGACACCGTCGAGACCGGCCTGCAATGCGTCGCCAGTACCGATGATGTGTTGCGCGGACTGGCGAAAATGGGCGGTGCCGTGCGGCTGGAGCCACTGCCACAAGCCGTGGATGCGGCGGGCGGAAACGGGGACGTGCTGCTCGACCTGGACATCCCCGGCCAGAGTGACGCGATTCCGGCTTGCCTGCCGTCGTTCCGGCGCTGGTTGCGCGAACGCCGTTTCAATGTGATTTCGCTGGTATTCGCAAGTGGCGAGCGTTATCGCGTTCGATACCTGCACGGCCTGCGGTTCTGGCGGCGCGGATGAGCGCCCCGACGCCGTTGCGGATCGTGCGCCGTCCACCGGCATTGGTCGCGCCACATGATTGGCCGAGTCGGACCCATGCGCTGTTGCAACGTTTGTATGCGGCGCGTGGTGTGGCCTGCCCGGACGAGGCTGGCCATCGCCTTGCGGGATTGCTGCAGCCCGATGCGTTGGGTGGTTTGGAGCGTGCGACGCAGTTGCTTGCCGATGCGGTCGCGAGCGATTCCCGCATTGTCATTGCCGGCGACTATGACTGCGATGGCGCCACCGGGTGCGCTGTCGGGGTACGCGGGCTGCGCATGCTGGGTGCACGCAATGTCGGCTACGTGGTGCCTGATCGGGCAGTGCACGGATACGGCTTGACTCCCGCGCTGGTCGAGTCACTGGCGCAGTCGCCTGATGTGATCGTCACGGTGGACAACGGAATTGCTTCCATTGCGGGCGTTGCGGCGGCGCAGGCGCGTGGCAGCAAGGTCATCGTCACCGACCACCACCTGCCCGGGCCAACGCTGCCCTTGGCCGATGCCATCGTCAATCCCAACCTTCCCGGCGATGCGTTCGCCAGCAAGGCGCTGTGCGGCGTCGGCGTGATGTTCTACCTGCTGCTGGCGTTGCGTTCGCGACTGGGCATGCGCGGCGAGATCGATTTTGCGCCCCTGCTGGACCTGGTCGCGCTGGGTACGGTGGCCGACCTGGTGCCGCTGGATCGCAACAACCGTGCGTTGGTCGAAGGCGGCCTGCGGCGGATGCGCGCTGGCGAGGCGTCGCCCGGCATCACCGCGTTGTTCGAAGTCGCTGGGCGCGATGTGCGTGCCGCGACATCGGCCGATCTCGGCTATGCGATCGGGCCGCACATCAATGCGGCAGGCCGGCTCGAGGACATGTCGATCGGCGTGGAATGCCTGCTGAGCGACGATGCCTCGCACGCGCGCGAACTGGCTGCGGCGTTGCACGACATCAATGCGCAGCGCCGTGATTTGCAGGCTTCGATGGTCGAGGATGCGCTGGCCAAGCTGGAGGGCATCGAGGTTGGCGATGCGCTGGGCGTATCGCTGTTCGATCCCGCGTGGCATCACGGCGTGGTGGGCCTCGTGGCCGCCAAGGTCAAGGAACGCCTGCATCGCCCGGTGGTGGCGTTCGCGCCTGCGGGCGATGGTTCGGATGCGCTGCGTGGATCGGCGCGCTCGGTGCCGGGATTCCACGTGCGCGATGCGCTCACCGAAGTCGATGCACGTTGTCCGGGCCTGATCGATCGCTTTGGTGGCCACGCGATGGCGGCGGGACTGAGCCTGCGCCTTGGCCATTACCCGCGCTTCGCGGAAACGTTCGACGCGGTGGTGCGCGAACGCATCGCGCCGGAGTCGCTGCAGCCGGTGTTGCCGAGCGACGGCGAACTGGCGCCGGCCGATTTCGACCTCGACCTCGCCCGCCAGTTGCGGGTGGCGGGCCCATGGGGGCAGGGGTTTCCGGCGCCGCTGTTCGACAACGTGTTCGAATGCGTCGATTGCAGGCCGATGGGCAGCACGGGTGCGCATCGCCGCCTGCAGTTACGCGATCCGCGCGATGGCCGCGTGCATGACGCGGTGTGGTTCAATGTCGAAGGTGGCTTGCCCGCCAGCGTGCCGCTGCGGATCGCTTACGAGCTGGTGGTGAACGACTGGCAGGGCCGCGAATCGCTGCGCCTGCTGGTGCGGCATAGCGAGCCCGCGGGCGCCTGACACGGCGAAGGCCCGGTCACCCGGGCCTTCGCCACGATCGTCTGCGGTAGCCGCTGCCGCGTAAGCGACCGCACGATCGCTACTGCTTTTCAGCCATTGACGATCCGTGCGTACGGTTCACCAGATCGTGGTTGGTCGATTTCATCGTCTTGCCATCCGCGGCGACGGTCATCGTGTCGTAGCTGGTCTCCTTGCCGTCGCGATACCAGGTTTCACGCAGTGAATCCTTGCCCATCCGCTTCACCGCAACGGTGACGCCCGACTCGCCCCTGCCATTGGTGAAGGGGACGGCCTTGCCATTGATCTTTGCGGTATAGGCACTTCCCGTGGGGGTGCTGAAGCTGATGTCGTCGCCATCGACCTTGTACGTGGCTGTCAGTCCATTGGCGGAAATGTTCTCGATGTGCCCGAACTTCCAGGTGCCCGCGACCGCATTGGAACCCGGCGCGCCTTTTGCCACCCGTTCCGCCACACCCTTGCCGTTGGTCGTGCCCGTGCTGGTGTAGTCGGTGAACTCGTAGTTTGCGGTCTTGCCATCGGGCGTCACGGTGACGGTAACCTCGGCCACAACCTTGCCGTCCTTCTTTTCCGTCTGCTTGATGCTGTGGTCGTTGATGACCTCGACGGCCACTGCGTCAAATCCCGGGTGACCCGTGACCGCGTGATCGGCGCCGTCGGCCTTGATCTTGATCGGCGGATGCGAGTTGGTCTCGTATGTGCCGTCCTTGAGATGGATGACCAGCGGTTCCCCCGAGCTCTTGATTGAGCTAACGTCGGTCTTCCACGTTCCATTGAAAGCACTTTGTGCCAGCGCAAACGCAGGAACCAGCAGCGCGAGCGCGAGGCCCGCGATGAGTAACCGTTTCATGACGCCTCCTGGTTGGGGCCCGGATGTCGAGGCGGAGTCCTGACCCTCGGACACCGCCCCAAGAATGTGCATGCGGCTTCGTTACGTACTCGTGATAGTCGCGTGTTCGCAGTTTTAACGCACAAGGTCATCGGTACTCACGGGCGTTTGCGTGCCAGCGTCAGTCCATCGCCGATCGGCAGCATGGCCATGTCGATGCGTTCGTCGTTGTGCAACTTGTCGTTCAGCGCCTGCAGGGCGCGGGTGTCGTCGTCCTGCGCGGGGCGTGCCACGTCGCCGCTCCACAGCACGTTGTCGAACGCGATCAGGCCGCCTTGGCGGACCAGTTGCAGGCAGCGCTCGTAATAGCCGTCGTAACCGCTCTTGTCGGCGTCGATGAAGGCGAAGTCGTAACGGCCGGATTCGCCCGCGGCGAGACGCGCATCCAGCGTCTGCGCGGCCGGGGCGAGCACCAGCTCGATCTTGTTGGCCACGCCGGCACGCTGCCAGTACGGCTTGCCGATCGAGGTGTATTCGTCGCTGACGTCGCAGGCGAGAATCTTGCCGTTGACAGGCAGGGCCAGCGCCACGGTCAGCGCGCTGTAGCCGGTGAAGGTGCCGATCTCGATGGTGCGGTGCGCGCCGATCAGCTTGACCAGCAGTTGCATGAATTGGCCCTGTTCGGGCGAAATCTGCATGCCGCCGCGTGGGTGCTTGGCGGTAGCTTCACGCAGTGCAGCCTGCTCGGGGTGCTCGCGCAGGCTGTGTGCCAGCAGGTAGTCGTAGAGGGTATCGTCAAGGTTGATGGTGCGGCGTGACATGGGGTTTCCTCGTGATCCGTGTCCCAACCAGGCATTCTCGCGCGGGCAGGCTGTACGGAACACTTGCATGCGCTGCGGAAATCTGGAACAGTTGCGCCCGTGCCGTCCCTGACCGCCATGTTTTTGAACGCCAACGCGCTTGCCGCGCGTGCGTGCGTGCCGGCCGTCAACAATAATCGCGCGAACAATAACGCCAACCGTTGGCGGGCCCGCGCGTAGCTGAAGGAAACACCACCAGATACGCAACCGAGGCCCGCCCCAAGCGGGCCTCGGTTTTTTGTGCGCGGCCGTTCCGCGCGAAGTCGAACCGGCCGCCAATGGCCGGTCGTCCACCCAGAGGAGAGTTGGCGATGTGCGCGATATTCGGAATGTTCGACCTGCAACCGGGCGATGATCTGGCTGCATTGCGCCGGCATGCGCTGGAACTGTCGCGACGCCAGCGCCATCGCGGGCCGGACTGGAGCGGGGTGCACGTGGACGCGGGTGCGATCCTGGTGCATGAGCGCCTCGCCATCGTCGATCCGGCTTCGGGTGCGCAGCCGCTGCGGTCGCGGGACGGCACGCTGGCGCTGGCGGTGAACGGCGAGATCTACAACCACCAGGCGTTGCGTGCAGCGAGTACCTATGATTTCACCACCGGCTCGGATTGCGAGGTCATCAACGCCCTGTACCGCACCGGCGATGACCATTTCGTGTCCAGGCTCAACGGCATCTTCGCCTTCGCCTTGTGGGACAGTGCGGCGCAGCGCTATCTGATCGCCCGCGACCCGATCGGCGTGTGCCCGCTGTATTGGGGCCACGATGCGCAGGGCCGGCTGTGCGTGGCATCCGAGATGAAGGCGCTGGTCGGCTTGTGTGCCGACGTCGCGGCGTTCCCGCCCGGGCACGTGTATGACAGCGCGACGGGCGAGTTGCATCAGTACTACAAGAGGCCGTGGCGCAACTATGCCGTCACGCATGGTCACGCACCGGCCCCGGGCGAATTGCGTCATGCCTTCGAGCAGGCCGTGCACCGCCAATTGATGACCGACGTGCCCTATGGCGTGCTGCTCTCGGGCGGACTCGATTCCTCGCTGGTGGCCGCCTGCGCGGCAAAGTTCGCGCGCGAACGCATCGAGGACAACGACAGGACCGAGGCCTGGTGGCCGCGGCTGCATTCGTTCGCGATTGGCCTCGAAGGTTCGCCCGACCTCGCCGCCGCCAAGGTGGCTGCCGATGCGCTGGGCACCGTGCATCACGGTTTCATTTACACGTTCGAGGAAGGGCTGGATGCCGTTCCGGAAGTGATCCGGCACCTTGAGACCTACGACGTCACGACCATCCGCGCGGCCACTCCGATGTATCTGCTGGCGCGCCGCATCAAGGCCATGGGGGTGAAGATGGTGCTGTCGGGCGAGGGCTCGGACGAAATCTTCGGCGGCTACCTGTACTTCCACAAGGCGCCCTCGGCAGAAGCCTTCCACGAGGAAACCGTGCGCAAGCTCGACGCCCTGCACAGCTATGACTGCCTGCGCGCCAACAAGGCGATGCTGGCCTGGGGCGTGGAGGCACGCGTGCCCTTCCTCGACCTTGAATTCATCGACGTCGCGATGGGCATGGATGCGCAATACAAGATGGCGGGGCGGGGCAGGATCGAGAAACACGTATTGCGCGAGGCCTTCGAGGGCGCGCTGCCGAAGGAAATCCTGTGGCGGCAGAAGGAACAGTTCAGCGATGGCGTGGGCTATGGCTGGATCGATGGCCTGAAAGCGCATGCCGAAGATGCCGTGAGTGATCGCGAATTCGCGGCAGCAGCCTCGCGCTTCCCGTTCAACACGCCGCAGACCAAGGAGGCGTACTTTTACCGGCGCATCTTCGAGCAGTTTTATCCGGGCGAGGCGTGCGCCGCCACGGTGCCGGGCGGCAAGTCGATTGCCTGCTCGTCGCCGGCGGCGCTGGCGTGGGACCCGGCTTTCGCGGCGCTGGCCGACCCGTCGGGCCGCGCGGTACGTGGGGTGCATGCGCGAGCGCTGGCAGGCTGACGCGCGTGTTCTTCCATCCCCGGCGGCCGTCGTAGTAGCATCAAAAATCCTTGTCGGAGGGCGACGCTCATGATCACGAAGGCTTGCAGGGTGTTCGGCGGGATGGTGCTGGTGGGGTCATTGGTGGCTGCTGGTGCGGCACAGGCGGCCAACAGCGCGGGGCCGATCAAATCCGGCGATACCGCGGCCATGTTGCAGGAAGCCGTGGCAGGTTCGTGGCGATCCGAAGCCAACAAGGCGCGTGATCAATACCGCCACCCGGTCCAGACGTTGGAGTTCTTCGGCATCAAGCCTGACATGACCGTGATCGAGCTTGCGCCGGGCGGTGGCTGGTACACCGAGATCCTGGCGCCGTTCCTGTACGCGCAGGGACATTTGATCGAAGCCTCGGCGCCGATGGACAGCAAGAGCAAGTTCATGGCGAAGATGGCGAGCGCCTACGAGGCCAAGCTCAAGGCCGACCCGGCCGTGTACGGCCACATCGAGAAGATGGTTCCCTTCGCCCCTCCGGCGCAGGTGAGCCTCGGACCCGATAATTCCGCCGACATGGTGCTGACCTTCCGCAACACCCACGACTGGCTGAACAACAGTCCCGAAACCCTTGCCAAGGTGTTCAAGGCTGCCTTCGACGTATTGAAACCGGGTGGCGTGTTCGGCGTGACCGAACATCGGGCCAAGCCATTCGCGGACGCGGTGGAAAGCGCCAAGGCGCTGCACCGCCTGCCGGAGGATTACATGATCGAGCTGGGCCTGAAGACCGGGTTCCGGCTGGCGGGGGTTTCGGAGATCAACGCCAATCCCAAGGATCCCGAGGACATCAACGTACATCGCCTGCCGCCTGATCTGGCGGGGCCGGAATCCGAGCATGCAAAGATGAAAGCCATTGGCGAATCGGACCGGATGACAGTGAAGTTCGTGAAGCCTTGATCGGGTCGTTGCTTGAAATCAGGCGTGGCCGCCAGAATTTCCGGCCCGGTGTGCTGGTTTGCGCCAGTTCGCAGTTCCCATATCCCTTTGAGGAAGAAACATGAGCAAGCAACGCCCCGTGGTCGCCGTGCTGGTCGGCAGCCTGCGCAAGGAATCGATCAACAAGAAGCTGGCGCACGCGCTGGAAAAACTGGCGGGTGAGCGCGCCGAGTTCCGGCACATCGGCATCGGCGACCTGCCGCTGTACAACCAGGATTTCGACGGTGACTATCCGGCGCGCTGCAGGCAGCACAAGGACGCCATCCACTCCGCCGATGCGGTGTTGTTCGTGACGCCCGAATACAACCGCTCGATCCCCGGCGTGTTGAAGAACGCCATCGACATTGCATCGCGGCCGTGGGGCACCAACTCCTTTGCGGGCAAGCCGGGCGCGGTGATCGGTGCCTCGGGAGGGGCGATCTCGACCGCGCTGGCGCAACAGCACCTGCGCAACGTGTGCGTGTTCATCGACGTCTTCATGCTGGCCCAGCCCGAAGCCTTCGTCCGCTACAGCGACGGGCTGATCGGCGATGACGGCAGCGTGACCGATGAAAGCGTCCGCAAATTCCTCGCCGGTTTCGTCGACAAATACCTTGCCTGGGTGGCGCGGTTCGTGTGAGCGAAGCCTGCGACGGCTGATCGGGATGGGTTGACCCGCGACGCTCAGTGCTTGAGTGTCGCGTCGTCGTGGTCGTCGCCGCGCCAGTCCCAATCGTGACGATGGCGTCGATACGGCCGCCGCACCAGCGTGAACAAGCCGCCCAGGATCACGAACAGCGGCCACCACACCGACCAGTCGAGGCCAGCGAGGAACATCACCGCGACCAGCACCACGGCGGTCGCGCTCAACAGGCAATACGTCGCTTCGGCATCCATGCGCCCGCGCGCCCGGTACACCTCCCAGGCGCGAGTCAACGGTGCGATCGCGGCGAGCAGGATGAACCACGCCCACCAGTTGCCGTGGAACAGGAAGTCGAGGCGGTAACCGAGGTTGTTGAGCAGGAACAACACGCCGATGGCGATGATCGCGACGGCGGGGAAGATGCGCCACTCAAAGGTGCGGGTAGGACGATCGGGTTCGGGGGTCATGCCTGCCACTCCTCTTGGGATGCAACATACGTTACGCACCGACGGCGGCCGACGCCAGTGACAGCTGTCAAGCGCCGTTGCTGACGCGGTGGACTGTGGGCGCCGGGGCCTGATTCCCAGTCACGCTGCACTCCCCGGGCAAACATTCGCGATGGTCGAGATGCCAAAGGCCCAGGTCCGCACCTGGATGAGTTTGATGGGCTGGCCGTCGTAGGCATTGACGAGTTGCCAGTCGTAAGGCGCCCGCCGTTGCAGCCTGACCGAGCATTCGTCGTAGCGCTTGAACAGCCCGTTGGTCAGGTACCTGATCACCAGCAGGCCATGGTCGCCTTGCGGGCGGAGCATGCCGCGCAGGAAGATCGCCTCGACGCCTTGACCCTGGCCCACCACCACGCCGTCGCGGCTTTCGATTCCGTTGATCCAGTACACCTGACCCGATGCGGCGCCCGGACCATCGCCGCCATCGCTGGTTTCCATGTAGATGCCGTGGACGAAAGCCTGGTCGTCCAGCATCAGTTCGAGCTTGCTGACGCTGCTGTCCCGGTCATTGGTGATCACCGCGAGGGGGACGGCCGTCATGCCGGCGGGCAGGGATGGC
>JAFEDX010000023.1 GCA_018241365.1 Pseudomonadota bacterium
GGCGCCCAGCCAACGCATCGCGCCCGGCCCAGGCGTTCGCGAAAGCCGCAAAACCTTCGTCATCGAACAGGTCCAGCGCCTGCACCAGCCTTGCGACCAGCGCTGCCGCCAACGCATTGCGCGACGGTGGATTCGCGCACAACTCCGCGATGTCGGCACACGGTCGATCGAGCGTCGCGCGCAAGGCCGCAGGCAGGTGCAGGTTGAGGCCGACACCGATGATCGCATGGCAAGGCCCCATGAATTCGCCGCCAAGCTCGACCAGAATCCCGCCGAGCTTGGCATCGCCATGCACGAGATCGTTGGGCCACTTGAGGCGGACATCCGGGACGCCGCAATCCTCCAGCGCACGCGCAGCGGCGACGCCCGCCGCCAGCGACAGCCCCGACAATCCGGCGTAACCGCCGCCGAACCGCTTCAGGCACGAGCACTGCAGGTTGGTCGCCGGCGGCGACAGCCACTGCCGTCCGCGCCGGCCGCGTCCCGTCCGCTGCCAGTCGGCAAACACGAAGGACCGGTCCGGCAGTGCGTCGGCGTGCCGGGCAAGCTCGCTTGACGTTGAATCGAGGCACCAATGGTTTTGCAGCACGCCCACGCGCCTGCGCGCGCCTGCCGGCAACGCGGCCCGGATCACCGCCACGTCCAGGGGTTGCAAGGGTCGCACGAGCCGATAGCCATGGATACTGGATTCGATCTCCAGGCCGGCCCTCCGCCACGCCTCGACCTGCTTCCAGACTGCGGCGCGCGAGACGCCCAGGCGGCGCGCCAGTTCCGGGCCGGGCACGGCCACCCCGGAAGCCAGCCAATCCAGCAGCAGCGGCCAATCCCCGGCCGCTCCGGCGCGTGCTGGCAGCGTTGCGGCGGATGTGTCAAGATGCGCGTTCAACTGCAGGGTTCCGGGGGCTGTCATGAAGCGCCTGTCGCTGTGTCTGGCGGTGATATTGCTGGGTGGCTTGCCACTCGCCGCGGCAGCGCTGGATTATGGCCCGGATCGCCCGCTGCTTGCCGCCGAAAATGGCGCGCCGCAGTTGCCGACCGCGCGGGAATCGGTATCCGCGATGCAGGTCACCAAACCCGACCTGGCGGAACCCGAAGATACGCAGGAAGCCACAACGCCCCAGCGCATGACGCCATCGGCGGCATCGCCAGCGCCGGCGCCGCGCGGTACGGGGCCATCCGCCAGCAACAAGCCGCGCGCGTCGGCACCGCCCAAACCCGCCGCCCAGCCCGATGCGGCGACCTGGCGTTCGCTGTTGCCCGGATCCATCCAGTAACCGCCGCGCATTTCCATCCTGCGCTCACATCTCGGCGAAGCTGACGTGGAAGCAGGCGCCGCCCAGTTCGGCTGAGCGATCGACCTGCAGCGTGCCGCCATAGGCACGCACGATGTCTTCGACGATGGCCAGCCCGATGCCATGGCCCTGCACGCGCTCGTCGCCGCGCACGCCCCGCTGCAGCACGCGTTCGAGTTGTTCCGGCGGAATGCCGGGGCCATCGTCTTCCACCCGGATGTCCAGGCCCACCCGCCACACGCGCGGATTGGACGGTGCGATCTTCTTGACGCTGAGCAGCACCCGGTGGTGGGTCCACTTGAAGGCGTTTTCCAGCAGGTTGCCGAGCAACTCCAGCAGGTCGCCTTCCTCGCCGTAGAATTGCGCGCCATCGTCGATGTCGAATTCGCACAGGATGTTCTTGCCGGCATACACGCGCTCCAGGCTGCGTACGACTGCCTCTGCGTGCGCCTGCACGCCGATCGGCGCCGCGAAGGTGGAATGGCCCGAGGTCTTGGCGCGCGCCAGCTGGTAGGCGACGATCTGGTCCATGTGCTGGACCTGCGCCAGCAGGTCGCCGCGCACGTCGGCCTCGGGATCGGGCGACTCCAGCCGCGAGCGCGCGACGGCCAGCGGGGTCTTGAGACTGTGCGCGAGGTCGTCGAGCGTGTTGCGGTAGCGCGTGAGGTGTTCGCGCTCGCTCTCGATGAAGCGGTTCAGGCCGCGCGTCAGCACCGACACCTCGCGCGGATACGGCCCGACCAGGCGCTCGGCGCCGCCGCGCTCGATCCGGGCGATGTCGCGCGCCACCCGCCGCAGCGGCGAAAAACTCCAGCGCAGCAGGATCTGCTGCAGCACCAGCAGCGCGAATCCGAGCGCCGCCAGCCAGCCGAACAGGGTGCGCCGGTAGGCAGCCAGGCCGGTGTGGAACAGCGCATCGTTTTCGGCAATGTAGATCGTGAGGTGATAGCTGTCCTTGTCCTGCAGCACCCATTCGATACCCTGACTGAGGACATACAACGGCCCGGCCGACGTCGCGACCGGTCCCTCGAACTTCGCCGGGCCCGCGGGCACCAGGGCGTCAAACGGCAGGTCGCGGCCTAGCGCCGACTGCGCTTCCCAGTGGAACCCGCCCTGTCCCACGATCACCGCGTACAACCCCGATCCCGGACGCCCGAAATCCGGGTTCGGCGGCAGCATGTCCGGCGGGATCACGCGGTCGGAGCGGCTGCTGACATCGATGCCGGCGAGGTAGGTGTAGGCATAACTTTGCAATTGCGCGCGCAGGCTTTCCAGCGCCGCGTGCGTGTAGGCGCGATCGAGCGCAAAGCCGGTGATGCCGAGAAATCCGATCAGCACCAACAGCGTGGCGATGGTCGAACGCGATACCAGCGACAACGGCCTGCGCGACGCGGTGCCCTCAGCATCCATCCGGATCGGATCCTTGCGCGGTCATGCACGCCGCGACGGCCAGCATGATCGCCGTGCAGGGCGCAAACGTGCAACCGCGCGGGGCGGATGCGCCTAGTCGGTCACGGTTTCGTCGCGCGGGATCGCGAAACGATAGCCGCGGCCGCGCACCGTTTCGATCGGCCTGAGGCTGCCCTCGGGATCGAGCTTGCGGCGCAGACGCCCGATGAAGACTTCCAGCACGTTGGAATCACGGTCGAAATCCTGCTGGTAGATGTGCTCGGTGAGATCGGCCTTGGACACCAGCTCGCCGGCGTGCAGCATCAGGTATTCCAGCACCTTGTATTCGTAGCTGGTGAGGTCGGTGGACCTGCCCTCGACGGTCACGGTTTGCGCGGTCGTGTCCAGCCGGATCGGTCCGCACGACAACACCGGCTTGGCCCAGCCGGATGCGCGCCGCACCAGCGCGTTGATGCGCGCCAGCAGTTCCTCGACGTGGAAAGGCTTCACCAGGTAATCGTCGGCGCCGAACTTCAGGCCCTCCACCTTGTCCTGCCACGACGAACGCGCGGTCAGGATCAGTACCGGGTAGCCGTGGCCTTCCTTGCGCAGGATTTCGATCAGCTCCATGCCGGACAGCTTGGGCAGGCCGAGATCGATGATCGCGAGATCGAACGGCACTTCGCGTCCGAGGTACAGGCCTTCCTCGCCATCGGCCGCGGCATCCACCGCGAAGCCGTCGCGCTTCAGGCGCGCCGCCAGGGTTTCGCGCAACGGCGCTTCATCTTCCACCAACAGGATGCGCATCAGTGCCCTCCTTTTTCAGTCTCGGGTTTGCCGGGCTTGGGCTTCGCTCGCGCGTTCGAATGCATCTGCACCACCTGCACCTGGCCCTGCGGCGTCAGGACCTTGATGCGATAGACACTGGCCTTGCCCCGCGTCACCGTGTCCGCCGCAAGGATATGCCCGCGGGTGTTGTGCTGCACCTGCTTGACCGCCTGCTCCAGGCTTGCCGGATGCTCCTGCGGGGGCGGCATCTGGGGCGGCGGCGGCGGGGGCTTGCGCGCATACGCCAGCGCTGCGCAACACGCCAGGGCGCAGGCAAGCAGCGTTGGAAGCACGCGCAGTTTCATGTCCACCACGGGTTTGTTCGAATCCACGGTTGTCGATCATCCGGCAATCCATTGAATTCGTGCTGAACACCGGGCCAGCGGCAGCCTTGGCGGGCATCACGCCGATGCACGCGCGGCGTTGGCGGCCACCCGCTGCAACGCCGCCTCGACGACCTCCCAGCCTGCATCCGGCGCCTGTCCGCGTTCGGACAGCACGCGCCGGAACGCCTTGCCGCCGGGCTCGCCGTGGTACAGGCCCAGCACATGTCGCGTGATCGATGCCAGGCGAACGCCATGCGCACGCTGGGCTTCGAGGTACGGCCGCATGCGTCGCAGCACGGCCTCACGCGCGGGTGGTTCGCCTCCGGACAAGGCCGCATCGATGCGCGCCAGCGCGTACGGGTCGTGATAGGCGAGCCGGCCCAGCATCGCGCCATCGACGTGCCGAAGGTGTTCTTCCACCGCAGGCAGGCCATCGATGCCGCCGTTGATCACCACGGTGAGATCGGGAAATTCCTGTTTCAGCCGGTACACGCGCAGATAGTTGAGCGGCGGCACCTCGCGATTCTGCTTTGGCGACAGTCCCTGCAGCCAGGCCTTGCGCGCGTGAACCGTCAACACCTGCACACCGGCAGCAAGCATCCGGGCCGCGAACGCGAACAGGTCTGCGTCATCGTCCTGGTCGTCCACGCCAATCCGGCATTTCACCGTGACGGGCACCGTCACCGCCGCGCGCATCGCACGCACGCTATCGGCGACCAGTTCCGGCTCACGCATCAGGCAGGCGCCGAAACGGCCCGACTGCACGCGATCCGACGGGCAGCCGACATTGAGGTTGATTTCGTCGTAGCCGGCGTCGGCACCACGGCGCGCCGCGGCGGCCAATTCGACCGGATCGGCGCCGCCCAGTTGCAGCGCGACCGGATGCTCCGCCGGGTCGTGGACCAGCAGGTGCGCATGATCGCCCCGCACCAGCGCGGCGGAAGTCACCATCTCGGTGTACAGGCGCGCGTGCGGCGCCAGCAGCCGATGGAAATACCGGCAGTGCGGATCCGTCCAGTCCATCATCGGCGCGACGCTGAGGCGCCACGGGTTCGCGGTAGCTGCTTCCACGTACACATGATAGAGAGTCAGCTTCGTGAAAAGTCAGGCCAAGGAGCTCTTGGCCATGGATGGCGGCTTTGATGGCCGTTCTGGTGTTCAACGGATCCGGGCATTTGCGCAACCGGAAGCTGGTCGAAGCAGCGATCACGGACGATCGCAAAACCAACCGCCACAGCGAATGCTTAACGCCGGCGTGCTTAGACTCGCGATTGCCGCCGTCATCCCGGGATGCCGATGAAATCGCCTGCACCCACCTGCTGCGCCGTGCTGGCCGCCATCACGCTCGCAGCGTGCAACCAGCAGCCCATGGAACAGCCCGCCACGGCAGTTTCGGCAACGTCGCTGGCGTCCGCGCCCTCCACGCCGATCATTTCCGCGCCAACACCAGCCGGCACGGCAGGCTTGCCGGGCGACCACGCCGCGACGCAGCACTACAAGATCGCAATCAACCTGCCGGTGCTGCCTGCGGATGAGCAGCCGCTGGCCGCTGCGTTGCGCAGCACTGCCGATGACGCCAAGCGCGAATTCCTGCAAGCCCTGCCCGATCCGCAACAGCTGCCCGAATTCGCCGATCGCCAATTCGACCTGCTGCTGGATTTCAAACTGGCCTCTGCTACACCCACCTTCACCAGCGTGCGCGAAACCGGCATGCAGGACACCGGCGGCGCGCATCCGATCCCGGTCGAAGCCGCATTCGTGTTCGACCGCAAGGCCGGCAAGCTGATCACGCTGGACGACCTGTTCGCCAACCCGGATGCCGCGCGCAAGGCCCTCGCCAATTACGCCCACGACACCTTGCTGAAGAAATTCATGGCCGACGCGCCGAAACCGGGCGAGGGCACGCCCGCAGCGCTCCGTGAATGGAAATCCAACATGACGCAGATGCTCAACGACGGCACCCGGCCGACCACGGTCAACTATTCCGTGTTCGTGGTACGGGCGGGCGCCACCCAGGCTGCGGCCAGCCCCGGCCTGACCCTGGTCTTCCCGCCCTACCAGGTCGCCCCGTATGTTTTCGGCACGCAGACGGTGGATGTACCCGCCAGCGTGTTCACGCAATTCCTGAAACCCGAGTACAGCAGCGCGTTCGCGGAATGATTCAATCGTCGGCCAGATGGGCAACCGCCGCCGTCGCAGCTTCGCGGTGGGCATCGTCGAACGGCGGCAGCCACTCGCAATCCGCCAGCACGTCGTCGTCGAGGCAACGCGCGTTGATGCTGTAACCGTGCGGATGCGAGCGCGGCACGTAAAACGACTTCACGCCGCAGAACCTGCAGAACAGGTGCCGCGCCACGCCGGTGTTGAAGCGGTATTCGATCAGCGCGTCGGCACCCGCCAGCAGGCGAAAGCGCGAGGCCGGCACGATCAGGTGCACGTAACCCGTCATCCGGCAGATCGAGCAGGTACACGCCTGCACCAGCGGCCGCGGTGCGACCTCGATTTCAAAACGCACCTTGCCGCAGTGGCAACCGCCGGTGCGCACGATCAACCCGGGGCTGGACACGCGTCTTGTCTCGCAACGTGGGGAACGGAAATTGTACCCACGCATGCCGAGGCTGACTTCCGGCCCATCCCCGGTTCCTGGGTCCGTGCTAGCGTGACAACTCGCAACGGAGAACCCGCATGTCCAAGCGCATCGCCGCCGCATTCGCTGCCTTCCTGTTGGGCGCACCCGCCGCCTTCGCCGTGCCGCCGCCAGCTTCCGCCAAGCCGGACCTGCGTCCCGACCACGCACCGGTGCCACCGCCGGCATGGGTGGCCAAAAGCAACGGCTACGCACAGGTACTGCTGAAGGTACTGGCCGAATTCAACCCGGAGTTCGCCTCGCGATTCGGCTTGCCGGGCTACGACGACAAGGTTGCCGACTTGCGGCCCAACGTGGGCGAACGTTCGCGTGCGGCGTTGACCCGTGCGCGCGACACACTGCAAGCCGATCTCGCGAAGGAAGCCGACCCGAACGTCCGTGAGGATCTGGAAATCATGATCCACGCGGCCGATCGCTTCATCGCCAGCAGCAAGCTGCAGGACCAGTACATGCTGCCCTACACCGACGTCGGCCAGACGATCTTCCAGGGCGAATTCGGCTTGCTGCAGGATCAGGTCGCGCCCGAACGCCGCCCGCATGCGTTGACGCGCCTCAAGTGCTACGTGGGCATGGCGCCAGGCTGCGCGCCGGTGATGAAGGAAGCCGAGGCGCTGTTCGCGGCCAAGGCCGGCGACAAGCAGTTGCTGGGCCCGTACAAGGGCGAAGTCGAGCAGAACCTCGCCAACACCCAGCGCTATGTCGAAGGCATACGCAAGCTGTACGCCAAATACAAGATCGAGGGCGCCGGTCCGGCGCTGGACGCGCTGCAAAAACAGTTGAACGATTACGACGCGTGGGTGAAATCCACGGTGTTGCCGCGCGCACGCAGCGATGCGCGCCTGCCCGAGGCAATCTACGCCGACAACCTGAAGAATGTCGGCATCGACATTCCTCCGCAGGAATTGATCAGACAGGCCGAGAAGTCCTTCATGGAAATCCAGGCCGAGATGGAAACGCTGGCGCCGTACGTCGCCAAGGCCGAGGGTTTCAAGGCCACGGGCTACCGCGATGTGATCAAGGACCTCAAGCTGCAGCAGCTCGATCGCAACACCATCGAACCGTACTACGAAGACGTGATCGCGAAAATCGAGGCGATCATCCGCCAACACCACCTCGTCACGCTGCCGCAGCGCAAGATGATCATGCGCCTCGCCTCGGAAGCCGAGAGTGCCGCGCAGCCCGCTCCGCACATGGACCCGCCCCCGCTGATCAACAACCACGGCGAGCGCGGCAGCTTCGTATTGCCGCTCGGCAATCCACCGTCGGGCAACGGCAAGAACGAGACTTACGACGACTTCACCTGCAAGGCCTGCGCGTGGACCCTCACGGCGCACGAAGGCCGTCCGGGCCATGAACTGCAGTTCTCGGCGATGGTCGAGCACGGCGTGTCGCTGGCACGATCCTTGTTCGCCTTCAACAGCGTCAACGTGGAAGGCTGGGCGTTGTACGCGGAATGGATGATGGTGCAGTACGAGCCGCCGGGCGGCCAGATGATTGCGCTGCAATTGCGCCTGCTGCGCGCCGCGCGCGCATTCCTCGACCCGATGCTGAATCTCGGCCTCGTCAGCAAGCAGCGTGCGCACGACATCCTGGTCAACGACGTCGGCATTTCCGAAGCCTTCGCACGCGAAGAACTCGACCGCTTCATGTTCCGCTCGCCGGGCCAGGCCACCGCCTACTTCTATGGCTACTCGCGCATCCTCGAACTGCGCGCGTATACCGAGATCGCGCTGGGCGACAAGTTCAACCTGCAACGGTTCAACGATTTCCTGCTGTCGCAGGGGTTGCTGCCGCCGGATCAACTGGCAGAAGCGGTCAACAAGCAGTTCATCCCAGCGCAGGAAACTGCGCACTGAAGCATCCGGCATGAGCGTGATGCCGCGCTCATGCCACCTTGCGGGCCCTGAGGTCCTCGAACGGCGTGAACGTGCGGATCGCAAAGTGCGCGAGGCCGTCCGCGTGGTCGATCGCCACTCGCGGGAGCATGAACAAGTCCATGCCGCGTTTGGCGCGTCCACGCCGCACGGTGGGCGATGCGACGTAGCCCGCGTCGCGCACGACCTTCGCCACGCGCGCGTCGGCGTCACCGAACGGATAGCAGAACTGCGGCACTGCGATGCCGAGCAGGCCTTCCAATTCGGATTTGCCGATCGCGATCTCGTCGTGCAGTTCGGCATCGCTGCAGGCGGTGAGGTGCGGATGGGTGCGCGTATGCGCACCAATCTCCATGCCGCCAGCCCGCCAGGCCTGCAGCTGCTGCACATTCATCATCGGTTTCTGGACACCCAGGTTCGCGGCATCCCACAGGTTGTACCGCGCGATGCAGCCGTTGACGATGTAGCACGTTGCGGAAAATCCATGGCGCTGCAACACCGGCATCGCGTTCTCGAGGTTGTCGAGGTAGCCGTCGTCGAAAGTGATCGCGGCGACCCGGCCGCGCTTTTCGCCGCGCAGGTAAGGCATCGCCTCGTGCATGGATACGCCGCGGTAACCGGCGCGTTGCAGCAACCGCATTTGCGACGCAAATGCTTGCGGCGTGACGTACAGGCAGCGTCCGTCGGGATGCAATCCCTCGGGCACTTCCGCGACGTTGTGGTACATCAGGATCGGAATCGCCATGTCGCCCCCTGTCCGATCGGCATGGTAACCCACTCCATTCCCCACGCGGACGGCCCGCAACGCTTTCCGCGGTCGCGGCGTCAAGCCGACGGCAGCACGTACAACAACACCGCGAAGAAATGCAGCACGCTGCCGGACAACACCAGGCCGTGCCACAACGCGTTGTGGTAGCGCAGTTTGCGCCACAGGTGGAAGGGCACGCCCAGCGTGTAGGCCGCGCCCCCTGCGAGCAGCAGCGCGGTACCGCCCTCATGCAAGCGCTCCGCCAACGGTCCGAAGGTCAGCAGGCCCAACCAGCCCATCACGAGATAGAGGGTTATTTCCGGCAGCTTGCGCCCGCGCAGGCGGGTGAATTGCAGCACGCTACCCAGCAAGGCCAGCGTCCAGATGGCGCCAAACAGCCACCAGCCGCGGCTGCCGCCCAGCGCGATCAGCGCAAACGGCGTGTAGGTGCCGGCGATCAGCAGATGGATCGCGATGTGGTCGAGCCGCGCCAGCACGCGTGGCGCGAAGTGCACCGGCACCGCGTGGTAGATCGTCGAGATCGTGTACAACAGCACCAGCGCCGCCCCGAATACCGCGCAGGCGGTCACGTCCAGGGCGCCGCCGCCGACCGCCGCAAACGCCACCAGGATGGTCAGGCCAGCGATGCTCAGCAGGATGCCGATGCCCTGCACCACGTTGTTGGCGACTTCCTCGCCGAAGGTATAACCGGCGGACGACAGCCATCCGGTACGGGTCATGCACGGATTCCAGATGAAGTCCGCCGCAGGGCCACACAAGGCAACCTACACAGCGGATGTTGGTGAGAAGTCAGGCCACGGATGGCCGTTCTGAACTAGAACAATGCGTAGGTGCCTGATCGCCGGCTGCGCCGAACAAAGCCGCGTTCACGGACGAACGCACAACTATCTGCTGATGGTGAATTTTCCGAAATCCACGCCCAGGTTCCAGCCCTTGCCGGTGCCGCTCAAGGCCAGCGAGACGTTGCCCTTGGTCATCACGGTGCCGTTGGCCGAATTGACCGCGCCGGCGTGGGCGCCACCGGTCACGTAGGTGCCGAGGATTTCGTTGACGTTGAAGATGCCCGAGAACTTGCCGACGCCATCGATGCGCTGCTTGCCGAAGGTCAGCCCGCCGCCCTTGCTGCGCAGCTTGACGTGCATGCTCTGGCCGTTGCTGCAGGTGACTTCGCCGCTGCCCGATGCGGTCTTGTAGAACGCCGACCAGCCGCTGATCTCGAAGCGCATCTTGCAGCTGATTTCACCGGCGGCCTGCGCGTTGCCGGCATACATGAGCGGTACCGCGGCCAGCAGTGCGGCGAGAACGAGGTTGCGTGCGGTGTGCATGGAAGCCTCCTGACGATTGGCGGTTGGCATTGCCCCGCAATTGTTGCGCACGTCCCTGAACGAAGCCACACGCTCCCGCGCTGCCCGTTCAGGCCAGTGCCTGCCCGAACTGGCGCCGGTACTCGGTGGCGAATTCGCCCGGCGTGAAGCGCTGGTTCTGGGTACCCGGGTGCGCGATCTTGAGCGCGCCCATCAGCGAGGCGATGCGGCCCGTGGTTGCCCAATCGCAACCACGCAGGATCCCGTGGATCAGGCCGGCGCGATAGGCATCGCCGCAACCCGTGGGATCGATCACCGCACTCGGCCGCGCGGATGGGATCACGTGCGCCTTGCCACCGGCATGGATGATCGAGCCCTCTGCGCCGCGGGTGACGACGTAGGCCTTCACCTTCGCCGCGATCTCGATCTCCGACCAGCCGGTGCGCTCGGTCAGCAGGCTGGCCTCGTAACTGTTGGCGGCCACATAATCGGCCTGCTCGATGAAGGCGCGGAATTCCTCGCCGGTGAACAGCGGCAGGGCTTGGCCGGGATCGAAGATGAAGGGAATTCCCCGCGCGGCGAAATCGCGCGCATGCTGCAGCATGCCGTCGCGCCCGTCCGGCGCCACGATGCCGAGCGCTACGTCGGCCACGTCACCCACCTTGTTCTGCTGGCTGAATCCCATCGCGCCGGGATGGAAGGCCGTGATCTGGTTGTTGTCGCGGTCGGTGGTGATGAACGCCTGCGCGGTAAAGGAGTCGGGCACTTCGCGCACATGCGCGAGCGCGATGCCCTGGCTTGCGAACCATTCGCGGTACGGCGCGAAATCCTGGCCCACCGTCGCCATCGGCACGGGGTCGCCGCCCAGCAGTTTCAGGTTGTAGGCGATGTTGCCGGCGCAGCCGCCGAACTCGCGGCGCATCTGCGGCACGAGGAACGACACGTTCAGCATGTGCACCTTGTTCGGCAGGATGTGGTTCTTGAAATGGTCCTCGAACACCATGATGGTGTCGTAGGCCATCGAGCCGCAGATCAGCGCACGGGGCATCGGTTCGGTTCCTGATGGCAGGCACAAGCCTGCAATCGTAATGGTTGCGCCTCGGGGTTTCGACCCGGCCCGGCGTTTCCCGTGCCGCCGCCAACCGTGAACCCCGTTCCGGACGGCGTTTTTGCCATGTTTTCGACCTTGCGTGGCACCCACGCCGTGACTAGACTGGCGCGTTCTCCCTCCGCCCGCCTGCCCTCCAGGCCCGCACTCCGGCTCGCGCATGTTCAAACTGTTCCGCGGCATCTTTTCCAACGACCTCTCCATCGACCTTGGCACCGCGAACACGTTGATCTACGTGCGTGACCAGGGCATCGTGTTGAACGAACCCTCCGTCGTGGCGATCCGCCAGGATCGCGGCGCCGGCGGCCCGCGCTCGGTGGCGGCGGTCGGCAACGAAGCCAAGATGATGCTGGGCAGGACCCCGGGCAACATCGTCACGGTGCGGCCGATGAAGGATGGCGTGATCGCCGACTTCACCATGACCGAGGCGATGCTGCAGCACTTCATCAAGCAGGTGCACAAGAGCCGTTTCCTGCGCCCCAGCCCGCGCGTGCTGGTGTGCGTGCCGTGCGGTTCGACGCAAGTGGAGCGGCGCGCGATCAAGGAATCGGCCGAAGGCGCGGGCGCGCGCGACGTGTTCCTGATCGAGGAGCCGATGGCGGCCGCGATCGGTGCCGGCATCCCGGTACACGAGGCGCGCGGTTCCATGGTGCTGGACATCGGCGGCGGCACTTCGGAAGTCGCGGTGATGTCGCTCAACGGCATCGTCTATTCGCAATCGGTGCGCATCGGCGGTGACCGTTTCGATGAAGCCATCATCAACTACGTGCGCCGCAGCAACGGCACCCTGATCGGCGATCCGACCGCGGAACGCATCAAGATCGAGATCGGCTGCGCCTTCCCGCAAAAGGAAGTGCGCGAGATGGAAGTCTCCGGCCGCAACCTCGCCGAGGGCGTGCCGCGCATGTTCACCATCAATTCGAACGACGTGCTGGAAGCCCTGCGCGAACCGTTGCACGGCATCGTCGCAGCCGTGAAAGCCGCGCTGGAACAGACGCCGCCCGAACTGTGCTCGGACGTGCACGAACGCGGCATCGTGCTGACCGGCGGCGGCGCGCTGCTGCGCGACCTCGACAAGCTGATCAGCGAGGAAACCGGCCTCTACGTGCAGGTGGCCGACGATCCGCTGACCTGCGTCGCGCGCGGCGGCGGGCGGGCGCTGGAACTGATCGACATGCATGGAAGCGATTTCTTCGCTTCGGAGTGACCCCTGAATAACCTGCTGCGCTCGGTGGATTGCGCGCCGGCGGTGCTCGCAATGCTCACGTACTGACGTGTACGCTCCGCTTGCTCCGCTCCGGCGTCCCGCAATCCACCTTCGCTCGCGACGGTTCTTCAGGGGCCCCGGCCACATCGCACGCCGCGGGGACGATCTGTGCGCTGCCCGCGCGTTGCCCGCAGCATTGTTTGTTAGGCTCTAACCCTCGCTTCACGCCCCCGCACCGCCATGGCGCTTCCGCAAAAGGAATCCACTCCGATCTTCTCGGATGCGACCGCGGGCACGCTGCGCCTGATCGCGTATCTCGCGCTGGCCGCGGTGCTGATGGTGCTGGACCACCGCAACGGCTGGCTGCACCGCGCCCGCTATGCCAGCGCGGCGGCGATCGTGCCGATCTACAAGCTGGCCGCGGCGCCGGCCGACTGGATTCACGCCGCCGGCACCGCGTTCACCGAACGCCGCACCCTGATCGACGAGAACCGCCAGTTGCGCGAATCCCTGTTGCTGGCCGAGGCGCGCCTGAACCGCATGCACGCGGTCACCCAGCAGAACGAACGCCTGAAGCATCTGCTCGATACCCAGCAACTGCTCGGCATGCACGCGCAGCTCGCGCGGCTGATCGACGTGCAACTGGGACCCACCCGCGACCGCGTGATGTTGAACGTCGGCGCGGACGAGGGCGTGCACGTCGGCCAGACCGTGATCGACTCGCACGGCGTGATGGGCCAGATCGTCGAAACCCTGCCGCATGCCTCAATCGCGATGCTGGTGATCGACCCCGACCACGCGGTGCCGGTGATGGTCACGCGCACCGGACTGCGCGGCATCGCGCACGGCACGGGCGATTCCGACCAATTGATGGTGCCGAACCTGCCGCTGTCGTCGGCGGTGAAACCGGGCGATCAATTGGTGACGTCCGGTCTCGGCGGACGCTTCCCGGCCGGTTTCCCGGTCGGCACCATCACGCAACTCGAACGTGACCCGTCCGGGATGTTCCTGCAGGCGCTGGTGAAACCCGCCGCCGAACTCGAGCGCAGCGGCGAAGTGCTGCTGCTGCGCGACCTGCCCGATCCGGTCGGCCCGCCGGCACCTGCATCGGTGGCAGGTCCGCCGAGCTCACTCGCACCCAGCGTGGCTCCGCCCAGACCGCCACCCGCCAGGAATCCGTCGTCCGCCACGACTGGAGGGGCCGCGCCATGAACCGCCTGCGCATGCAGGGCTGGGTGTTCTGGATCGGCATCGTGCTGGCGTTGCTGCTTATGCTGATGCCATTGCCCGCAGTGATCCAGCCGCTGAAACCGTATTGGCCCGCGCTGGTGCTGATCTACTGGTCGCTGGAATCGGCCGACCGGGTCAGCGTCGGGCTCGCGTTCGGCGTCGGCATCGTCGCTGATCTGTTGAATGGCGCGCTGCTCGGCGACCAGGCGCTGCGCCTCGCCGTACTCGTATTCATCGTGTTGCGCTTCCGCTCGCGCCTGCGCTTCTTCCCGATGTGGCAGCAGGCGCTGGCGGTGTGGCTGCTGCTGCTCAACAACCACGTGTTGCAGGCGCTGATCCGCGCGTTCGCGGGTGATTCGCCGATGCCCGCACTGTCGTGGCTTGCGCCGGTGGTGGGCGCGGCGATCTGGCCGTTCGTGTTCCTGCTGTTCGATGATGTCAACACGCGCCTGCGCGGCAAGGGCGGCAAGGGAGCAAAGGCCGCATGAACAGCCGCGGCGAACTGCCCGACGAACGTGCCAAGCGTGCGCGCTTCGGGCTCCGCGCGCTGACGGGTTTCGCGCTCATGCTGGCGCTGGTGCTGGTGGTGGCCGGGCGCTTCGTGTACCTGCAGGTGTACCAGCACACCGAATATTCCACCCGCGCCAAGGCCAACCGCGTGCGGCTGCGCCATCTGCCGCCGCCGCGCGGGTTGATCTATGACCGCGAAGGCAAGCTGCTGGCCGACAACGTGCCGGCGTTCCGGCTGGACGTGATCCCGGACAAGGTCAAGCACATGGACGCGATGCTGGAACGCCTGTCCATGGTCGTGCCGCTGACCGCCGACGATATCCGCCGCTTCAGGCAGAGCCTGAAACAGCACCGCCCGTTCGAGCAGGTGCCACTGAAGTTCCGGCTCACCGAGAGCGAGCGCGACCGTTTCGCGGTGGACCAGTGGCAGTTCCCGGGTGTCAGCATCGACCCGTACCTCACGCGCAACTATCCCTACGGCGCCGAGTTCGCGCACGTCATCGGCTACGTCGGCCGCATCGACGAGAAGGAACAGGCGCAACTCGATCCCGACCGCTACGCCGGCAGCACCCACATCGGCAAGACCGGGCTCGAAAAGGAATACGAAAACCTGCTGCACGGTACGCCCGGCTACGAACTGGTCGAAGTCAACGCCGATCAGCGCCCGCTGCGCGTGCTGCAGCGCGTGGCCGCCAAGCCCGGCAGGAACCTCTACCTCACCATCGATGAGCGGCTGCAGCGTGCGACCATCGCGGCGTTCGACGGCCAGACCGGCGCCGCGGTCGCGATCGACCCGCGCAACGGCAACGTGCTGGCGATGGTCACCGTCCCGAGTTTCGATCCCAACCTGTTCGTCAACGGCATCAGCCAGTCCGATTACACCGCGTTGCTGGAAGATCCCGAGAAACCGCTGCTCAACCGTGCGATGCGCGGCGGCTATCCGCCGGGTTCCACGGTGAAACCTTTCCTCGGCCTCGGTGGCCTCGAGCTCGGACTGCGCAAGGCCAGCGACACCGTGCTGTCCACCGGCACCTTCTACATCCCCGGGGTTGCGCGCGGCTACCGCGATGACCAGCGTTACGGCGCCGGGCGCGTGGACCTGGTGCAGGCGATCACGCAATCGGTCAACACATATTTCTACTCGCTGGCGTTGCAGATGGGCATTGGCCGGCTCGACCAGTGGATGGCCAGGTTCGGTTTCGGCAGCCCGACCGGCATCGACCTGCCGGATGAAACCGGCGGCGTGCTGCCTTCGCCCGAATGGAAGCGCAAGACCTTCAAGCAGCCGTGGTACCCGGGCGAAACCGTGATCGCCGGCATTGGCCAGGGTTACTGGATGGTGACGCCGCTGCAATTGGCGCATGCGCTGGCGACCCTGGCGGGCGGTGGTCTCGCGCATGTGCCACACGTGCTCGCGGCGACCAGTGACGGCCTGGGCGCGCCGGAAATGCCGTACCCGCAGCCCAGACCCGAGCAACTGACGCACGATCCGGCCGACCTCGCCGCCGTCAAGCAAGGCATGCTGGGCGTGGTGAACAGCCCGATGGGCACCGCCTACAAGGCCGGGATCGGCGCGGGATTCCCCTATCTGATCGCGGGCAAGACCGGTACCGCCGAGCTCTATTCGCGCACCACCGAGGCCTACAACACCAACCGCAACCTTCAGTATCTCGCCGAGCGCCATCGCGCGTGGTTCATCGCGTATGCGCCCGCGGACCACCCGCAGATCGCGATCGCGGTGGTGCTGGAACATGGCGCCTGGGGCGGCACCGCGGCCGCGCCGATCGCGCGCAAGATGCTGGACCAGTGGTTGCTCGACACGCCGCCGTCCGAGCGGCCGCCGCCCATCACCACTCCGGCGACCCAAACTGCCGTCGCCGCGCCGGTCACGCCATGAACGAACTCGTCGCCAGTTTCGGTGGTCGCGCGCTGCGCATCGGGCGGCGCATTTTCTCGCGTCCGCGCATCGACGTACCGCTCGCGCTCGGGCTGCTCCTGCTGGCGCTGGCCGGCCTGACCGTGCTCTACAGCGCGAGCAACCTCAACGCCTCGATGGTGGCCGGGCAGGCGGTGCGTTTCGCGATCGGCGGGGCATTGCTGCTGGTGGTGTCGCGCATTCCGCCCAGCCTGTTGCGCGCGTGGACGCCGTGGTTCTACCTGTTGAGTTGCGTTTTGTTGGTGGTGGTGATGGTGCTGGGCGAAGGCCGTGGTGCGGATCGCTGGCTGGACCTCGGCGTGATCCGCTTCCAGCCCTCGGAGCTGATGAAACTGGCGATGCCGATGATGGTGGCGTGGTACCTGCACCCGCGCCCGCTGCCACCGCGCTGGCGCGACATCATCGCGATCGGCATCCTGGTCGGTGCACCGGCGTACCTGGTCTTCAAGCAGCCCGACCTGGGTACGGCCTTGCTGATTGTTGCCTCCGGCGTGTTCGTGCTGTTCCTGGCAGGACTGCAATGGTGGAAGATCGGCGCGATGCTGGCGGCGCTCGCGGCTGCCGCGCCGGTCGCCTGGCACTTCCTGCACGATTACCAGCGCGAACGCGTGCTGACCTTCCTGAATCCCGAGCGCGACCCGCTCGGCAGTGGCTGGCACATCATCCAGTCGATGATCGCGGTGGGTTCCGGCGGCGTGCTCGGCAAGGGCTTCAACCAGGGCACCCAATCAAAACTGGAATTCCTGCCCGAGCACACCACCGATTTCATCTTCGCGGTGCTGGGCGAGGAATTCGGCCTGGTCGGCGTGCTGGTGCTGCTGGCGCTGTACGTGTTCATCGTCGGCCGCTGCCTGTGGATCGCGGCCAACGCGCGCGACACCTGGTCGCGCCTCACGGCGGGCGCACTTGGCCTCGCCTTCATGGTCTATGTGATCGTCAACGGCGGCATGATCGCCGGCCTGTTGCCGGTGGTCGGCGTACCGTTGCCGCTGGTCAGCTACGGCGGCACCTCCGCGATCACGCTGCTCACCGGTTTCGGCGTGGTGATGTCGATCCACGCGCACCGCAAGTGGAGCGCGTAGCCCATCCGTTGGCCGCAACGCCTGCTACAGGCGCGTCATGCGCGTTCCACAGACGCGGTCGTGCCAGGTGCGCCGCTCCGTATCGAACAGCGCGTACCAATAGCCGGCGCCGAGTGCGGCCAACGAGAGCAGCGCCAGCACGAAGCGCTTGCCCGCCAGCGTGCGATCCACGCGTGTACCGTCGTCGCGCAGCAGCTTCAGTTTCCACGCGCGCATGCCAATGGTGGCTCCGACCCGCGTCCACGAGATCACGAAATATGCGGCGGCGATCACCAGCAGCCAGAGATCGAGCAACGCGTGCAGCACGAAATCCGGATGCTGCGGATCGTAAATGCGCCGGAACACCAGCACCCACAGACCGGCGCCGACGATCCACAACCCCAGCAACGGAAACAGGTCATACAACATGGCCGCAAAACGGCGCCACAGGGCGGCGGGGCTGGCTTCGGCGGAGACGGCAGTGGCGGACATCACGAGGCTTGCGGGAAGCGTGGGCACGCGCGAGCATCACATGATGACCGATTCCCGCAGCCAAATCGACCCGCGCGACCGTGCCGCGATCGATGCCTTCCTGGAAGGCGTGTGGTCGCGCGACGGCCTCGCCGACCTGACGCTGGTCGACTACCGCGGCGACCTGGAGCGCTGCGCGGCATGGCTGGCGCAACACGCGCAAGGACTCCTCGCCGCCACGCGCGCGGACCTGTTCGACTATCTCGCAGCACGCAACCGGGCCGGGGTCGGCGCCCGCACCAACGCGCGCGAACTGACGGCGCTGCGCCGCTTTTTCGCCGAACAAGGGCGTCGCGACGCTGCATTCGAAGACCCGACCCTGCTGCTGGACACGCCCAAGTTGCCGCGCCCCTTGCCCAAGGCGCTGGCCGAACGCGAGATCGAAGGCCTGCTGGATGCGCCGGACGCCGCGACGCCGCTCGGCCTGCGCGACCGCGCGATGCTGGAACTGATGTACGCCTGCGGCCTGCGCGTCAGCGAACTGGTGACCTTGCCGCTGAGCGGACTGAACCTGCGCCAGGGCGTGCTGCGCGTCACCGGCAAGGGCGGCAAGGAGCGGCTGGTACCGATCGGGGAAACCTGCTCGGACTGGCTGGACCGTTACCTGCGCGAAGCGCGTCCCGCGCTGGCGAAAGGCCGTGAAACAGCCGCGCTGTTCCTCAGCAACCGCGCCGCCGGCATGACCCGCCAGATGGCGTGGACGCTGGTGAAGAAGCACGCGCTCGTCGCCGGCATCGCCGCCAAACGCATTTCGCCGCACGTGCTCAGGCACTCGTTCGCGACGCATCTGCTCAACCACGGCGCCGACCTGCGCGCGCTGCAGATGCTGCTCGGGCACAGCAATCTCTCGACCACCCAGATCTACACGCTGGTCGCGCGCGAAGGTTTGAAGCGGCTGCATTCGCAGCACCACCCCAGAGCGTAGAACCGCCGCCTGACTTGCTGCGCTCGGCAGCTTGCGTGCCGGCGGTGCTCGCAATGCTCACGTACTGACGTGTACGCTCCGCTTGCTGCGCTCCGGCGACTCGCAATCTGCCTTCGCTCGCGACGGTCATCCAGCGGTTCCGGATCTCATCCGCCAGACGCACCAGCACATGACCCGCTATCATTCGTGTTTTCAGCGGAGCCTTGTCATGGCCGAACAGAAGTACCCCGAATGGGTCTGGCACAACGGCGCGATCGTCCCATGGAAGGACGCCACGGTGCATGTGATGGCGCACAGCCTGCAATACGGCTCCGCGGTATTCGAAGGCATCCGCTGCTACAAGACTCCGAGGGGCGGCGCGATCTTCCGGCTCAAGGCGCACATGAAGCGCCTGTACAACTCGGCACGCATCTACGACATGCCGATGCCGTACACCGTCGAGCAAACGAGTGCAGCCTGCCATGAAATCCTGAAGCGCAACGGCTTCGACCAGGCTTATCTGCGTCCGTGTGCCTATCGTGAACTCGGAGGCTTCGGCATTTCCGCCGACTGCCCGGTCGGCGTGACCGTCGCCGGCTGGCCGATGGGGCCCTACCTCGGTCCCGAAGCGCTGAAGCAGGGCATCACCGCCTGCGTGTCGAGCTGGCAGCGCGTCGCACCCAACACCATCCCGGCCGGCGCCAAGGCCGCCGGCAATTACCTTTCCGGGCAACTGATCGCACGCGAAGCGCGCCAGCGCGGTTTCGGCGAAGGCATCGCGCTGGCCGCGAACGGGCTGATCAGCGAAGGCGCCGGCGAGAACCTGTTCCTGGTCATCGACGGCGCCCTGCACACCGCGCCGGTCAGCGCCTCGCTGCTGAACGGCATCACCCGCGATTCCGTCATCACGCTGGCACGCGAGCACGGCATCGCGGTGGTGGAGCGCGACCTGCCGCGCGAATACCTGTATCTCGCCGACGAGATCTTCATGTGCGGCACCGCCGCCGAAGTCACCCCGATCCGCGCGATCGACGGCAAGCAGGTGGGCGCGGGCGAAGCGGGCCCGCTGACCCGCAAGGTCCAGGATCTGTTCTTCGGCCTGTTCGACGGTCGCACCGAGGACAAGTGGGGCTGGCTGGAGGCTTTGTGATGCGATCATCCATGATCGCGACCTCGAATGACGCAACGCGAATGTGCGAGGTTGGCGAGCCATGGAAGACCAGAACGGCCTTCCATGGCCTGACTTCTCACAACAGCTGGCTCACTGGCAGGTAAATCCTCATCGATCTCTGGGCACAGCTGGACGCACCATGAACCCATCGCCCAACCTCTTCCTGATCGGCCCGATGGGTTCCGGCAAGTCCAGCATCGGACGTCGGCTGGCGCAGCATTTCGGGATGCCCTGCGTGGATCTCGACGCCAGCATCGAGGAGCGCACCGGTGTCCCGGTGGCGACCATATTCGAGATGGAAGGCGAGGCCGGATTCCGCCGTCGCGAATCGGATCTGCTGGGCACGCTGACCTTGCGGAAAGGCATCGTGCTCGCGAGCGGTGGCGGCGCGATACTCGCGCCCGCCAACCGCGTGCGCCTGCGCGAACGCGGCTTCGTGGTGTGGCTGCAGGCCAGCGTCGAACAACAACTCGAACGCCTCGCCCGCGATCGCCAGCGGCCGCTGCTGAGCACACCAGATCGCCGCGAACGCCTGCAACGTCTCGCACGTGAACGCGATCCGATCTATGGCGAACTTGCCGATCTCGCCACCACCAGCGATGGCGAATCCGCCCAGCACGCGGCGGAGCGCATCGCCGGCCTGCTGGAAGTCCACTGGCAACGCACACCCGTGGCGAGCACCAGCGCATGACGACCCGCATCGAAGTCGGGCTGGGCGAACGCCGCTACCCGATCAGCATCGGCAACGGATTGCTGGACGACGGCGCGATCTGGCGCGACGCGATCCGCGGCCAGCACGCGTTGATCGTCAGCGACAGCCATGTCGCGCCCCTGTACGCGCAACGGCTGCGCGACGCACTGCTTGGTTTCCCTCTCCCCCCGGGAGAGGGTGCCCAAAGGGCGGGTGAGGGTTCGACGCCCGCGTTGCACATCGACACGCTCGTGCTGTCCGCCGGCGAAGCGCACAAGAACCTCGATGCCGTGTCGAAAATCCTCGACGCACTGGCGCGGCTCGGCGCCACCCGCGACGCCAGCGTGCTCGCGCTGGGCGGCGGCGTGGTCGGCGACATCGCGGGCTTCGCCGCGGCCTGCTGGATGCGCGGCATCGACTTCGTGCAATTCCCGACCACCCTGTTGGCGATGGTCGATTCCTCGGTCGGAGGCAAGACCGGCGTTGACCATCCTGCCGGCAAGAACCTGATCGGCGCATTCCACCAGCCGCGTGCGGTGGTCGCCGACCTTGCGACGCTGGCAACCTTGCCGGATCGCGAACTGCGCGCGGGACTCGCTGAAGTGGTAAAGACCGCCTGCATCGGCGATGCCGGCTTTTTCGCATGGCTGGAAGCGCACGCGGACGCGCTGATCGCACGCGACACCACCGCACTCACCCACGCCATTGCCACCTGCTGTCGCTTCAAGGCTGGCGTCGTGATGCGCGACGAACACGAGGCGGGCGAGCGCGCCCTGCTCAATTTCGGCCACACCTTCGGCCACGCGATCGAAACCGAAACCGGCTACGACGCCCTGCTGCACGGCGAAGCCGTCGCGATCGGAATGCTGCTCGCGGCGCGGCTATCGACCCGGCTCGGCATGGCCGCGGAGGCCGATGCCGACCGCCTGCTCGCGCT
>JAFEDX010000024.1 GCA_018241365.1 Pseudomonadota bacterium
GGCAGCATCCGGTACGGGCACGGCAGACGCCGCTTCAGCCGCAAGCGATCCGTACCTGTGGCTGGAAGCCACCCACGGCCAGCGCGCGATGGACTGGGTGCACGCCCAGAACGCGATCACGCAAAAGGCGTTCATGGACTCGCCCGAGTTCAGCAAGACGCGTGGCGAAATCCTGCAAGTGCTGGATTCCGACGCGCGTATTCCGTACGCCTACAAGATGGGGGATTACCTCTACAACTTCTGGCAGGACAAGGCGCATCCGCGCGGCATCTGGCGGCGTACCACGCTGGCCGAATACGAGAAGGCCGACCCGAAATGGGAAACGGTGCTGGACATCGACGCGCTCAACAAGGCCGAGGGCAAGCAGTGGGTGTGGAAGGGCGCGAACTGCATGAAGCCCGCCTACACCGATTGCCTCGTTTCACTGTCGCCGGGCGGCGGCGACGCGGTGGAAGTGCGCGAGTTCAACCTGCCCACCCAATCCTTCGTGAAGGACGGCTACTTCCTGCCTGTCGCGAAGACACAGATCGGCTGGATCGACGCCGACCACGTCTATGTCGGCACCGACTTCGGCCCCGGCTCGATGACCAAATCCAGCTACCCGCGCATCGTCAAGGAATGGACGCGCGGCACGCCGCTGGCGTCCGCGAAAACCATCTACGCCGGCACGCCCGAAGATCTGTCGGTCGGCGCCTTCCACGACCGCACGCCGGGCTTCGAGCGCGACTTCGTGTCGGTCCAGAAGGATTTCTTCCACGGCGAGATGTACCAGCTGAAGGATGGCAAGCTGGACAAGGTTGACGTGCCATCCGACGCCAACACCGATGTGCACCGCCAATGGCTGCTGGTGCAGACCAAGTCGCCGTGGACCACGGGCGGCAAGACCTGGCCGGCAGGCGCGTTGCTGGCGATGCACTTCGATGACTTCATGGCCGGCAAACGCGACTTCACCGCGCTGTTCACACCCGACGCGCGCACCGCGCTTACCGATTACAGCTGGACGCAGCATCACCTGATCCTGAACACGCTGCAGGACGTCAAGAGCCGCATCACCGTGCTGACCCCGGAAGCGGACGGCAAGTGGTCGAGCGCGGCGCTGCCCGGCGTGCCCGACAACAGCACGGTCATCGCTGATGCCGTCGATCCCGACCACAGCGACGCGTACTGGCTGAACGTCACCGGCTTCCTGACCCCGTCCACGCTGGAGCTTGGCACCATTGGCGAGGGCGAAGCGAAAGTGCTGAAGCAGGAACCCGCGTTCTTCGACGCCTCGAAGTTCGTGGTCAGCCAGCACTTCGTCACCAGCAAGGACGGCACCCGTGTGCCCTACTTCGAAATCGCGCCGAAGGACATGCAACTGGATGGCAAGAACCGCGTGCTGGAGTACGGCTACGGTGGCTTCGAGGTTTCCCTGCTGCCGCGCTATTCCGGATCGATCGGCCGCGCATGGCTGCAACGCGGCGGCGTGTACGTGGTCGCCAACATCCGCGGCGGCGGCGAGTACGGCCCGGCGTGGCACAAGGCCGCCATGCAGGCGAACCGCCCGAAGGCCTACCAGGATTTCGCGGCGGTCGCCGAAGACCTGATCAAGCGCGGCGTGACATCACCCGCACACCTCGGCGCCGAAGGCGGTTCGAACGGCGGCCTGCTGATGGGCAACATGCTCACCGAATATCCGCAGTTGTACGGTGCGATTTCCTGCGAAGTGCCGCTGCTCGACATGAAGCGCTACATCTACCTTGACGCCGGTGCATCGTGGATCGCCGAATACGGCAACCCCGCGGACCCGAAACAGTGGCCTTTCATCAAGAAGTTCTCGCCCTACCAGAACGTCAAAGCCGACATGAAATACCCGGCGGTGTTGTTCTACACCACCACCAGCGACGACCGCGTCGGCCCCGCGCAGGCACGCAAGATGGCTGCGAAGATGGAAGGCATGGGCTACAGGAACGTGTGGTTCTTCGAGAACACCGAAGGCGGCCACGGCGCCGGCGCGGACAATTCGCAAGCCGCGACGATGCACGCCCTCGCGTACGATTTTCTGTGGAACAAATTGATGTGATCATCCCTGATCACGGCAGCCGGTTGAACCCGCGCGTTTCCCAAACGGCGCGTGCTCCCCGACCACCAGAACGGGCATCCATGCCCTGACTTTCCACAACAGCGGCTCCGTCTGTGGAAATGCAAGCGTTGTGCAAACAGCCCCGCCATGCGCGGGGCTTTTCGTTGCGTAACCCGGTGGATATGCAGGACTGGCGTAAAATGGCCGGTTTTCGCAAGGACATCCCCATGGGCCTGGACCTCGTCCCCGCCGGCCGCGACGTGCCGGATGAAATCAACGTCGTCATCGAAATCCCCAAGGATGCCGAGCCGGTCAAGTACGAAGTCGACAAGGCCTCGGGCGCGATCTTCGTCGACCGCGTGCTGTCCACGCCAATGCGTTACCCGTGCAATTACGGCTACGTGCCCAACACGCTTTCAGGCGATGGCGACCCGGCCGACGCACTGGTGCTGCTGCCGCTGCCGTTGATCGCGGGCTCGGTGATCCGTTGCTGTCCGGTCGGCCTGCTCAACATGGAGGACGAAGCCGGCTCGGACAGCAAGCTGATCGTCGTGCCGGGCGAAAAGGTGTTCAAGGGGTACGCACATATCCGGGAAATCAGTGACGCGTCGCAGCACTGGCGCGACCGCATCGCGCACTTCTTCGAGCACTACAAGGATCTCGAACAGGGCAAGTGGGTGAGGATCGCCGGCTGGGGTGATGCCGCCGCCGCGCGCGAGGAAATCCTCGCTTCCGTCGAGCGCTACCGACAGGCGCCTGAAAAGCCCAGGTTCTAAGAGCCTCGCCTTGTGCTAGCTTGGTGGGATGGACCACAAGACCCGCCGCACCAGCATCGTCGCCACGCTCGGCCCCGCCACCGATGCCCCCGGCATGATGGAAAGCATCCTGCGCGAAGGCGTGGCCGTGGTACGCCTGAACCTCTCGCACGGCAAGCCGGAAGACCACCTGCGGCGCGCGCGCGAAGCGCACGCCGCGGCGGCGAAGCTGGATCGCGAGGTCGGCGTGCTGGCCGACCTGCAAGGTCCCAAGATCCGCATCGAACAATTCGCCGGCGGCCCGGTGCAGCTTGAAACCGGCGCGGACTTCACCCTCGATTGCAGCGCCGATGCACCGCCCGGCGACGCCACGCGCGTGGGCGTGAGCTATCTCGGCCTCCCCGATGACGTAAAGACCGGCGACCGCCTGCTGCTGGACGACGGGCTGGTGGAACTCGAGGTCAAGCGCATCGAAGGCGCGTGGATCCATTGCAAGGTCACGATCGGCGGCAAGCTGTCCGACCGCAAGGGCCTCAACCGCAAGGGCGGCGGATTGTCGCTGGGCGCGCTGTCGGACAAGGACCGCGCCGACATCAAGCTGGCGGCGCAACTGCGTGCGGATTTCCTCGCGGTGTCGTTCGTGCGTTCCGCCGAGGACATCGAGGAGGCGCGTGCGCTGCTGCGCGAGGCCGGCGGCAACGCCTGGCTGGTGGCCAAGATCGAACGCGCCGAGGCAATCGTGAAACTCGAGGAGATCATCGACGCTTCGGACGCCGTGATGGTCGCGCGCGGCGACCTTGGCGTCGAAATCGGCGATGCCGAACTGCCGGGCCTGCAGAAGAAGATCATCCGCGAATCGCTGGCGCGCAACCGCGCGGTGATCACCGCGACGCAGATGCTGCAATCGATGGTGGAGTCGCCGATCCCGACCCGCGCCGAGGTGCTGGACGTCGCCAACGCGGTGCTCGACGGCACCGATGCGGTGATGCTGTCGCAGGAATCGGCGGCGGGCAAGCATCCCGACGTCGCGGTGGCCGCAATGAGCCGGATCTGCTTCGGCGCCGAACGCCAGTTCGAACCCAGCGAAAACATTTCCGCGCTCACCCACCGCCTCGACCGCACCGACCAGGCCGTGGCGATGGCGGCGATGTTCCTGGCCACGCAGTTGCCGGTGCGCGCGATCGTCGCATTGACCGAATCGGGCACCACCGCGCAGTGGCTGTCGCGCTACCGTTCGTCGGTGCCGATCTACGCGCTGACGCCCAGCGCCGAAGCGCGACGCCGCATGCTGCTGCTGCGCGATGTGCGGCCGATCCCGTTCGCCGGGCACGACACCTATCCCGCGCTGGTGGTGCGCGAAGCCGTCAAGCAACTGTTCCAGCGTGGCGATCTTGCCGTCGGCGACCGCGTGATCCTGACCCACGGCGACCATACCGGACGCGGCGGCGGCACCAACACGCTCAAGCTGCTCAGCGTGGGTGCGGACGGCATCGCCGAAAGCCTGAGGGACCTGTGATGAAAACGCCTGTCGCTGTCGCACTGATGCTGCTGGCCACCGCGGCCTCGGCAGCAGTCGGGCTCAACATCCGCGCGGTGCAACCCGACCAGCTCACCAATTACTGGGTGATGACCAACACGTCGCTCAACGTGGACGTGCCCAACAGCGGCGTAAACCTGAGCAAGCCGACTTGTTCGGCGGTCACCTACATGATCGGCTCGGATGGCGTAACCCGCGACATCGTGGTGCGCAAGACGCTACCGGCCGGCGATCTCGCAAAGGTCGCGGCCAGCGCGGTGAAGGACATGCACTACGCGGCCGGCGCGAACAACGCCGCCCACGAACCCGTGTTCACCTACATCATCATCCCGTTCAACCTGCCGGCCGATCCGGCCGAGCGCAAGGCGATCACGGATGCCTGCACCTTGAAGGGCTTTCCGCAGGCCTACCGTTGATGCGTGCGCAACGCCGAAACCGACGGCGACAAGCAACTGCATTTCGACGCGGATTCTCGCGGATGGGCGCGGATTGCAGCTGTATCCGCGTTGATCGGACTCTATCCGCGTCAAAGGCTCTGCCTGTGACTGCAATGGCTTCTCCGACCGGTGCGCGGCGCGAAGCCATCCGGGCCAAGCGGCGCCAGTTCTCCTATACTTGGCGGTCCATCGACAGCAGCGGAATACCGTCATGAGCATCGACCAAATGGAAGCCGTCGCGCAGGCCATGGTTGCGCCCGGCAAGGGCATCATCGCGATCGACGAATCCTCGGGCACCATCAAGAAACGCTTCGACGCCGTCGGCATCCCCGACTCGGAAGAAAACCGCCGCGCCTATCGCGAAATGCTGCTGACCGCACCCGGCCTCAACCAGCACATCTCCGGCGCGATCCTGTACGACGAAACCATCCGCCAGTCCACCAGGGCGGGCGTGCCGTTCACCAGGGTGATGAAGGACGCCGGCATCATCCCCGGCATCAAGGTGGACCTCGGCGCCAAACCGCTGGCCGGTTTTCCGGGCGAGCTGGTCACCGAGGGCCTGGACGGCCTGCGCGACCGGCTGGCCGAATACGTGAAACTGGGCGCCGAGTTCGCCAAATGGCGCGCGGTGATCACGATCGGCGAGGACATGCCGAGCTCGACCTGCATCGATGCCAACAACCACGCGCTGGCGCGCTACGCCGCGCTGTGCCAGGAAGCCGGCATCGTGCCGATGGTCGAGCCCGAAGTGCTGATGGACGGCGACCACGACATCGAGACCTGCTACGAAGTCACCGAAGCCACGCTGCGCTCGCTGTTCTCGGCGCTGTACGAACACAACGTGATGCTGGAAGGCACGATCCTGAAAGCCAGCATGGTGGTGTCCGGCAAGGATTGCCCGGACCAGGCCGGCGTCGAGGAAGTCGCCGAATCGACCATCCTGTGCCTGAAATCCGCGGTACCAGCCGTGTTGCCGGGCATCGTGTTCCTGTCGGGCGGACAAAGCGACGAGCACGCCACCGCGCACCTGAATGCCATGAACCGCCTCGGTCCGCACCCGTGGCCGCTGTCGTTCTCGTATGGCCGTGCAATGCAGCAGGCCGCACTGCACCTGTGGGCCAAGGATCTGACCGGCAACTTCGCCGCCGCGCAGAAGATCGTGGTGGAACGCGCCCGCGACAACGGGCTGGCTGCGCTCGGCCAGTGGAAGAAGGCAGCCTGACGGCTGCCGTCACCCCGGCGCCAGCCGGGGGCTTCCACACCGTTTCACGCGCGCCCCGCAACGGGGCGCGCACATGTCCTGAAATCTTGCGCGAACATCACTTCGCGGCGACCGGTGCCGGCGCATCCAGCCCGGTCCAACGCTTCAACCAGTCGATCACGGTCTGGTGCCACAGCACGCTGTTCTGCGGCTTCAATACCAGGTGATCCTCGTCCGGGAAGTTCAGGAACTCGGAAGGAATGCCACGGCGTTGCAGCGCGGTGAATGCACCCAGGCCTTGCGATTCCGGAATGCGGTAGTCACGCGAATCGTGGACCACCAGCATCGGCACGCGCCAGTCCTTGACGTGGTTCAGTGGATTGAACTTCTCGTAGTTCTCCGGATGCTCGAATTGGGTGCCGCCGTTCTCGTGTTCCTCGAACCACAGCTCGTCGGTCGCGTAGTACATCATGCGCGTGTCAAATACGCCGTCGTGGTCGACCAGGCACTTCCACGGCTGGTTCCACACGCCGGCCATCCAGTACACCATGTAGCCGCCGTAGCTCGCGCCCAGCGCGCACGCGTCGTTGCCATCGAGGTACGGGAATTGCTTGAGCGCCGCCGCCCAGCCCTTCTGCAGGTCTTCCAGCGGGCGATCACCCCAGTGCCCGGAAATCGCATCGGTGAATGCCTGACCGTAACCGACCGAACCGTGGAAATCGATCGCGACCACGCCGAAGCCGGCGCCGGCATAGACCTCGGGGTTCCAGCGATAGTGGAACTCGTTCGGCCACGCACCTTGCGGACCGCCGTGGATCAGGAACGCCACCGGGTATTTCTGGCCGGGCTTGGCGCCCACCGGCGGCATCACGTAGCCACGCACGGTGTCGCCGTTCCAGCCCTTGAAGGTGAACCACGTCGCCTTGGAAAATTCGATACCGGCGAGACGCTCGGCATTGAAGTGCGTCACCTGCACCAGATCCTTGCCACGCGTGGTCAGCGTGTAGAGATCGGTCGGATGCGTGAAGTCCTGGCGCGCGGCGATCACCCTGTCACCCGCCACATCGAACCCGAGCACGCTGCCGTCCGAGAGTAACTTCATCGGCTTGCCGGTCGCGATGTCCACCGCGTACAGCGCGACGTTGCCCTCGTCGGCAACCGTGGTGTACAGCGTCTTGCCATCGGCGGACAGCATGAGCGGCGAGGCCGAGCGATCCCAGTCCGGATCGATTTCGCGCGTCTGGCCCGTCGCCAAATCCAGCGCCATGATGCCGAAACGGTCGGCTTCGAAACCCGGCACCTTCATCGCGAGGTAGTACAGCGTCTTGCCGTCGTGCGAGGGCAGCGGGAACGCATCCCACGCCTTGTTCGCCGCGGTCAGGTTCTTCGGCGCGGCCGAACCGTCCGCCGGCACCGAATACACGTCGAAGTTGGTCGACCACGGCTCAGTCTTGCCCGCGATGCGCACGTCGAAATACACGGTCTTGCCATCCGGCGACCACGCGTAATCGGCGTTGCTGCCATCGGGCTTGGACGGGACATCGCCATCGATGCCCTTCGTCACCAGCACCGGCTTGGACGAACCCTCCAGCGGCATCACGAACAACTGGCCGCGACGGTGATCCGACCATTCATTCCAGTGCCTGACGAACAGGCGGGTGTACAACCGCCCCGTGGCCTTGACCTGCTTCTGCGCATCGAGCTTCTCGCGCGTGCATTCCAGCGTCGCGCAATCCTCGAACATCTGTGACGAGAACAGCAACGCCTTGCCGTCGGGCGAAAGCTTGAAGTTGTCCACGTCCAGCGGCAGATGCGTCACCTGTACCGGCTCACCGCCCGCGACCGGCGCCGACCACAGTTGGGTCGAATCCTTTTCGGTCGCCAGGAAATACAGGGTCTTGCCATCCGGCGAAAACGCCGGGCTGCCGGCATTCAATTTCAGGTCGGTGACGCGACGCGGCTCCGCGCCCTGCTTCGCCAGATCCAGCAACCACACGCTGTTGACACCCTTGTTGGCCTCCCAGTCGGTGCTGCGCACGCTGAAGGCGACTTCGCTGCCATTCGGCGACAGGTGCGGGTCGGACACCCGGTCCATCATCGCCAGATCGTGTGCGTTGAAAGGATGTGAGGCAGCCATGGCGACTCCCGATGCGGTGGCCAGTGCCAGCACGCAGGCAGCAAGGCGAAGGTCCATCGTCACTCCCGGGCAATCGTGAAAACGGTCACGTTAGCGTGGAAGCCCGAGGCCTACAAGCGCACGGAGACGATCCGGGAACGGGTGCTGCGGGATATGCCGGAAGAGGGAATCGAACCCCCGACCCACGCATTACGAATGCGTTGCTCTACCAGCTGAGCTATTCCGGCACGGGCGGGCCGGCTAGTTTACGGGTGCCGCCGCGGCCGCGCAACGCAGCCGCAGGACGTGAACAATCGTCGCGTACCCATCAAAATCGCCCCAAGCCCTTGTGCCCGCGCGCGTCACAAAGGATCATCGGCGCCGTGGCCAGCACGACCCAGACCATCTTGAACCCCGGCAAGGCCAGCAGCGCCGATCACATCCGGCGCGAGCTGCGCGTGCTGGATGTCTATCGCGTATTCCAGGCGCTGGTCTACGTGGTGCTGTCGCTCAGCAGCCTCGCCTTCACCTGGATGCCGTTGCGCGACCCGGTGGTGGCGCGCAGCACGGCGCTGGTGTACCTGCTGTTTGCGTTGATTGTGCTGGCGCGCGACCTGCGCGGCTCGCGCACCCTGATCGCCAATACCGCCAGTTGCCTGAGCGTCGACGTGATCGTGGCCTTCCTCGCCGCCGTCACCATCCCGGCCGCGCACACTGGCATCGCCGCGATGCTGGTGATCAACGTCGGCGCAGCCGCGCTGCTGCTGTCCCCGCGCCTCGGCACCCTGTTTGCGGCGCTGGCGACGCTGGCGATGATCACCCAGGCGCTGCTGGTGGGCGACGATGTCGGCCATGCGCTGGTCGAAGCCGGGCTGTTCGGCGTGGCCTACTTTGCCACCGCCGCGCTGTGCTACGCGCTGGGCAGCCAGATGCGCGCCAGCGAGGCGCTGGCGGAGCAGCGCGGCAGCGACCTCGCCAACCTCGCGCAGGTCAACGACCTGATCATCCGGCGCATGAAGACCGGCGTGCTGCTGGTGGATGACGCCAACCGCATCCACCAGATCAATGAATCGGCTTGGATGCTGGTGGGCAATCCCGGCATCGAGCAGCGCGATCTCGGCACGGTCGCGCCGGAACTCTCGCGCCGGCTGTACCACTGGCGCACCACCCACGAGCACGACACCAGCGCGGTGGCGTTGGCCGAGGGCGCACCGGAAGTGATCCCGCGCTTCACCCGGCTGTCCGCGCACGACGATTCCTTTGCGCTGATCTTCCTCGACGACACCTCACTGGTGTCGCAACGCGCCGAGCAGCTTACGCTGACCACGCTCGGGCGCTTGTCGGCGTCGATCGCGCACGAAATCCGCAACCCGCTGGCGGCGATCCGCTATTCCGCGCAACTGCTGGCCGAATCCGACAAGATTCCCGCGTCCGACCAGCGCATGATCGAAATCATCAACAACCACTGCGGACGCGTCAACGAAATCATTGAGAATATCCTGCAGTTGTCGCGGCGCGAGCGCTCGCGGCCGGAATCGCTGGACCTCAACAACTGGGCGGTGCGCTTCGTCGACGAGTACAAGGAAGCCAACGACATCGGCCAGGACAGCCTGCGCCCGTTGCTGTATCCACGCCCGGTCGAGGCGCTGGCCGATCCGCAGCACCTGCAACAAGTAGTGTGGAACCTGGTGCAGAACGGGTTGCGTTACGGGCGCCTGCCCGACGAGCCGGCGCGGGTGATGGTGGTGGCGCGGCTGGCCAGCGACAACGGCCCGCCGCTGCTGGAAGTGATCGACCGCGGCCCGGGCATTCCGCCCAAGGTTGCCGCGCAGATCTTCGAACCCTTCTTCACCACCCACCAGTACGGCACCGGCCTCGGCCTGTACCTCGCCAAGCAGATGTGCGACGCCAACCAGGCCAGCCTCGAATATGTTCCCGTCGCCGGCGGCGGCAGTTGCTTCCGCATCACCCTGACCGCGCCGGGGCGTTCGCCCATGGGGCTCGAGGCATGACCCGCCGGGCGCCGCGACGTGGCATCGCCGCGCGTGCCGCGCTAACCTCGCGCGCACAGGGATCGAAGGAACCGGGGCAAGCATGACCAAGCAAACGGTGCTCGTCATCGACGACGAGCGTGACATCCGCGAGCTGCTGAGCATCACGCTGGGCCGCATGGACCTCAACGTCGATACCGCGGCCAGCGTCGGCGACGCCAAGAAGCTGCTGGGCGAGGTCCGCTACGACCTGTGCTTTACCGACATGCGCCTGCCCGACGGCACCGGGCAGGAACTGATCGAACTGATCGCGCGCGAACACCCGGAAACCCCGGTCGCGATGATCACCGCCTACGGCAACGTGGAAGCCGCCGTCGATGCGCTGAAGGCCGGCGCCTTCGACTTCGTCTCCAAGCCAGTCGACATCCACATGCTGCGGCGGCTGGTGCAGACCGCATTGCGGGTGGGCCAGCAACCGGCCGAGCAGGCCAGCGACGAGGGCGAAGTACAAGCGAGCCGCTTGGTCGGCGAATCGCAGCCGCTGAAGGAAGTGCGCGCGCGCATCGCCAAGGTCGCGCGCAGCCAGGCGCCGATCTACATCAGCGGCGAATCGGGTACCGGCAAGGAACTGGTCGCGCGTTCCATCCACGAACTCGGGCCGCGCGCGGCCGGTCCGTTCGTGCCGGTCAACTGCGGCGCGATCCCGTCGGAGCTGATGGAAAGCGAATTCTTCGGCCACAAGAAGGGTTCGTTCACCGGTGCGCACGCCGACAAGGAAGGCCTGTTCCAGACCGCCAGCGGCGGCACGCTGTTCCTCGACGAGGTCGCGGAGCTGCCCCTGCACATGCAGGTGAAGCTGCTGCGCGTGATCCAGGAAAAAGCAGTGCGCCCGATCGGCGGCCGCGGTGAAGTCCCGATCGACGTGCGCATCCTGTCGGCCACGCACAAGGATCTGGCGCGCCTCGTGCAGACCGGGCACTTCCGGCAGGATCTCTATTACCGCATCAACGTGATCGAACTGCGCGTGCCGCCGCTGCGCGAACGCGAGGGCGACATCCCGCTGCTGGCGGCGCACATCCTGAAACGCCTGTCGGAGCAGGCCGGCGTGTCCGTGCCCACCCTGCAACCCGCCGCTCTGCAGGCGCTGACCGATTACGACTTCCCCGGCAACGTGCGTGAACTCGAGAACGTGCTGGAGCGCGCGATCGCGCTGTGCGACGCCGGCGTGATCGAACCCGCCGACCTGATGCTGGAATCCACCGCGGAACACGACGACGAAGACAGCGACGACGACATCGACGAACCCGCGGACGACGAACCGTCATCGGCGGCTGCGGAAAACAGTGGCGGCGTCGGGCTGGATGACTACATCAGCAACATCGAGCGCGACGCGATCATGAAGGCGCTCAAGGAAACCCGCTACAACAAGACCGCAGCGGCGAAGAAACTGGGCATCACCTTCCGCGCGCTGCGGTACAAGTTGAAGAAGCTCGGCATCGATTAGGAACCGTCGGATAACCTGCTGCGCTACTCGCCACATCCATGTGGCTCGCCCTGCGGGCCGCCTGCGGCGTTCAAATCGGCAGTCCTGCCGATTTAGTCGGCGTCACGCAACGGCGCATTGATTGCTTCGATGATGGCCACCCGTGGCCTGAGTCTGTTGCAATCGATTGCCGCAGTTTCAGTACGCCGTCATCGAGTACGGCTGGTCCTGCGGCTGCGTGGCCCAGGTCTTGTTCGTTTGCGCCTGCATCGTGAAGTGCAGCGTGCCGCCGTGGGTGATTTCCGCGTAGGTGACGTAATCGCGCGCCAGCGGTTTGCCGTTCAATTCGACCGCGCCGACATACGGGTGGTCCTTGCCCAGGCCATCGGTCATGACGGTGAAGGTCTTGCCGTTCGGCAGGTGCATGACGGCGCGGCGCACGAACGGGCGGCCGATCACGTACTGGTTGCTGGCTGGCGCCACCGGGTAAAACCCCAGCGCGGTGAAGATGTACCACGCCGACATCTGGCCCAGGTCATCGTTGCCCGCCAGACCCGTCGGCGTCGGCGCGTACTGGCTGTCCATGATCTGCGCGAGCCGTTGCTGCGTCTTCCACGGCACGCCCGCGTAATCGTACAGATAGGCGATGTGGTGGCTGGGTTCGTTGCCGTGCGCGTACCAGCCGATCAGGCCGGTGACGTCTTCGAGTCCAGCAAACGCATCCGGGCTTATCTTCGCGTCGAACACCTCGTCCAGCTTCTTCACCAGGCCCGCATCACCGCCGAGTTCGTGGATCAGGCCGCCGATGTCCTGCGGCGCGTACCACGAGTACTGCCACGAGTTGCCCTCGGTAAAGCCGCTGCCCACGCCCGCCTTCGCGGGACTGAAGGGCTCGCGGAATTGTCCGTCTGCGAGGCGCGGCTGCGCGAAGCCGGTCTTCGGATTGAACACGTTGCGCCAGTTTTCGGCACGCTTGAAGAACTTCGCCGCGATGTCCTTGCGGCCCATCGCCTGCGCCATGCGCGCGAGGCTCCAATCGTCGAACGCATATTCCAGGGTCTTGGAAACCGACTCGTCCTCGTGGTCCTGCGGCACGTAGCCAAGCTTCATGTAATCGCCAAGGTCGCCGTACGGCGCGTACGTCGCGCTGGCCACCATGGCTTTCAATGCGGCATCGGCGTCGAACCCGCGGAAGCCCTGCATGTAGGCGTTGGCGATCACCGGCACCGCGTGGTAGCCGATCATGCACCACGTCTCGAGGCCCTGGTACGCCCACACCGGCAGGATGCCGAACGGACTCGCCTGCTGCGCCGCGACGAGCGAGCTGACGAAATCGTTCACGCGTTGCGGCGGCTGGATGAACGCCATCAGCGGCATTTCGGCGCGGTAGACGTCCCACAACGACCAGCTGGAATAGAACGTGTAGCCCTTGGCCGTGTGCACCGCGTGGTCGGGACCGCGGTATTCGCCGTTCACGTCCATCGCGAGGTTGGGCGCGATCAGCGCGTGGTACAGCGAGGTGTAGAAACTCTTCTCGATGTCCGGCGGCGCCTCCACGTCGATCACCGACAACGCGCGCGCCCACGCCTGCTTCGCCTCGGCGCGCCGCGCATCGAAATCCCAGCCTTGTCCGTCCTGGTCGAGGTTGGCGATCGCGTTGTCGGCGCTGACGGTGGAAATCGCGACCTTCACCAGCAGCGGCTGCGCGAGCTGGCCGAACTGGAACACGCCTTCCAGTTGCTTGCCGCCGATCGCGTCGTTGCCGGTCGGATTGGCGGCCGGACCCTTGAAGCCCTTGTACACGATGTCGGTTTCGCGGTTCACCAGTTCGTGCGACGTCATCGGTTGCGAAAAGCGGATCGCGAACCACAGTTGCCGCCCCGGCGCCCAGCCGCGCGTTTCGCGGTAGCCGGTGACGGTGCCGTCCGAGCGCACGCGCAGGCGCGTCCACAACACCTTGCCGGGGTAGTCGTAGATGCTGGGGCGCAGGTCGAGCAGCACATGCGCGTCCTGGTGCTTCGGAAACGTGTAGCGCTGCCAGCCGACGCGCTGGCCCGCGGTCAACTCCACGCGCACGCCGGGCGTCGCCAGCGTCACCGCGTAGTAACCCGGTTGCGCGACCTCGGTGTTGTGGCTGAAGTCGGAGCGGTAACCGTTGCCCGCCTTGTCGGGGTCGCCCGGATCAAGTTGCACCTTGCCCACGCCCGGCATCATCAGCACGTCGCCCAGATCGGAATGGCCGCTGCCCGAAAAATGCGTTTCGGAAAACCCGAGGATGCTGTGGTCGCCGTACTGGTAGCCCGCAGCCCAAGCATAGGCGTGCTTGAAATCCGGCATTGCGGTATCGGGGCTCAGCTGGATCATCCCGAACGGCATCGTGGCGCCGGGAAACGTGTGGCCGGCGCCGCCGGTGCCGATCATCGGATCGACCTTGTCGGCGTTGCTGGCCGCAGCAGAAGGCTGCGCGGATGCCAACGCCGGCAGCAGCAACAAGGCGGTACAAAGGATCGATGCTACGCGTGCAATCGTCATGTCGGCAGTCCGGATCGTTGAACGGGCGGCGTCACCGCACCCGATCGTACCGCGCGAAGCTTCCCGGCACTCGTGCCGACCGCCATGGGCATCCGCTTCATCGCCAAGTGATACTTCACAAAAAAGCAAAGCCCGTGCGGACACGGGCTCAGCTTCAAACGCAACAGATCGTACGTTGGTTCGTTTCAGAACGGTATGTCGTCGTCCTCGAAGCCACCGTTGTCCTGAGGCGGTGGCGCTGCCGGCCGGCCCGCCGGCGGCGCGCTGGCGGGGCGACCCTGCGGCGCGCGCGGGCGGTAGTCGCCGCCGCCTTCGCCACGGCCGCCACCACCCTCGCCACGGCCGCCCAGCATCTGCATCTCGTTGGCGACGATATCGGTGGTGTAGCGCTCGATGCCTTCCTTGTCGGTGTACTTGTCGGTGCGCAGCGAGCCCTCGACGTACACCTGTTGGCCCTTCTTCAGGTACTCGCCGGCGATCTCGGCCAGCCGCCCGAAGAACTTGATGCGGTGCCACTCGGTGCGTTCCTGCTTCTCGCCGGTCTGCTTGTCCTTCCACGACTCCGATGTCGCAATCCGGATGGTGCAGATCGCCGAGCCGGACGCGCTGTAGCGCGTCTCCGGATCGGCGCCCAGGTTGCCTACCAGGATGACCTTGTTGACGCCGCGAGCCATGTGCAAGTCCTCGAATGGAACCATCGAACCCGAGGATGCTACCAGCACACCGCCGCGTCTGCCGGCGCTTGCCGCTGCGGCCTGTAGGCGCGCGCCGTCGGTTTGCTGCGACGCACTATAATTGCCCGCTGGCACCGCACCACCACCCCGATGAACCACGCCTCGCCCGCCCTGCCGCCGGACCTCGCCAACGCCTTCATCTTGGCGCGCAACCTCGCTGCGCCCGACATGCGCGAGGTGGACCGGATGATCCGCCAGCGCCTGCACTCGGACGTGGTGCTGATCAATGCGATCGGCGAGCACATCGTCGGCGGCGGCGGCAAGCGCCTGCGGCCCATGCTGCACGTGCTGGCCGCGCACGCCGCGGGCTACACCGGCCGCGACCACATCGAACTGGCCGCGGTGATCGAGTTCATCCACACCGCGACCCTGCTGCACGACGACGTGGTCGATGAATCCGACCTGCGGCGCGGACGCAAGACCGCCAACGCGGCCTGGGGCAACGCCGCCAGCGTGCTGGTCGGCGATTTCCTGTATTCGCGCGCGTTCCAGATGATGGTGGAACTCGACCGCATGCAGGTGATGCGGATCCTCGCCGACACCACCAACTCGATCGCCGAAGGCGAAGTATTGCAACTGCTCAACATCGGCAAGGCCGATGCCACCGAAGCCGCCTACATGCAGGTGATCGAGCGCAAGACCGCGGTGCTGTTCGCCGCTGCCACGCAGCTCGGCGGCGTGCTGGCCGGCCTGCCGGAAGCGCAATGCCTCGCGTTGCGCCGCTATGGCATGGAACTCGGCGCGGCGTTCCAGATCGCCGATGACCTGCTCGACTATGTTTCCGACGCCGACACCCTCGGCAAGAACATCGGCGGCGATCTCGCCGAAGGCAAACCGACCCTGCCGCTGATCTACGCGATCCAGCGTTCCACGCCGATGCAGGCGGAAATCCTGCGCAACGCGATCACCACCCGGCGACTGGCCGCACTGGACGTGATCGTCGCGACGATCCGCGAATCCGGCGCATTGGAACGTACGCGCGCCCGCGCGCAGGCACACGCCGACGCCGCCCACGCGGCACTCACGACGCTGCCGCCGTCGGAACACCGCGACGTGCTGGCCGCGCTGGCCGATTACGCGGTCAACCGCACGTGTTGAACCCGTACCGGTTGCAGGAGGGCCGGAAGGCCCGACGCGTGCCACGCATCAACGCGCGACCGAACCGTCGCGGCTGCCGCCGCTCCTACAACAGCGTTGGTCCGCCGCTCCAGCAACAGCTTTTGTAGGAGGGCCGGAAGGCCCGACGCGTGCCGCGCATCAACGCGCGACCAAACCGTCGCGGCTGCCGCCGCTCCTACGGACCGCCGTTGCGCCTGCCCGCAAACGCCTCGTCCAGCCACGCGTGCATCAGCGCGAACGCACGCTTCGCAACCGGCGGGTCATACACGCAGCCCGGCGGTGAGTGCGCCTGCGGCTCGGCGAAACAGTGCACCGCGCCGCCGAACGCCACGAACTGCCAGGGCGCCGGGCTCTGCTGCATGTCCTGCATGAAAGCCGGCGCGTCGGGCATCGTGCCCTTGTCGTCCGCGCCGTTCATCGCCAGCACCCAGGCCTTGATGTTTTTCGCCAGCGCGGGATCGTCGGTCGCAAGACCACCGTGGAAACTCACCACTGCGGCGACATCGCTGCCACTGCGCGCGAGATCCAGCACCGAGGTTCCGCCGAAGCAGAATCCGATCGCGGCAAGTTTCGTGCCGTCGATCGGCGCGGTACCGGCAACGGCCAGTACCTTCAACAAATCGACCGCCGCGCCGACGCGCTTGCGCAACAACGGTCGATCGGCCAGCAGCGGCTTCACCGCCGCCTGCGCTTCCTTGCTGTCCTTGGGACGGATGTCCTTGCCGTACATGTCGCCCATGAGGATCACGTAATCCTTGCCGGCGATCTGCTTGGCAAAATCGATGTTGACCGGATTGATGCCGGTCCAGTCGGGGATCATCAGCAAGCCCGGACGCGGTGCCTGCACCGAGTCGTCCCACACCAGCACGCCCTGCATGGCCTTGCCGTCAACGCTGTAGGCGACGGTTTGCGTGCGCATCGCGGCGTGCGCGAGCGGGACCACCATCAGCAAGAACATCGCGGCCAACATCAACCGGAATCGCATGGCTGCCTCCTTCAAACGAGGGTTTCGGACTTGAGGCCTCCCTTTCGACGGGAGGGTTGGGTGGAACAGGTTCCCTGGACAATGACACCATCCCCATCCAAGCCTTCCCCTTGAAGGGGAAGAAGAAAAACGCGCAGATCCTTACGTCGTGCCGGCGGCATGTGCCGACAAACGTCGCTTCAACGGTTCCAGCACGTCAATCGCACGCATGCCGAGGCCGCGTGCTGCGGTCCATGCCGGCGACTGCCACGCGAACATCCGTTCGATCGCATCGAAGCCGCGTGCATCCAGCGTTCCGGCGGATCGGCGGCGGCGCGCGTAACGCTGCAACACATGCGGTGCGGTGAAGTCGCGGCCCGCGTCGTGCTCGTCGCCAAGGGTTGCTGCAAGCTCGGCGACATCGCGCAACCCGAGGTTGGCGCCCTGCCCCGCCAGCGGATGCACCGCGTGCGCGGCGTCGCCCAGCAGCACGCAACGCCCGGTGGCAAAGCGTTCCGCGACCTGCAGGCGCAACGGAAACGACGCGCGTGGGGTCGTCGCGGTGATCCGGCCCAGCCGGAAATCCGATGCCATTCCGGCCGCTGCGCAAAAGCCCTCATCGTCCAGCGCCAGCATCTCGCGAGCACGCGCTTCCGGCAACGACCACACGATCGAGCTGCGCCCGTCGCGCAGCGGCAACAGCGCGATCGGGCCTTCCGCGGTGAAACGCTGCCACGCGGTACATTCATGCCCGCGCTCGGTTGCGACGTGCGCGACCACCGCACGTTGCCCGTAATCGCGACCACGCGCCGCGATGCCGGCCTGTTCGCGCAGGCGCGAACCCGCACCGTCGGCGATCACCAGCAGGGACGCGGACAATGGCTCACCCTCCGCGAGGTCGAGCATCACCCGATCCTCGCGCTGCGAGAAAGTTTCAACCTGTGCGGGGCATGCACGGCGCACGCCTGCACCTTCCAGCGCATCCCACAGGGTGCGTGCGACCAGCTTGTTCTCGACGATCCAGCCGAGCTGCGCGCGCCCCTCGCGCGCGGCATCGAAGGCAAGCCCGGCGCCCGATGCCGCATCCCACACGCGCATGCATCGATACGGCGATACGCGCGCAGCTTCGATGCCACGCCAGACGCCGAGTTCATCGAGCAACCGTGCCGACGAAGGCGCCAGCGCAATCACGCGCAGGTCCTCGGGCTCATCCGCGCGCCACACGGCGGGTTCGCGCGCTTCCAGCAGCGCGACGGAAAATTCCCGCTGCGCCAGTGCCAGCGCGCAGGCGGCACCGACCATGCCGCCACCGGCGACCGCGATATCCAGCGCGGGCCGCCGCGCGTTCATGGACCAGTTTCCAGGACGGCTTCGGGCGGCGTGCCCCGGAAGCCCATCCCGCGGCGTGCAATCGCCCGACGCAACGGTGGCACGCGGTCCAACGCGTGCAGCGCCAGCGAACGCAGCGGCGCGAGTGCAGGCTGTGAGAGGCACGCCAGCGAAATCAGCCCGTGGCTGAAAGCGAGCACGCCGTCGCGATCGGGCTGGCGGCGCTTTGCGTACTCACGCAGCAATGCGGCGGCACCGGGATCGTCGGCAGCGGCGATCATTTCGGCAAGCGTCAGCGCGTCGCGCAAGCCGAGATTGAAACCTTGGGCCCCGATCGGATGCACCGTTTGCGCGGCGTTGCCGATCAGCACCGCGTGCGGTGCGGTCAAGGCATCGGCCAACACGCGCCGGATGCGATGCGCGTGCCGCTTGCCCGGCCGCGACAGCGCGCCCAGCTTCCAGCCGGAACGCTGCTGCGCCAGCGCGACGAAGGCTGCATCGTCCATCGCCACGACCTCGTCGTGACGGTCAGCCGACACGGTCAACACGAGGCCGCGCCGCCCATTCGGCAGCGGCAGCAGCGCGACCGGACCTTCGTCGGTGAAGCGCTCGAACGCGCAGTCGGGCAGGTCGCGTTCGCACGCAACGGTGCACACGAACAGGCTCTGCGCGTAATCGTGTTCCTGCGCGCCGATGCCCACTTGAGCACGCACCTGCGAAGCGCTGCCATCGGCGCCCACCACGAGGCGCGCATCGATGTCGCGTTCGCCCTCCGCGGTCGCGATCCGCGCGCGCCAACCCGATTCGGTCTGCATCAACGCGACCAATTTCGCGGGTGCAACTCTCTGCACGTTCCGACATGCGGCGAGGCGGGACTCCAGCGCCGCCGCCAGCACCCGTCCAGGAACCACGCGGCCGAGCGTGTCCACGCCGGCGTCGGCAGCCGACAAGCGCACGCGTCCGAACTCACCGGCACGGCTGATCTCGACGCGTCGGATGGTGCCCGCTGCAGCTTCGAGCAACGGCCATACCTGCAACGCGCGCAAGGCATTGACTGATGCGCGCCCCAGTACCAGGTTGCGATCATTGTCATCGGCAGGCACGGCGGCAGGCGCCGCGCTGACCGGCGGCGATGCTTCCAGCAGGACGGCTTTGCGGCCCGCCGCGTCCAGCGCCAGTGCCAGGCTGGTCCCGACAAGACCCGCGCCGACGATGAGGATTTCCGTGGGTTCCCGCATCACGCGATGATAACGTGTTGATGCGGGTCAGCCCGCGTCCTCGCCGGATTGCAGTAAGCTTGCACCTTACGCAACGAGGATGGATTCCATGTCGCAGCCCGCACGCTCCCCGCAGTCGCCCCTGGTTTCTCCCCGCACCTTGGTACTGCTCGGGATGATCGCGTTCACGGTGATTTACCGGTTGCTGGTGCACTACGCGGCCGGCGGGATGCCGTACAACTTCACCCCGGTCGAGGCGATGGCGCTGTTTGGCGGCGCGTATTTCGCGGATCGCAAGCTCGCGATCGGCGCGCCGCTGGTTGCGATGGCGTGCGCGGACCTGGTGATCGCGTTTTCGTTGCCGGCTTCGCAGGTTTCCGACTGGCTGATGGTCGTTCCGGTGATTTACGCCTGCGTGGCCCTGACCGCGTTCGCCGGTTTCGCCCTGCGTGGCCGCGTGCGCGTCTGGAACACCCTGCTTGCGGCCATCGGCAGCGCCACCGGCTTTTACCTCGTCACCAACTTCTTCACATGGGCAACCACCGCCATGTACCCGCACACCCTCGCCGGGCTCGGCGCTTGTTTTGTCGCGGGCTGGCCGTTCTACCAGCACGGCACCTTGCCGGGCACGCTGCTGTGGAGCGCGATCCTTTTCGGCGGCTTTGCCTTGTTGTCCCGTCGCTGGACCCTGCTGCGCCTGACCACCGCGCACTGACGCTTCGTGGGCAATCGTCTATCGAAGATCTACACACGCACGGGCGATGATGGTTCGACCGGCCTTGGCGATGGCACCCGCACCCGCAAGGACTCGGCGCGTGTCGAGGCCTACGGCACCGTCGATGAATTGAATTCGACCCTCGGCGTGCTGCTTGCCTGCGACGGCGTGCCCGACGACATCCGCGAGCTGTTGATCCGCATCCAGCACGCGCTGTTCGACCTCGGCGGCGAGTTGTGCGTGCCAGGCATGGAAACCATCCACGACGCCGACGTGACCGGGCTGGAACAGACGCTCGACCATTACAACGCTGATTTGCCGCGGCTCAAGGAATTCATCCTGCCGGGCGGCGGCATGGCCGCGGCGCAGTGCCACATCGCACGCACCACCTGCCGGCGCGCCGAACGCCGCGTGGTGACGCTGGCGCGCGAAGAAACCGTGCGCCCGCAGGTCGTGCATTACCTGAACCGCCTTTCCGACCTGTTGTTCGTGCTGTGCCGCGTGCTGGCGCGTGCCAGCGGCCACGGCGAAGTGCTGTGGCAGCACGAGAAACGGCCCAAACCCAAGCCGGCGCAAACCTGATCCGATGCGGGTCTATACCCATCCCGCCTGCTTCAAACACGACACCGGCCCCGGCCACCCCGAATCGCCCGCACGCCTGCGCGCCGCGCTCGCAGCGCTGGACGATCCACGCTTTGCCGCCATCGAACGCGCCGAAGCGCCATGCGCCACGCGCGAACAACTGCTGCGCGTGCACACGGCGGGTTACATCGATCACATCTTTGCCAGCGCGCCCACGCACGGCCATGCGCGCCTCGACCCCGACACCGTGATGTCGCCGGATTCGCTGGAAGCCGCGCTGCGCGCGGCCGGCGCTGCCTGCGCCGCGGTCGATGCGGTATTGACCGACGCAACGCAACGCGCGTTCTGCGCCGTGCGTCCGCCCGGTCACCACGCGACGCACGATCAGGCGATGGGCTTCTGCCTGTTCAACAACCTCGCCGTCGCCGCCGCACACGCACTGGCGAGCCATGGGTTGCAGCGTGTCGCCATCGTCGATTTCGACGTCCACCACGGCAA
>JAFEDX010000025.1 GCA_018241365.1 Pseudomonadota bacterium
AGCCTGAAACGCAACAAGGCGCTCACCGCACTGATGATCCTGACGATCGGTTTCGGCGTCGCGGCGTCGATGACGACCTGGTCGGTATTCCGCGCGGTATCGGGCGACCCGATTCCGTGGAAGTCATCGAAGCTCTACGTGCCGCAGATCGACGCGTGGGGACCGGCGGTGCAGAAGAACAATCCCGATCCCGAGAAGGGTCCGCCGGATGCGCTGACCTATGGCGATGCGGTGGCGCTGATGCGCGACCATCGCGCGAAACTGCAATCAGCGATGTACATGATCTCGCCGTCGGTGGTCCCCGCGGAAGTCGGCAAGCATCCCTTCAACACCTCGGGGCACGCCGTTTTCAGTGAATTCTTCCCGATGGTGGACGTGCCCTTCAAGTACGGCAGCGGCTGGAGTGCCGCGGACGACGAGCGGCGCGCGCAGGTCGCCGTGATCAGCAGCAAGGTCAACCGCAGGGTGTTCGGCGGCGGTGACAGCGCCGGCAAGACCATCAACATCGACGGCCATGATTACCGCGTGGTTGGCGTGATGGATGAGTGGAACCCCCAGCCGCGCTTCTACGACGTCGTCAACACCGGCGGTTTCGTCAGCCAGGACGAGGGCGTGTTGCTGCCGTTCAACACCGCCATTGCCGCCGGCATGTCCAACGACGGCAACACCAATTGCTACGAAGCGCCCAAGGAAACCGGGTTTGTCGGCCTGCAGCGTTCCAGTTGCATCTGGACCGAATACATGGTGCAGCTCGACAGCGCCGCGGATGCGCAACGCTTCAAGGATTACCTGGAGGGCTTCGCGCGCCAGCGCTACAACTGGACACCGAACATCCGCCTGCACGGCCTGATGGCGTGGCTCGACCACGAGCATGTGGTGCCGCCCGACACGAAGATCTCGCTGTACGTCGCGCTGGGCCTGCTGCTGGTCTGCCTGGTCAACGTGATGGGCCTGCTGCTGGCCAAATTCCTGCGCCGCTCGTCGGAAATCGGCGTACGCCGCGCGCTGGGCGCGTCGCGCCGCGAGATCTACACGCAATTCCTGATCGAAGCCGGCATGGTCGGGCTGGCCGGCGGCGTGCTGGGGCTGGTGTTGACGGGTCTCGGAATCTCCAGCGTCGGCTGGGTGTTGCCGCGCGATATCGCGACGCTGGCGCACCTGGACGTGTCGCTGCTCGTCACCACGCTCGTCGTCGCGATCGTGGCAACGATGCTGGCCGGCTTGTATCCCACCCTGCGTGCGGCGGCGGTGCAGCCGGCGTGGCAGTTGAAATCGAATTGAATACCCCAGGAGCGACCGTAGTGGCGACAGGATCGCATGCAATCCAATTGCGCGATGCGGGAGCCTGCGTGCAGGCGACACGTCGCGAGCACGCTCGCTCCTACATGAGGACACGACCATGACCCTCCCTCCCATCCTCGCCGCACTCAAGAAACACAAGGCCGGCGTCACCCTGATCACGCTGCAGATCGCGCTGACGCTGGCGATCGTGTGCAACGCGGTGTTCATCATCGGCCAGCGCATCGACCGCATCGACCGCCCGAGCGGCATCGATGAGAACAACCTGTTCCTGATCACGCAAAGCTGGGTCGGTGCGCCGAATGGCGACGATGCGGCATCGATCGACAAGCTCGACGCGATGCAGCAGACCGACGTCGCGACCTTGCGCAACCTGCCCGACGTGCAATCGGCGATCGCCATCAACACCCTGCCGCTGCTCAACAGCACCTGGAGCGGCGGCATCGGCCTGAAGCCGAACCAGCAGAACTCGACCGCGCAGGCGGCCTACTACTTCGGCACCGACCAGATGATTCCCGCGCTCGGGCTGAAATTGATCGCGGGCCGCAACTTCACGCCGGCCGAAGTGAACCACATGGGTTTCCGCGGCCACAACCGGCCGCCGATCGTGATCGTCACCAAGGCGCTGGCCGACAAGCTGTTCCCGAAGGGCGACGCGCTCGGCAAGACCATCTATGTCGATCGCGACACGCCCAGCACCATCATCGGCGTGATCGCCCGCATGCAGGTGCCGAGCCCGGACACCTGGGCCAACAGCTGGTTCCTGAATTCGGTATTGATCCCGACGCGGCTGGATTCGGGCTTTGCACGCTATGCGGTGCGCGCCAAACCCGGCCGCCTCGACGCCGCGATGCGTGAGGCACCCAAGGCGCTGTATGCGTCCAACCCGATGCGGGTGATCGAGACCGGCGCCGAGTTCGACGACAGCTCGGTGCATTCGTTTGCCGAGATCCGCAGGTATGCCTACCGCGCCGATCGCGGCATGGCCATCCTCATGGGCGTGATCTGCGTGATCCTGCTGTGCGTGACCGGCGCGGGAATCGTGGGCCTCACCAGTTTCTGGGTCGGCCAGCGGCGCAAGCAGATCGGCATCCGCCGCGCGCTGGGCGCCACGCGCACCGACATCCTGCGCTATTTCCAGACGGAGAACCTGATCATTGCCGGCGCTGGCGTGGTGCTCGGCGCGATCCTGGCGGTGGGCCTGAACCTCTGGATGATGAAGCAGTTCCAGATGGACCGGATGTCGATGGCCTACGTGCTGGTAGGCGTCGTCGCGCTGCTGGTGCTGGGGCAGGGCGCGGTGTTCGCCCCGGCACGACGCGCATCGATGGTGTCGCCGGTGGAAGCGACCAGGAGTGTGTGATGCGAAGTGACGAAGAGTGGGTAATCCTGATTTTCCCTTCTCCCCCCGGGAGAAGGTGGCCCGCAGGGCCGGATGAGGGTCCGGTTTTCGAGAAGTATCTCGCTGCATCCGAACCCTCACCCGCCGCTTCGCGGCACCCTCTCCCGAAGGGAGAGGGGAGCAGGCCATGGAGCGATTGAATGTTTGCGTACTACCTCGATCTTGCCATCCGCAGCCTCAAGCGCAACCCGGTGCTCACCTTCCTGATGGTGCTGGCGATCGCGGTCGGCATCGGCGCGTCGATGACCACGTTGACGGTGATGCACATCCTTTCCGGTGATCCGCTGCCGGGCAGGAGCGCACGCATCTTTTATCCGCAGGTGGACCCGACTCCCGCCACGTCCGATTGGCAACACAAGTATCCGCTGCCGATGATGGATTACACCTCGGCGGTTGATCTGTGGAGCGCCCAGCGCGCCGATCGCCAGGCGCTGGTCGTGGACAGCCCGGTGAAGGTGCGCGCGCCGAATGCGAATCGTCCGCCGCTGATGCTGGCCATGACATCCACCATGTCGGACTTCTTTCCGATGTTCGACGTGCCGTTCGAGTATGGCGGTGCGTGGACGCCTGCCGACGACGCCAACCGCGCGCGCGTCGCGGTGATCTCGTCCGATCTCAACGACAAGCTGTTCGGTGGCAAGGACAGCGTCGGCAAGACCCTGCGCCTCAAGGACAGCGACGTGCGCATCGTCGGCGTGTTGAAACCGTGGCGGCCCTCGCCGCGGTTCTACAGCGTCGTTGGCGGAATGTCGGGCAATGGCCAGGGCGCGTTGCCCTATGCCAGGCCGGAAGACGTGTTCACGCCGTTCTTCACCGGCCTCGAGATCAACGCGGGCGCGTTCCAGCAATACACCTGCTGGAGCGTGCCGCCCGTGCCGGGGCACCTCCAGAATGCGCCTTGCGTGTGGGTGGCGCTGTGGGTGGAGCTGGACAGCGCCGCCAAGGCATCCGGCTACCGCAGTTTCGTTGCCAACTACGCGCAGCAACAGAAAGCGCTGGGACGGTTCCAGCAGACCGACACGCGCATGCTCGATTTGGTGCAATGGCTCGATTACGAGCAGGTCATTCCCAGCAACGTGGCGTTGCAGATGTGGCTGGCGTTCGCGTTCCTCGCGATCTGCCTTCTGAATACCCTCGGGCTGCTGCTGGCGAAGTTCCTGCGTCGCGCGGGAGAAATAGGCGTGCGGCGCGCGCTGGGCGCTTCGCGGCGTTCCGTATTCGCGCAATGCCTGACCGAGGCCGGGTTGATCGGATTCATCGGCGGCCTTGGCGGCTGGCTGTTGACGCTGCTGGGCCTGTGGCTGGTGCGTCGCCAGCAGACCCCGTATTCCGATCTGGTGCACCTGGACGTGTCGATGTTCGTGGTGACGTTCGTGCTGGCGGTCGCGGTGAGCTTGCTGGCCGGTGCGCTGCCGGCGCTGCGGGCCAGCCGCATCGCACCGGCGTTGCAGTTGAAGACCTTGTAGGAGCCTGCGTGCAGGCGACCGCGAGGCGCGTCGGTACGGATTGCGGTCGCGACCACGGTCGCTCCTACAGACAGAATGATTCAGGGTGAAATCCAGTCATGCAAATCCAACCCATCCTTGCGGCACTGAAACACCACAAGCTCGCGACCGTCCTGATTGCGCTGGAGATCGCGCTGGCGTGCGCGGTGTTGTGCAACGCCGTGTTCCTGATCGCCGGCCGGCTGTCGGCCATGCACATCAACAGCGGTGTTGACGAGGCGTCGCTCGGCGAGATCGTCGTCACCGGGTTCGATCCGAAGCAGGCCAACGATCTGAACGCGCGCATGCTCGCGGGGTTGCGCGTGATCCCGGGCGTGGAGTCGGTCAACGTCGTCACCTCGGTACCGTTCGGGCCGCAGAATGGCGTCAACGGCATCACCCTCGATCGCAAGCACTACAACACTGTCGTCGAGTTTTACGTGGGCGGGCCGGGCACACCGAAGGCGCTGGGCCTGAAACTGGTCGCGGGGTCGCTGCCCACCGCCGACGACTACCAGGCCATGCCGGAGCACGACTATTTCCCGGCGTCATCGCGTGTCCTGATCACGCGTGCGTTGGCCAACCGCCTGTGGCCGGGCGAGAACCCGCTGGGCCGGGAGTTCTGGGGTGGCCCGTACCAGTTTCGCGTGATAGGTGTGATCGCGCACCTCGCGGTGTCGCAGTACACCGAATACGGCGAACGCGGCGCCGGGTGGACCGTGTTCGTGCCCGCGCAACCGGGTGGCGTGCTGTTGGCTGGAACCTACCTGATCCGCGCCAACCCGCAGGATCTGGACCGCGTGATGACCGCAGCGCGCGCCAAGGTCGCGAAGATCGCCCCCGACGTGGTGCTGGACCATGACTACAGCCATACCCTGCCGACGCTGCGCGCGAAATTCTTCGCGACCGACCGCGCGATGGCGGGCCTGCTGGTTGGCGTGATCCTGGCGTTGCTGGGCGTCACCGCGTTCGGCATCGTCGGCCTTGCGAGTTTCTGGGTGTCGCAGCGCACCAAGCAGATCGGCATCCGCCGCGCGCTGGGCGCGACCCGCGCCGACATCCTGCGCTATTTCCAGACCGAGAACTTCCTGATCGTCACGTTCGGCATCGTGCTGGGTGTGGTGCTGGCGGTTGCAATCAACCTTGCGCTGATGAGGTGGTTCGAAGTCGCGCGCTTGCCGTATTGGTACTTGCCGGTTGGCGCGGTCGTGCTGTGGCTGCTCGGGCAACTGGCGGTGCTGGCGCCGGCGCTGCGCGCGGCCGCGGTGCAGCCGGTGGTGGCGACGCGAAGCGTGTGAATTGTTGTTCCCCTCTCCCCTCGGGAGAGGGGTAGGGGTGAGGGTACGGGACTTGCGTGATGTTCGCGCGGGAACCGAACCCTCATCCGGCCCTGCGGGCCACCTTCTCCCGATGGGAGAAGGAAGAAACCATGGAGGCATGTAAATGTTCGGCTATTACCTCGACCTCGCACTCAGAAGCTTCAAGCGCAACCGCACGCTGACCGCGCTGATGGTGCTGGCGCTCGGCCTCGGCATCGGCGCGTCGATCACCACGCTGACGGTCCTGAAGCTCTTGTCCGGCGATCCGTTGCCGCAAAAAAGCGCGCGCATCTTCGCGCCGCAAATCGATCCGTTGCCTTCGGCCAGTTCCACGCGCGCCGACCAGGTATGGCGGAACTGGGGCAACCTGATGACCTGGACCGACGCGATGAACCTGCTGCACGCGCACCGTGCGGAGCGGCAGGCGGTGATGGCGCTCTCGCCGATGAAGATCACCCCGCAGGCGCTGGACCAGCATCCGTTCTTCAGCGATGGCGTCATCACCACGTCGGACTTCTTCGGAATGTTCGATGCAGCGTTCCAGTACGGCAGCGGCTGGAGCGCGCAGGATGATGAAAACCGCGCGCAGGTCGTGGTGATCGCGGGTTTCCTCAACGACAAGCTGTTCGGCGGCAAGAACAGCGTCGGCCGGACCCTGCGCGTCAACGACAAGGATTTCCGCATCGTCGGCGTGCTGAAGCCGTGGGCGCCGCAGCCGCGTTTTTACGCGGTGAGCCTGGGTGGGCGTGGCTACGGCAATGGCGATGCGGTGTTCGTGCCGCTGGAAACCGGGGTCGCTGCCCAGTGGAACACGCAGAACGTGAACTGCTTCGACACCGGCGTGGACATCAACCACCTGACCACCGCGCCATGCTCGTGGGTGTCGCTGTGGGTGGAACTGCGGAGCGCGTCCGATGCCGGCGCCTACAAGACCTTCCTGTCCAACTATGTGGCGCAGCAGATTTCGCTGGGCCGGATGCACCACCCCGAAGTGAACCTGCCGAACCTGATGGGCTATCTCGCCCAGCAGCGGGTGGTGCCGAATGACGCCAAGCTGCAGGCCAACCTCGCCTTCGGATTCCTGCTGATCTGCGTGGTCAACACGGTGGGCCTGTTGCTGGCGAAGTGCCTGCGCCGTTCGCGCGAGATCGGCGTGCGCCGCGCCCTGGGAGCGACGCGCAAGGCGATCTTCGCGCAGTTCATGGTCGAGTCCGGCATGGTCGGGATCGCGGGCGGCGTGCTGGGGCTGGTCTTCACCGAGCTTGGCCTGTGGGCGATCCGCCACCAGCCGGCGGAATACGCGAAGCTCGCGCATCTGGACCCGTCGATGTTCATCGCGACCTTCGTGGTTGCGCTGGTCGCCAGCCTGATCGCGGGCCTGTTGCCCGCGTGGCGCGCCTGCGTGGTGGCGCCGGCGCCGCAGTTGAAATCGGTGTAGGAGCGGCGGAAGCCGCGATCGGGCCTTCCGGCCCTCCTACAAGAGCAACCTGCATCTTTCGGGAACCGTCATGCAAATCCAACCCATCCTCGCCGCGCTGAAGAAGCACAAGATCCCGGCCTTCCTGATCGTGCTGGAGATTGCGCTGGCCTGCGCGGTGCTGTGCAACACGGTATTCATGATCGGACAGCGGATCAGCGAGATCCATTTGCCGAATGCGATCGATGAGGCCGGCGTCTCGGTGATCAACGTCAATGGCATCGATCCCAAGACCGCGAATGCCGACATCCCGCGCGACCTCGACGCGCTGCGGCAGATTCCCGGCGTCACCGCGGCGGCGGCGTTCAACATGTTCCCGCTGGGCAACAACAGTTGGAACACGGATGTGGGCACGTCGCCCGACAGCCTGTTTGCCAAGGACAGCCCCAACATTGCCGAGTACATGTTCACGAAGGGTGGTCCGGAAGCGATCGGCATGCGCCTGCTCGAAGGGCGATTCTTCACCGACGAGGAATACGCCGGCAGCAAGCTGGGCGACAACTATCTCCCGACCTCGCACGTGGTGGTGGTCACGCAAAGTCTCGCGCAGCGCCTGTGGCCCGGCGAGAGCGCGCTCGGCAAGCGTGTCTGGATCGGTCAACAGCAGAACTACACCGTGGTCGGCGTGGTGGCGAATGTATTGCGCCCGGGTCAGAACGGTGGCGGCATCGGGCATTTCTACTGGGCGATGTTCCTGCCGGTCAGTCCGGCAGCCGGCATCCAGAATTACGTGGTGCGCAGCGCGCCGCAGGCCCGCGATCGGGTCTTGCGCGACAGCGTCGCGAAACTCGAGGCGTTGTCGCCATCGGTCGTCGTGAAGGGGCAGGCCTTCACCGAAATCCGCAACAAGTTCTTCGCCGACGCCCGCAGCATGGTGTGGATGCTGGTGCTGGTGTGCGTGGTCATGCTGGCCGTGACCGCGTTCGGCATCGTCGGCCTGACCAGTTTCTGGGTCGGCCAGCGGCGCCGGCAGATCGGCATCCGCCGAGCGGTTGGCGCGACCCGCGCCCACATCCTGCAGTACTTCCAGACCGAGAACTTCCTCTTGAGCACGGCCGGTGTCGTGATCGGGATGGTCCTCGCGTTCGGCATCAATCTGTATTTGATGCAGCACTACCAGTTGAACCGGCTGCCCTGGTACTACCTGCCGGCCAGCGCGATTGCGCTGTGGCTGCTCGGCCAGCTCGCGGTGCTGGGGCCGGCGCTGCGCGCGGCCAACGTGCCGCCGGTGGTGGCGACGCGGGATGCGTGATGGCGAGTTGTGGAGGTTGCTCGAGATTATTTTCCTTCTCCCTCCGGGAGAAGGTGCCCCGCAGGGGCGGATGAGGGTACGCGACTTGAGTGGTGCCAAGGAAAGACCCGAACCCTCACCCGGCGCTTTGCGCCACCCTCTCCCGGTGGGAGAGGGGAATGGAGTGGAACAAGGAGATGTCTGAATGTTCGCCTACTACCTCGACCTCGCCCTGCGCAGCCTGAAGCGCACGCCGGTACTCACCGCGCTGATGGTGCTGGCCATCGGGCTGGGCATTGGCGCCAGCATGACCATGATCACCGTGCTGCACGTGATGACGGCCGATCCGCTGCCGGGGCGCAGCGCGCACCTGTACGTGCCGCATCTCGATCCGTTGCCGTTGACGTACCAGCAACCCGAGACCGCGCCCGAGCCGAACGACAGCCTGACCTGGCCTGACGCGATGGCGCTGCTGCGTGCGCATCGTGGCGTGCGTCAGGCAGCAATGGCGGGCGGCACGCTGCTGCTGACGCCGCAGCTCGCGAACTTGCAGCCGTTCGACATCACTGGCCGCTACGCCACCACCGATTTCTTCGCGATGTTCGGGGTACCGTTCGTCGCTGGCAGCGGTTGGACGTCGGCGGACGATGCCGCCCGCGCGCACGTGGTAGTGCTGGCCGAATCGCTGGCCGTCAAATTGTTCGGCAGCGAGAATCCCGTCGGGCAAACCGTGGAGCTCGGCAACAACGGCAGCACGCCAAATGGATTCCGCGTGGTCGGAGTCACCCGCGACTGGGCGCCGCGGCCCTTGTTCTACGAAGACACTGCGGGCAAGCCGTACACCGACGCCGACAAGTTCTTCCTGCCTTTGTCCGTTGCCGTCGATCTGAAGCTGGATTTCAGCGGCAACATGATGGGGTGGGGGCGCGGTAGCGGCAATGGCTGGCGCACCAGCCCGCGCATCAGTTGGTTGCAGTTTTGGGTGCAACTGGATACGCCGACGCGGGCGCGGGCATACCATCAGTTCCTGATCGACTATTCGGCGGAACAGAAGGCGTTGGGGCGGTTCCAGCGCCCCGCCACCAACGCCAAGCTGTACAGCCTGATGGGCTGGATGGCACACGAAAACCTGGTGCCGGAAGACGTGCGGCTGCAGTTTTGGCTGGCGATCGGCTTCCTCGGTGTCGCCATGCTCAACATCGTGGCGTTGCTGCTGGCGAAGTTCCTGCGCCGTAGTCCCGAAATCAGCGTGCGCCGTGCAATGGGTGCGCGCAAGCGTGACATCTTCGTGCAGTTCGGAATCGAATCCGCGTTGATCGGCGTAGCGGGCGGCTTGCTGGGTCTGGGTATCGCGCAGCTCGGTTTGTGGAGCATTCGTCAACGCCCTGACGACTACGCGCATCTGGCGCAGATGGATCCGTCGATGTTGATCGGCACGGTCGCACTGGCGATCGTCGCCAGCGTGCTTGCTGGCCTGTTGCCGGCCTGGCGCGCGTGTCGCGTGCCACCGGCGTTGCAATTGAAAACCCTGTAGGAGCCTGCGTGCAGGCGACCACGAAGCTCTTGGCCGTGGACGGCGATTCACACAAAACGTCGCGACCACGGTCGCTCCTACAGGAAACATCGAAGGTGTCAGCCATGGAAATCCGCCCGATCCTTGCCACCCTGCGCCGGCACAAACTCACGGCCGTGTTGCTGACCCTGCAGGTCGCGTTCACCTGCGCGATCGTGTGCAACGTCGCGTTCATGATCGTCCACCGAGTGCAGCGCGTGTCGATGCCGACCGGCATTGCCGAGAACCAGTTGTCGGTGATTGAGGTCCTGGGGACCACGCAGGGCACGAATCCGCAGGCGCAACAGGCGACGGATCTCGCGGCCCTGCGCGCGATCCCGGGCGTCGAATCCGTCGTGGCCACGAATGGCTCGCTGCCGTTGAGCCAGAGCAGCAGTTTTTACGGCGTTTGCCCTACGATGCAGGCGTTGCAACAGGCCATGCAGGCTCAGGCGCTGGGCACGGCCTGCGCGCAACCTGGCAAGTATGGTGGCTCGTCCGGCTTGATCAAGACGCTGGGGCTGGACCTTGTCAAAGGTCGCGATTTCCACGCCGACGAATTCGTGAACGACGATGACCCACCCGTCGCGATCATCAGCGAGGCGCTGGCGCAACGTCTGTATCCCGGCCAGAACCCGCTGGGCCAGGCGTTGTATACCGGTGCGAAGAATCCGATCCGCGTAATCGGGGTTGTCAAGACCCTGCTGGCGGCGCGCCTGCGCATGCCCGGCACCGATTACTACACAATGATTTATCCGCAATTACCCGATGACGCTTACGTGTTTTACGTGATGCGCAGCGCGCCGCAGGATCGTGCACGTGTGCTACAGGCCGCGCGCGTAGCCTTGTTGAAGGTGGACCCGAGCCGCCTCGTGCCGGCCAGCGGGATACACACCTACACCCAAATCCGCGCGCAGTATTTCCAGCGCGACACCACCATGATCGGCCTGCTGATCGCGTCGGCGCTGGGCCTGCTGTTCGTCACCGCGCTCGGCATAACGGGTCTGGCGAATTTCTGGGTGGGCCAACGCACCCGCAGCATCGGCATCCGCCGCGCGCTGGGCGCGACGCGCGGGCAAATCCTGCGCTACTTCCAGACCGAGAATTTTTTGATCGTCACGTTTGGTGTAGTGCTGGGCGTGCTGCTGGCGGTTGGCTTGAACCTGCTCTTGATGAAGCATTACGAATTGGCGCGACTGCCGTTGTGGTACCTGCCGGTCGGTGCGGTCGCATTGTGGTTGCTCGGACAACTGGCGGTGCTGGCGCCGGCATTGCGCGCGTCGCACGTGCCGCCGGTGGTGGCGACGCGTTCCGTGTAGCCCATGCCTTTCGGCCCGCCTGCACGGCGCGAAACTCGGGCACAATCAACCAAATCCTGGGAGGGAGATCGAAGCATGAAACTGCTGTCCTGTGTCCTCGCTGCAACCCTGGCTGGCGCTGCCGGCGTTCCCGACATGCTGCACGCGCAACCAATGCCGCAAGCGCCGGCCGACGCCGATGTCGCCACCCGCGTGGCGGCGTTGAATGCGCTGCTGGCCGAGCAGTGGCAGCACACGCTGCAGAATGCGCCCGAGTTCGCGACCATGCTGGGCGACCTGCGCTACAACGATCGCTGGAGCGACGTGTCGCCGGAACACCTGGCGGCCGAGCAGAAGGTCAACGCCGATTTCCTGAAGCGCTTCGAAGCTATCGACACCACCGGCTTCAAGGACAGCGACCGCCAGAACCAGCAGCTGATGGTGCGCCAGTTGCAGGACGGCCTGACGGCGTACGACCTGAAGCTCAACCAGATGCCGCTGGACCAGATGAGCGGCGTGCACATCATGCTGGCGGGCTTCATCAGTTCCATTCCGTTTGACAACACGAAGGAATACGAGGATTACCTCGCGCGCCTGAAGGCTGTGTCGAAGGCGTTCGACCAGGTGACGGCGCTGGCGCGGCAGGGCATGGCCAACCGGATGATGCCGCCCAGATACCTGCTGGAAAAAGTGGCGGTGCAGATCGGCTCGATCGAAAAGCCGGCCGGCATGGACAGCGTGTTCGCCGAACCGCTGAAGCATTTTCCGAAGACGGTCTCCACTGCCGACCAGGCGCGCCTGACAACCGCGATCCTGGCCGCGATCGATGACAACGTGCGGCCCGCGTACCGGAAGCTCGGCGCGTTTGTCAGCCAGGAGTACGCGCCGCATGGGCGCAGCGAGTACGGCGTGTGGGCGCTGCCGAACGGCGACGCGCTGTACCGCTTCTCGGTGCACCAGCAGACCACCAGCGACAAGACGCCGGCCGAAATCCACGCGATCGGGCTGGCCGAAGTCGCGCGCATCGAAGGCGAGATGCTGAAGATCGCCAAGGCTCGCGGCTACAACGACGTGGCAAGTTTCCGCGCCGCCTTGGCGAAGGATCCGTCCGTCCACCCCAAGTCACGCGAGGACATCCTCGAGCGCTATCGCAGTTATCTTGCCGGCATGCAGCCGGAATTGCCGAAACTGTTCGGCCTGTTGCCCAGGACCAACGTGGTCGTGATGCCAGTCGAACCTTTCCGCGAGAAGGAGGCCGGCTCGGCCGAATACCACCAGGGCACGCCGGACGGTTCGCGACCGGGGATGATCTTCGTCAACACCGGCGATTACGCCAAACGCAGCGTGCTGTCGATCGAATCGACCGCGTACCACGAGGGCATTCCCGGCCACCACATGCAGATCTCGATCGCGCAAACGCTGCCGGACCTGCCGCCGTTCCGCCAGCAGGGCGGCTACAACGCCTACATCGAAGGCTGGGCGCTGTACGCCGAGCAGCTTGGCAAGGACATCGGCTTCTACAAGGACCCGCTGTCCGACTACGGCCGGCTGTCGGACGAACTGCTGCGCGCGGCCCGGCTGGTGCTGGACACCGGCGTGCATGACAAGCACTGGACGCGCCAGCAGATGGTGGACTATTTCCACGCGCACACGAGCGAGGACGAGCCCGACATCCAGGCCGAAACCGACCGCTACATCACCTGGCCCGGCCAGGCGCTGGGCTACAAGATGGGCGAGCTGAAGATTCTCGAGTTGCGCGAGCGCGCGAAGCAGCAATTGGGGGCCAACTTCGACATCCGTGCGTTCCACGATGAAGTGCTGGGCGGCGGCGCCCTGCCGCTGGACGTGCTGGAGCAGCGCGTCGATGCGTGGATCGCCGCGGTGAAGGCCGGGGCGGTTTCGGCATGACGCCACGCCACGCCACGCCGTGCGCAAGGTGCAGGAGTGCGGCATGCGCACGGTCCTGATCATCGACGACCAGGCCGCGGTGCGCGACGCGCTGTCGCTGCTGCTGTCGCTGCACGACATCCGCCCGCTCGCGGCAGCGACGCCTGACGAGGGCCTGGCATTGCTGGCGGGCCATCGCGTGGACGTGGTGATTGCGGACATGAACTTCAGCGCCGACACCACCTCGGGCGAGGAAGGCGTGGCGCTGTTCCATGCGATCCGCGCGCGCCATCCCGACCTGCCGGTGATCCTCCTGACCGGCTGGACGCACCTCGAAACCGCGGTGCAACTGGTCAAGGCGGGCGCCGCCGATTACCTGTCCAAGCCCTGGGACGATGCCAAGCTGCTGGCGACGGTGGAGAACCTGCTGGAACTGGCCGAGAACGCGCGTTCCAGCGAACGGGCACGGATCACGCGCCGGCGCCGCCGCGAGGCGCTGGAACGCGATTACGACCTGCGCGGCATCGTGTTCGCGTCGGACGAAATGTTGCGGGTGCTGGAACTGGCCTGCCAGGTTGCGCGCGCCGAGGTGCCGGTGTTAATCACCGGGCCGAACGGCGCCGGCAAGGAGCGCATCGCGGAAATCGTGCACGCCAACTCAGCGGTGAAGGACAAACCGCTGGTGACGGTGAACTGCGGTGCGCTGCCGAGCGAATTGATCGAGGCCGAATTGTTCGGCGCCGAGGCCGGCGCCTATACCGGCGCCAACCGCGCGCGCGAAGGCCGCTTCGAGGCGGCCGACGGCGGCACGCTGTTCCTCGACGAGATCGGCAACCTGCCGCCGGCCGGACAGATGAAATTGCTGCGGGTGCTGGAATCGGGCGAATTCGAACGGCTGGGTTCGACGCGCACGCGCAAGGTCAAGGTGCGCGTGCTCAGTGCGACCAATGCCGATATCGCCGCGATGAAACGCAGGGGCGGGTTCCGCGAGGACCTGTTTTATCGCCTCAACACCATCGAGATCGCGCTGCCGCCGCTGACGGAACGGCCCGACGACATCCTGCCGCTGGCCGAGCGGTTCCTCGGTGGCGATGCGGTGTTGTCCGAGGACGCCAGCGACGCGCTGGTCGCGTACCCGTGGCCGGGCAACGTGCGCGAGCTCAAGAACACCATCGAGCGTGCCAAGTTGCTGTGTGGCAGCGATCCGATCAGCGTTGCCAGCCTCGGCCTGTCCGCGGTGGCGCAAGGCGTGCCACGCAGCCTCGATGACCCGCCGCGCGAGGTGGTGGAAGACGCGCTGCGCAGGGCGAATGGCGTGATCAGCAACGCCGCGCGCGCGCTCGGATTGTCGCGGCAGGCTTTGTACCGGCGCATGCAGCGTTACGGAATTTCCGAAACGCCACCGGGGTCGCTGTAGGAGCGACCGTGGTCGCGATTGCGGGGATGCGCGTGGCAGTTGCCGTTCTCGGGAAAGATCTGCATGGTCGTCTGCGCGCAGACTCCTACAATCCATCGCGTCATCCGGGTATCCACAATCGTTATGCGCATCTCCTCGCTCGAAGGCAAGCTTGCACTGCTGTTGATCGGCGCCGCCGTGGCCGGTGCGGTGATCGCCGCGCTGCTGACGGCTTGGACCAGCAGCGCATGGCTGGGCGGCGTGATCGCGATCGCCGTGTGCCTGGTGCCGTTGGCGTGGGCGGCGCACGCGGCCATGCAGCCGATCCGCCGCCTGTTGCGCGCGCTGTCGGGCAGCGTGGCCAGCTACCGCGACGGCGATTTCAGCATCTCGCTGCGCACGCGCAGGCACGATGAGCTGGGGCAACTGATCGAAGCGCACAACGAGCTCGGCCACGCGCTGCGTGAACAGCGCCAGAACCTGGTGCAGCGCGAGTTGCTGCTGGACACGGTGGTGCAGCATTCGCCGACCGCGCTGATCCTGACCGATGCCGGTGACCACATCGTGCACGCCAACCTTGCGGCGCGGCATCTGTTCAACGACGGCAAAAACCCGATGGGCTTGCGCTTCGATGACCTGCTGGCGGCGTGCCCGGAAGCCATGCGCCACGCGCTCGAGGCCAGCGAAGACAGCCTGTTCGGGGTCGAGATGGGTGACGACGAGGAATATTTCCACCTGTCGCGGCGCGAATTCAGGCTGTACGGACGGCCGCACCAGCTGTACCTGGTGCAGCGGATGACACGCGAGCTGTCGCGCCAGGAAGTGGCGGTGTGGAAGCGCGTGATCCGCGTGATCAGCCACGAGTTGAACAATTCGTTGGCGCCGATTTCCTCGCTGGCGCATTCGGGCGCGGAGCTGGCGCGGCGCAACGACCTCGCACGCTTGCCCAAGGTGTTCGAAGGCATCGGCGAACGCGTGCGGCACCTGCATTCGTTCACGGCGGGCTACGCCAGTTTCGCGAAGCTGCCGCAGCCGAACCCGGCGCCGGTCCAATGGGCGGCGTTCCTGGATTCGCTGAAGCTGCATTGCGAGTTCGCGCTGGCCGGTGACGTGCCGAGCGAATCCGGCCGATTCGATGCTGCGCAGATCGAGCAGGTGCTGATCAACCTGGTCAAGAATGCGCACGAATCCGGCAGTGATCCCGCGAGTGTCACGCTGGCAATCACGCATGGCGCGCGCAACTGGCGCATCGAAGTGGCCGACCGCGGCCCCGGCATGAGCGACACCGTGCTGGCGCAGGCGCTGCTGCCGTTCTATTCGACCAAACGCTCCGGCACCGGTCTCGGCCTGGCGCTGGCGCGCGAGATCGTGGAGGCACACGGCGGGCGCATCGTGCTGGCCAATCGCGAGGGCGGCGGGCTCAGGGTCACGGTGTCGCTGCCGGCTGCGCGGGTCTGAGTTCGCGCGGGAGACGGTTGCGCGAGTCGTTATACTGCGGCGAATTCATGACAAGGAGCAGGCCATGGGCGCGGGCGTGATCGTTGCGATCGTCATCGTGGTGGTGGCGGTGATCGTGTTGTCGAAGTGGGTACGGATCGTCCCGCAGGGTTGGGAGTGGACGGTGGAGCGCTTCGGCAAGTACACCCGCACGCTGCCGCCGGGCCTGCATTTCCTGATGCCCTTCATCTATGCGATCGGCCGCAGGATGAACATGATGGAGCAGGTGCTGGCGGTGCCTTCGCAGGACGTGATCACCAAGGACAACGCGGTGGTGCGCGTGGATGGCGTGGTGTTCTACCAGGTGCTGGACGCGGCCAAGGCCGCGTATGAAGTCGCCAACCTGGAGCAGGCGACGCTGGCGCTGGTGATGACCAACATCCGCACGGTGCTGGGTTCGATGGACCTCGACGAAAGCCTGAGCAAGCGCGACGAGATCAACGCGCGTTTGCTGAAGGTGGTCGATGAGGCCACGCACCCGTGGGGCGTCAAGGTCAACCGCATCGAGATCAAGGACATCAGCCCGCCCAAGGACCTGGTGGACGCGATGGCGCGCCAGATGAAGGCCGAGCGCGAGAAGCGCGCCAACATCCTGGAAGCGGAAGGTTTCAAGCAGGCGGCGATCCTGAAAGCCGACGGCGAGAAACAATCGACCATCCTTGCCGCGGAAGGCCAGAAGGAGGCCGCGTTCCGCGAGGCCGAGGCGCGCGAGCGCCTGGCGGCGGCCGAGGCCAAGGCCACGCAACTTGTTTCGGATGCGATCTCCACGGGCAACCTCAACGCCATCAACTATTTCGTCGCGACCAAGTATGTCGAGGCCCTGAAGGCGATGGCCGATTCGCCGAACCAGAAGATGCTGATGCTGCCGTTCGAGGCTTCCGGCATCCTGTCGTCGATGGCGGGCATTGCAGAGATCGGCAAGGAAGTGTTGTCGAAGAATTCGTCTGCGTCGACTGCGCGCTGAGGAGCCGAACGCATGTGGGGCGTACCGTTGCACTACTGGTGGTGGGTACTGGCATTGATCCTGATCGCCGGCGAAGTGCTGGCGCCGGGATTCTTCATGCTGTGGATCGGCGTTGCCGCCGCGGTGATGGGCATCGTCACCTGGGTGCTGCCGGGGTTGGGGGCGCTGGCGCAGGCGGTGTTGTTCGTGATCCTGGGCATTGCCTCCTGCGTGTCGTACTGGAAGTTCATCCGCCCACGCTTGGCCCGCCACGACGATCCGGTTGCGCGCACGCTCAGCCGGCGTGGCGAGCAGATGGTCGGCCAGCGCTACGTGCTCGCGGAAGCCATCGTCAACGGCCGCGGCAAGGCGCGGGTGGGCGACGGCCAGTGGCTGGTCGCCGGGCCGGATCTGCCGGCGGGCGCCGAAGTCGAAGTGGTGGGCGTCGACGGCTCGCTGTTGAAGGTACGGGCGGTGGTGCCGTGACGTGCCGGGCGCCGTCTACCCACGCATGACGGCGGCCACCGCCGATGGGTGCGTGCAGGCTGGCACGTTGCTCGACGAGCCGGGCCGCGCGCGCATCGGCTTCGTGATCGAACTGGCCAAGCGCCTGCACCAGTACGGAACGGCGGCGCCGCGACTCGAGCAGGCGGTCGGCAATGTGGCCCAGCAGCTCGGCCTCGTTTGCGACGTGCTTTCCACGCCGACTTCGATCGTGCTGTCATTCGGCAGGCCGGGTGGTGACGGAATCGCCGAAATCACCCAGGTCGTGCGGATCGCACCCGGCGAGGTGAATCTGGCGCGGCTGTGCCGTGCCGATGAGATTGCCGACCAGGTGGCGGACGGCAGCCTGAATCCGCGCCGCGGTCTGGCGCAGTTGCGTGCCTTGGGACGACCGCTGGCGCGCGGTGCACTGTGGGCGACGGTGGTGAGTTACGGCCTTGCCGCGGCCAGCATCGCGGTGTTGTTCCACACATCCGGGGTGGATGCCATCGCCGCCGGCGTGATCGGACTCGTGATTGGCGCGCTCGCGGTGGCGGGCATCGGGCGCCCGCGCCTCGCGGTCGCCAACGATGCGATTGCGGCACTGGTCGCGACCTTCATCGCGACCATGGTCAGCGCGTGGCTGGTGCCGCTGGCGCTGAAGCTGGTGGTGTTGTCCGCGCTGATCGTGCTGGTGCCGGGCATGTCGTTGACCAACGCCGTGCGCGAGCTGACCAGCCAGCACCTGGCGTCGGGCGTCGCGCGTTTCGCAGGCGCCGCGGCCACCATCCTGAAGTTGACCTTCGGCACCATTGCTGCGGCACAGGTATGCGCGTTCCTGCACATCGTGCCAGCCATGCACCCGTTGCCGCCCTTGCCGTCGTGGTGGCAGTGGCCGGCCCTGGCGGTGGCGGCGGTGGCGTTCGCGCTGCTGTTCCAGACCGCGCGTCGCGATTATCCGCTGGTATTGACGGCGGTCATCGTCGGCTATCTGGTGACGTATTGGGGCGGCAATGCCATGGGCCCGGCGTTCGGCGTGTTCATGGGCGGATTGGTGCTGAGTGCAGGCAGCAATCTTTACGCACGTACGATGCATCGTCCCGGCGCGTTGGTGCGCGAACCCGGCGTGTTGTTGCTGGTCCCGGGCAGCGTCGGCTTTCGCAGCGTATCGGACCTGCTCAGCAACCAGATTGCCAGCGGCACCCACGTGGCGGTGCTGCTGGTGACCCTGCTGATTTCACTGGTTGCCGGATTGCTGTTCGGCGACCTGCTGGTCGCTCCGCGGCGGAGTTTGTAGGAGCGGTGGTAGCCGCGACCGGAATACGGGCCTTCCGGCCCTCCGACGGTACGGGCTTGGCTTGTAGCGGCGGCGGCAGCCGTGGCCGGACCTTGGGATTGGCTTGTAGGAGCGGCGGCAGCCGCGACCGGAACACGAAAAATTCCGGTCGCGATGATCGGGCCTGCCGGCCTCCTACTTGATCAGGAGGTCCTTTTCCTTCTTGCCGGCCTTCAGCGCGGCCACGAACCAGCGCGGGCGCTTGCCGCGGCCGGACCAGGTTTCGCTGCCGCCCGGATTGCGGTATTTAGGCGGGACCTTGCCGGTCTTGCCACCGCGCTTCTTGCCATAAACCTGCGCGAAGGTGACGCCTTCGGCCTTGAGCAGCGCGTTGACCTTGGCCTTGACCTTGGCGGTTTTCTCCTTGTCGATGTTCTTCATGCGTCCCTTCGCCTTGCGGATGAGTTCCCTCAATTGTTTCGCGCTCAGCGAGCTGACATCGATGGCCATGTTGGCTCCAGTGGTTTCGGGTATTGGTGGTGCTGCGTCGGCTGGGCAAATTGCGACGATCAACCCCGGACGACGGCGATTATTCTCGCCCATATTCAAACCGGATGCAAAATCGCCTCAATCACCGCGGGTGAATATCGCCAGCAATGAGGCTTGATCAAGGTTGCGGCTTTCGCTGTCACGCCGCCCGCGGTATTCGAAAGTGCCCGCGGCGATTCCGCGTTCACTGACCACGATGCGATGCGGAATGCCGATCAATTCAAGGTCGGCAAACATCGCGCCGGGACGCAAACCACGGTCATCGAGGCAGGTTTCAATGCCGCGCGCATTCAATTCCGAATACAGCGCTTCGGCAGCCTCGTTGACTGCCGGGTTGTTTTTCGGATTGATCAGGCAGATCACCGCCTGCCACGGCGCCATCGGTTCCGGCCACACGATGCCGGCTTCATCGTGGTTCTGTTCAATGGCCGCCGCGACGATGCGCGTAATGCCGATGCCGTAGCAGCCCATTTGCAGCACGCGGTTCTGGCCGGCGTCGTCCAGCACGGTGGCGTGCAGGGCTTCGGAATACTTGGTGCCGAGCTGGAAGACGTGGCCGACCTCGATGCCGCGCGCGATGCCGAGCGTGCCCTTGCCGTCCGGCGAAGGATCGCCCGCGACCACCTTGCGCAGGTCGGCGATGCGGGTGATGCGCGCATCGCGTTCCCAGTTCGCACCGGTGTAATGGCTGCCCTCGGCGTTGCCTCCGCAGACGAAATCCGCGAGCACCGCGGCGCTGCGATCGACGATCACCGGAATGTCCACGGGCAGCCCGACCGGTCCGAGGAAACCCGGCACGCAGCCGATCCGTTTCACGATGTCGGCTTCGTCGGCCAGCAGCGATTCGCCCGGCAATTCGGGCAGCTTCGCGGCCTTGATCTCATTCAATTCGTGGTCGCCGCGCAGGCACAACGCGACCAATCCTTCATTGCCACGCACGATCAGGGTCTTGATGCATTGCGCGGGCGAAATTTTGAGGAACGCGCAGACGTCCTCGATGGTTTTCTGGGTGGGCGTGGCGACGCGCTTCAGGTCCTGGGCGGGGGCAGGGCGGAGTGTCGCTGGCGCCAAGGCTTCGGCGCGTTCGACGTTGGCGGCGTAGTCGGAGGTATCGGAAAACGCGAGTGCGTCCTCGCCGGAATCGGCCAGTACGTGGAATTCCTGGGAGGCGCTGCCGCCGATCGCGCCGGTGTCGGCCTGCACCGCGCGGAACTTCAGGCCCAGCCGGGTGAAGATGCGCGTGTAGGCGGCGTGCATGATGCGGTACGACTCGGCCATGCCCTCGGCGGTGAGGTCGAACGAATAGGCGTCCTTCATGATGAATTCGCGCGCCCGCATCACGCCGAAACGCGGGCGGATTTCATCGCGGAACTTGGTCTGGACCTGGTAGAAGTTGACCGGCAGCTGCTTGTAGCTGCGCAGCTCGTTGCGCGCGAAATCGGTGACCACTTCCTCGGCGGTGGGCGCGTAGCAGTATTCGGCCTCCTTGCGATCCCTGATTTTCAGCAGTTGCGGGCCGAATTTCTGCCAGCGCCCGGTTTCGTCCCACAATTCCCGGGGCTGGATCGTGGGCATCGACAGTTCGATCGCGCCGGCGCGATCCATTTCCTCGCGCACCACCGTCTCGACCTTGCGCAGCACGCGCAGGCCCAGCGGCGACCACGTGTAGATGCCCGACGCGAGCTTGCGGATCATGCCCGCCCGCAGCATCAGCTGGTGGCTGACGATCTCAGCATCGGCAGGCGCCTCGCGGGTGGTGGCGAGGTGGAATTTCGACAGGCGCATGACAGTTGGCTTGGGATTTGATGGAAAGTCCGCGATTGTAGCGGTGGTGCAGCTTCGCAATCTCATCGTTCTGGTGCGAGTCCGGATCCACCTTCTTGCTTCTCCCGCGAGTCCGCGACGCCGCTGTTGGGTTCCGCTCGCCTCGGCGGCGAGCGGGTGACTTTCTGTTTTGGCAGAAAGTCACCAAAGACCATTGCGCCTGGCGTGCCGGTTTCGGCAACGTCGTGTTGCCGAAACT
>JAFEDX010000026.1 GCA_018241365.1 Pseudomonadota bacterium
GAAGCGACCCGCAGCCCCCACTGATTCCTCCAGTGCCACCGCGGCGCTCACGACCTCGGTTTGCAAACAGCCGGTGCGAACCTTGGCAGGGTATCCGCGATGTACGTTTCCACCCTACGGAGTTGATCATGCGTTGGTCGATCGCTGCGATTCTTCTCTCCAGCTTGATCGTTCAGGGCGCGCATGCGCAGCCGCACGCATCGGGGCAACAGAACAACGCCAGCAATCCTTCACGGACGACTCCACAAGCGCCGTTTCGCATGCCGGCGTCGGAACAGAAGAACATCGCGGACAACCCCTCGTGGACGGCGCCTCAGAAACCGTTTCGCATCCATGGCAACACGTGGTACGTCGGTCCTCGCGGCCTCGGCGTCTTCCTCATCACTGCGCCGACGGGCGACGTCCTGATCGACGGAGGCGTGTACGGCGACGCCGCACTGATCGAAGCGAATATCCGCGCTCTCGGCGTCAATCTGCGTGACATCAAATGGATTCTCAATTCGCACGCTCACTCCGACCATGCCGGTGGCATCGCACGACTCGCGCGCGACACGGGCGCGCAAGTGATCGCGGGCGCCGCGGATGCCCCGTTGCTGGAGCGCGGTGGCCACGACGACCCACAATACGACGACCGGTTTCCGTTTCCGCCCGTACACGTGTCGCGCGCGGTAACCGATGGCGAGCATCTGGAACTGGGTGCTTTGGTGCTTACCGCGCACGCCACGCCAGGCCATACCAAGGGCAACACGACGTGGACATGGATCTCATGCGAGCACCAGCACTGCCTGCACATGGTGGATGTCGGCAGCCTGTCGACGCCCGGTTACCACTTGATCGATAACCCGAACTACCCGGACATCGTCAAGGATTTCGAGCACAGTTTCGCGGCGGTCGCGGCATTGCCCTGCGACATACCGCTCGCTCCGCATCGGGAGATGGTGGGTTTCTGGGAGCGCGTCGCCAAGCGTGAGCACGGCAACGCGAATGCTCTGGTAGATCTCTCGGGATGCCGTGCCTACGCGCAGGATGCGCGCGAAGATTTCGAGGCGAAACTGGCGAAGCAACGCACGGATGCAGCGACGACCAAATAGCAGCGACCGCCCTCTCGGCGCCGGACCTCGCGAATTCCTTCAATAAGCGAACTCGCGAAACACCGGATCGACGCTGCCGTTCCATTCGGTGCGGAACAGTTCCAGCTTGCGCTCGGCCGGGGTCTGGTTGGCTTCGGCGAATTCGATGAGCGGCTGCAGGAACATGGTTTCATCGGCGCCGTTGCGATTGAGCTTGGCGCGGCGCTTCAGGCCTTCGCCTGCGATTTCCAAGGTGCGCAATGCAAGTTCGCGCACGGTCTCGCCACGGAACGGAAGTTTCAGCGCGTGCTTAGGCACGCCGTCGCGCAGCGCGTTGCGTTCGGCCAGCGTGTAGTCCTTGACCAGGTCCCACACCGCATCCAGCGCGGTCGCGTCGTACAGCAGGCCCACCCAGAACGCCGGCAACGCGCACAGGCGGTTCCACGGACCGCCGTCGGCGCCACGCATTTCGAGGTACTGCTTCAGGCGCACTTCCGGAAACGCGGTGGTCATGTGGTCGGACCAGTCGCGCAGGGTCGGTTTCTCGCCCCGCAGCGCGGGCAATTTGCCTGCGAGGAAATCGCGGAAGGATTGCCCCGCACAGTCGATGTACTGGCCATGGCGGTGCACGAAATACATCGGCACGTCGAGCAGGTAGTCGGTGTAGCGCTCGAAACCGAAGCCGTCCTGGAACACGAAGTCCAACATGCCGGTGCGGTCGGGGTCGGTGTCGGTCCAGATGTGCGAACGATAACTCTGGAAACCGTTCGGCTTGCCTTCGGTGAACGGCGAATCGGCAAACAACGCGGTGGCGATCGGCTGCAGCGCCAACGACACGCGGAACTTCTTCACCATGTCGGCTTCGTCGGCGAAGTCGAGGTTCACCTGCACGGTGCAGGTGCGGGTCATCATGTCGAGGCCGAGCGAACCGACCTTGGGCATGTAGCGGCGCATGATCGCGTAGCGGCCCTTGGGCATCCACGGCATTTCGTCGCGCTTCCATTTGGGCTGGAAGCCCATGCCGAGGATGCCGAGTTTGAGCGGCTCGGACGCGACGCGCACGCAATGCAGGTGCTCCTGCACTTCGCAACAGGTCTGGTGGATGGTTTCCAGCGGCGCGCCGGACAATTCCAGTTGGCCCGCGGGCTCCAGCGTCACCGAAGCGTTGCCACGCGCCAGCGCGATGACGTTGCCATCTTCTTCGACCGGCGCCCAGCCGCAGCCCGCGACGCCGTGCAGCAAGGCGCCGATGCCGCGCTCACCCGCGTACGGCGGCGGCTTCAGGTCATCGGTGCGGAACACGAATTTTTCGTGCTCGGTCCCGATCTTCCACTGCGACGCGGGACGGCCGCCGGCGGCGAGATACTCCGTGAGTTGCGCCTGCCGTTCGACCGGCTGTTCCACCACGTGACTGGGACCGGACATGCACAGGCCTTCAGGATGACAAGGATGCAAAGATGGGGTGATCGTGTTCCGTCCACAAGAGCTTCTTGACGCGGATCAACGCGGATAGACGCGGATAAAGCAAAAGCCATCGTCCAAAACATTGAAGGGAATCCGCGGTCATCCGCGCCAATCCGCGTCCATCTGCTTTGCTGCATTTTCCGAACCGGCGAGCAACGCCGCCACCGCCGCGCGCGCCTCGGCCACGCCGGTGCCGGCTGGCGCGGAGAACGCGATGGTCGCGGCGCGCCAGCCCGACTTCCTTATTTCAGCATCGACCTCGCGCTTGCGCGCCAGCGCCTGCGCGCGCGACAGCTTGTCGGCCTTGCTCAACAGCAGCACGCAAGGCAATTCGATGGCGGCACAGAATGCCAGCATCTGCCCGTCGAACGTCGTCAACGCATGCCGAATGTCGGCGATCAACACCAACCCGCGTAGCGATTGCCGATGGCGCAGGTAATGGTCGATCGCCTGTTTCCAGTGGTCGCGCAGGGCTGGCGGCACCTTGGCGTAACCGTAGCCCGGCAAGTCCACCAGCCGGCGGCCGTCCGGCAGCGTGAACACCACCAGTTGCTGGGTACGGCCCGGCGTCTTGCTGGTGCGCGCCAGCGCGGTTTGTCCCGCCAATGCGTTCAGCGCGCTGGATTTGCCCGCGTTGGATCGCCCCGCGAAGGCGACTTCCGCACCCGTGTCCGGCGGCAACTGGTCGGGACGGTGCGCGGCCAGCACGAACGCCGCGCCTTGCAATGGATTGCTGCCGACAGCCATGGAAGTCTCCTGATGTACGCCGCGTAGAGTGAAGGGGGCTGTCGAAGCGGAGCTTTGCAACGCTTCGGCGGGGGGTGTGGGATGCATGGCGCCGAGCGTGGCAAGGCTCGCTCGGCTTCCGTGCATCTCGCCCGCGTTTGACCACCTTTCCCGGCGCGGCGATAATCCTGCGGTTCGCACCGGCGGGTGGTGCCGGTGTTCCATGCCTTACGGGAAAGAGAGGATTCTATGGGTGTCCGGCGTCCGCTTGCGTTGTTCGTCCTGACCGCCATCGCGGCGCCGGTCGCATTGGCGGCACCGCCCGCTTCGGCGCCCGCCTCTGCTCCCGCCAGTGCGGCAAGCACCGCGGCGCCGGCCAGTTCCGCCGATGCCGCCAAGGCCGCCGAAGCCGAGTTCACCAAGCTCGAAGCCGTCGCCACCAAGCCCGGCGATGCCACCGCGGGCCAGGCCAAGGCCGCCGCCTGCGGCGCCTGCCACGGCATGGACGGCAATTCCACCGACCCGCAGTATCCCAAGCTGGCCGGCCAGAGCGAGCAATACATCGTCACCCAGCTGATGCGCTTCAAGAGCGGCACGCGCGTCAACCCCATCATGGCCGGCATGGCGGCGCCCCTGTCGCCGCAGGACATGCACGACCTCGGCGCCTATTTCTCGACACAGAAACTGCTGCCGGGCGTGGCCGACGAAAAACTGGCCAGCGACGGCGAGAAACTCTACCGCGACGGCGATGCCAGCCAGGGCATCCCGGCGTGCATGGCTTGCCACGGCCCGACCGGGCGCGGCAACCCGGGCTGGCGCGTGCCGCAGGTCGGCGGCCAGCACGCCGACTACGTGCAGAAGCAACTCCAGGCCTGGCACGACGGCACCAGCTGGGGCAGCGATGCGCACGCCCAGATCATGCCGTCGATCGCCCAACGCCTGACCGCCGCGGACATCACGGCGGTGTCGAGCTATGTCGAGGGCCTGCACGCTGCCCCTGCGCCGCAACCCGCGACCAGGTCCGGCGCCACGGATTGAACCCGCCGGGCCTGATGCGGTCGATTCAGGAACGCCGCGGGACACTTTTCCGCATTCCATGAGTTCGCCAGGGATCCAGCCATGATGAAACGCATCGCCGTGTTGCTCTCGCTTGCCGCCGTCACCGGTTTCGCGTTCGCGCAGGCCGCGCCGCAGCAGTGGGTCGAGGGCAAGGATTACTTCGCGATCCCCAACCCGCAGCCGACCAACCAGCCGGGCAAGGTGGTGGTGACCGAAGTGTTCTCGTTTGGTTGCCCGGCCTGCAACCAGTTCCAACCGTTCATCGACAAGTTGCGTGCGGAATTGCCGAAAGGTGCGGTGCTGGAATTCCTGCCGGCGGCGTGGTCGGCCGCCGAGGACTGGCCAGTTATGCAGCGGGCGTATTTCGCCGCCAAGGCGCTGGGTGTCGATACGCCGGAATCCCACGACGCGATGTTCAAGGCCATCTGGGGTCCGAACGGCCCGCTGGCCACCTACGACATGACGACCCAGCGTCCCAAGGCACCTGCCAACCTGCCCAAGATCGAGGACGTCGCCAAGTTCTATGCAAAGTTTGGCGCCAAGCCCGAGGAGTTCACTGCCACCGCCAATTCGTTCACGGTGAACCTGGAGATGAAGCGCGCCGACCAGCAGATCGTTGCCTGGGGCGTCACCAGCACACCGACCCTCATCATCGACGGCAAGTGGCGGATGGATCCTGCTTCGGCCAAGGGTTCGCAGAACCTGGTGGACATCACGCTGTTCCTGGTAAACAAGGAATTGGCGGCGAAGAAGGCCAAATGAGATGACCTTGTCGAACCTCGTGCGCGGTGCATTGCTTGCCTGCGGGCTGCTGCTCACCGCGGCCTGTTCGGCGCACAACGACGGCAGTTCCAGTGCGACGGCCGCTCCGTCCGCCGATGCCAGCGCTGCTGCCGCAGCGACGCCTGCTCCCGCTACGTCCATCCATTTCACCGCTGGCGACCAATACGCCACGATCGCATTGCCGGCTGGGCAGGCCGCACCGACCGGTCCGGTCGAACTCGTCGAGGCGTTCTCCTACGGCTGCCCGCACTGCGCGGAATTCGCGCCGTTCATGGACAAGCTGCGCGCGCAACTGCCGAAGGGCGTCACGGTGCGCTACATGCCGGTGGTATTCAATGCCGACTGGATGCCGTATGCGCAGGCGTACTACGCGGCGGAACAACTGGGCGTGCTGCCGCAAACCCACGATGCGTTCTTCCAGGCCATGCTGGAACACTATCCGTTGAATTCGCTGCAGGACATGGCGGGGTGGTACGGCCGCCACGGCGTCGATCCACAGAAGTTCATGGCCGCTGCCACCAGCGCCCAAACCATGCAGCAGATGGCGGCCGACCAGAAGACCGAGATCGGCTGGGGCGTCGATTCCACGCCGACGCTGGTGGTGGGCCGTCGCGCCAGCGACGCCAAAGACGCGCCGTTCGTGCCTCTGATGCGCAGCGCCAACTTCGGCAACTACGCCGAACTGCAGCAACTCGGACTGTGGATGGTGCAGAAGGTCGGGCAGCACTGAGAACCGCGTCGCATCCGCGCCAACCCTTGCCTTTCGGCCCACGCACCGCCACATCGCAAGGTGTTAGTCTGGGCCCGTCATGAAACACGACCACGTCGCGCCGGCCGGCAACGTCCTGCGCATCCTCAGCTGCAACATCCTCGCCGGCGCGAGCGTGCAGCGTTATCACGAGTACTTCACGCGCAGCTGGGGCGCAGTGCTGCCGGGCAAGTACAAGCTCGGCAACCTCGACGGGCTCGCACGCTCGATCGCCAAATTCGACGTGGTCGGCCTGCAGGAAGCCGACGCCGGCAGCATCCGCTCGGGCTTCCTCAACCAGACCCGCTATCTCGCGGAAACTTCCGGCCTGCCGTACTGGAGCCACCAGCCCAACCGCAAGCTCTCCAGCGTCGCGCACACCGCCAACGGGCTGATCAGCCGCGCGGCGCCCAGCGAAGTGCTGGACTATCCGCTGCCTGGCCGCATCGGCGGGCGCGGTGTATTGCTGGCCCGCTACGGCCAGGGTCACGATGGCCTGGTCGTCGCGGTCGCGCACCTTTCGCTGGGCGTGCAATCGCGCCAGCGCCAGCTCGACTTCATCGCCGAACTGCTGCAGGACCATCCCAACGCGGTCCTGATGGGCGACTTCAATTCCCCACCCGACAGCGCCGAATTGCGCAGGCTGTTCGCGCACACCACGCTGGCACCGCCCGCCGACCCACGCCCCACCTTCCCGAGTTGGCGCCCGCAGCGCGCGATCGACCACATTTTGGTGTCCTCGAACCTCGCGGTCGAACGCATGTGGACCCTGCCCGCCGCGTTCTCCGACCATCTGCCGATTGCCGCCGAGATCCGCGTGCCGGTCACGGCGTGGCAAGCCGCAGCCTGATGCCTGCTGCACGACGAACGTGATGCGCGACGGCATGTGCGCGAGGGCCCGCTGGCGTCGGTTCGTCTAGAATCGACGGCATGAAAATGTCGTTTTCGGCGCGCAGCAGCATCGTCGTCGCGTTGTGCAGCCTCGCGCTGACCTGCGTTGCACAGCAACCTGCTGACACACTGACCTTGTCACAGCAGCGCGACGCCTTCCGGGCGGCGTACGCCGCAGCGCAGAACGGGCAGGACTGGCGAACCCTGGCCAAGGGCATCCAGGACTATCCGCTGTACCCGTACCTCGAAGCGGCCGCACTCCAGCGCAACATCAAGACCGCAGGCACGGCGGAGATCGATGCCTACCTTGCGCGTTACGCGGGCCTGATCCCCGCCGAAGACCTGCGCAAGGCCGAATTGCGCTGGCTGGCGGACCAGAAGCACTGGGTGGCGTTCCAGCGCTACTACCAACCGGGTCTTGGTGACGCGCTGACCTGCGACGCCCTGCAGGCGCAGCTTGCGCAAGGCCAGAAGCTGGACTTCGATCGTGATCTTGCCGCGTTGTGGCAACAGGCCAGCCTGCCGTCGGACTGCGCGCCGGTATTCACGGCCGCTTTTGCGCAAGGCCTGCTCACGCCGCAACGCGTGTGGGCGCGCATCGAACGCGCGGCCGATGCGGGCAAGGCCACGACCATCGAGCAATCGGCGGCATGGTTGCCGGACGCCGAAGTTGTTTCGGCCAAACGTATCGCCGAAGCACTGGCCTCGCCCGCGGATCTGCTGAAAAAAGCCCACGCATTCTCCGACACCCGCTACAACCGCGAGGCCGTCGCGCGCGCGCTGATCCGCCTCGCCCGCCGCGACAGCAGCGGCGCGCAAACCGAGTGGCAGGCACTGTCATCACGCTTCAAGTTCAGCGACGACCAGCGCAATCGCGTGCTGGCGGCACTGGCGCTGTACAACGCGGTCGATTTCGGACCGGACGCGCTTGCGCGCCTTGCGGCGCTGCCCGCCGCCGCGCAGACCGACGCCACCCGCGAATGGCGGGTGCGCAGCGCCGTCGCGCAGGGCGACTGGCAAGCCGCTGCCACGGCCATCGCCGCGCTGACACCGGAACAGATGCAGCGCGACGAATGGCGCTACTGGCAGGCGCGCGTCGCGCAGAAACTCGGCAAGGATGCGCAGGCGCTGGACGACTACAACACGCTCGCACAACAGGCGACGTTCTACGGCTTCCTCGCCGCCGACCGTGCCAACCTGCCGTACTCGATCTGCCCCGCGACCATTAGCCCCAATGCCGCGTCGGACCAGCAGATCGAAGCGATCCCCGGGTTCGCGCGCGCCTTCGAATTCTTCGCCATCGACATGCTGCCGCAGGCCCGCCGCGAGTGGAACCGCGCGTTCGCAGACCTGCCTCCGGACCAGCAAAAACAGGCTGCGGCGCTGGCGTCGAGCAAGGGCTGGTACGACCGCGCGGTGTACGCGTTCGGCAAGTCCGGCGATCTCGACTATTACGCACTGCGTTTTCCGCTTGCCGACCAGCAGCGCGTGCAGACCGCGGCGCGCGATGCCGGCATCAACACGGCGTGGGCGTTCGCGATCATCCGCGCGGAAACCGCGTGGCAAACCGATGCGCAATCGGGCGCCGATGCACGCGGGTTGATGCAATTGCTGCCCAGTACCGCAAAACAGGTCGCGCGCAGGAACGGCCTCGCCTATGACGGCGCTGCCAGCCTGTACGATCCCGCCATCAACATCCCGCTCGGCACGCAGTATCTCGCCAGCCTCGCGACGCGTTTCGACGGCAGCCCGTGGCTGGCGACGGCGGCGTACAACGCCGGTCCCGGCAACGCGCGGCGCTGGGTGGACGCGCGTGGCAACCTCGATCCGGAAGCCTTCATCCTCGCGATCCCGTTCAACGAAACGCGCGACTACGTGACGCGGGTGCTGTCGTTCGCGACGATCTATGGCTGGCGCCTGCACGGCGAACCGATCCCGGTTTCCTCGCGCCTGCCGGCAATCGGCAAACCGTACGATCCGGTTGCCGATCCACAGCGCAAGCAGGTCGTGTGCCGCGCACCGGCACCGGCGCCGGCGCCAGCGCCAGCCACTTCAAGCGGCACACCTTCGTCTCCGGCTTCCGCAGGGAGGGTTTCACCATGACCACGCGACGCTATCTGGTGCTCGGCGGCACCGGCTTCATCGGCAACCACCTGCTCGCCACGCTCGCAAGCACGGGCTGCAAGGTCACCGTGCTCAGCCGCAACCGCGAGCAACGGCGCGCCGTGAACGTGTTGCCGAACGTGCGCACATACAGCGTCGACGTGTACGACCGCGCGGTGCTGGAAAAACATCTCGCCGGCAGCGACGCCGTCATCAACCTGGTCGGCATCCTCAACGAAACCGGCAGCGACACCTTCACCCACGCGCACGTGGATCTCACCGCCAGCGTGATCGCGGCGTGCCAGCAAACAGGCGTCCGCCGCATCCACCAGATGAGTTCGCTGAACGCCGGCAACCGCGCATCCAAGTACCTGAAGACCCGCGGCGAAGCGGAAGCCCAGGTGCGCAACTCCGGGATGGAGTGGACCATCTACCGGCCGAGCGTGGTGTACGGTCCGGACGATGGCCTGGTGTTCCGTTTCCTGAAGCTGTTGCAGATGGGCCCGCTGTTGCCGCTGGCGCAACCACACGCGAAGTTTGCACCCGCCTGGGTCGGCGACGTTGCGCAGGCCATCGGGCGTTGCCTCGCCGACCGCAGCAGCATCGGCAGGATCTTCGAACTGTACGGGCCGGATACGCTGGAACTGGTGCAGATCGTGCGCATGATCCGCGACACCGCGGGCCTGAAGCGTGTCGTGCTGCCGCTGCCCGCACTGCTCGGGCACCTGCAGGCGTGGACCGCGGAGCTGATCCCCGGGAAACCCTTCTCGCGCGACAACTTCCATTCGCTGGGCGTGGACTCGGTCGGCACGCAGGACGGCTTCGGCGATCTCGGCATCGTGCCACGGCGTTTCGCGGCGCTGCTGCCGGAATTGCTGGGACATTACTCGCGCGCACGCCAACTCGACCTCGCGCGCGCCACCCAGGAGCGCTGACTCGTGCCCACCGGCCAGCGCATCTACCTGGTCGGCGGCGCGGTGCGCGACCAATTGCTCGGCCGCACGCACGGCGACCGCGACTTCGTGGTGGTGGGCGCAACCCCGGAAGCGATGCTGGCCGAAGGCTTCAAACCGGTCGGCAAGGATTTCCCGGTGTTCCTGCACCCCGCCACCGGCGAGGAATACGCGCTGGCGCGCACCGAGCGCAAGACCGGGCCCGGCTACCACGGCTTCGCCTTCCATGCCGCGCCCGACGTGACGCTGGAAGATGACCTCGCGCGCCGCGACCTCACCATCAACGCGATGGCGCGCGACGAAGCGGGCGCGCTGGTCGATCCGTACGGCGGCGAAAACGACCTCCGCGCACGCGTGCTGCGGCATGTGTCACCCGCGTTCGGCGAAGACCCGGTGCGGATCCTGCGCGTCGCGCGCTTCCTCGCGCGCTACGCACCGCTGGGTTTCACCATCGCGGCCGAAACCATGGCCTTGATGCGCGCGATGGTCGCGCATGGCGAAGCCGCGCACCTGGTGCACGAACGCGTGTGGGCGGAAACCCGCAAGGCGCTGGCCGAACCCGAACCCTCCGCGTTCGTGCGCAGCTTGCGCGAATGCGGCGCGTTGGCGGTGTTGTTTCCGGAGATCGACGCGCTGTACGGCGTGCCGCAAAGTCCGCAGCACCATCCGGAAGTCGATTGCGGCGCGCACCTCGAACTGGTGCTCGACCAATGCGCGCGGCTGGCGCCGGGCGACGATCTCGCGGGATTCTGCGCGCTCACCCACGATCTGGGCAAGGCGCTGACGCCGGCCGACGAATTGCCGCGGCACATCGCGCACGAACACCGCGGCCTCGCACCGGTCGCTGCCTTGTGCGAACGCCTGAAGGTGCCGTCCGAGCACGCATCGCTGGCCCTGCTGACCTGTCGCCACCATCTCGATGCGCACCGCGCGCTGGAACTGAAACCGGCCACCGTGCTGGCCCTGCTCGAAGCCTTCGACGTGTTCCGGCGCCCAGAACGGCTCGAACCCTTCCTCGCCGCCTGCACCGCCGACAAGCGCGGTCGCCTGCATCACGAACACGATGCGTATCCGCAGGCGGATTTCCTGCGCGCCGCGCGCGACGCTGCGCGCGCCGTCAGCGCCCAGGTGTTCGTCGAGCAGGGCCTTACCGGCACCGCGATCGGCGAAGCGATGCGCCGCGCGCGCATCGCCGCGATCGCAGCGGTGCCGAAAACGTAAACCGGCTGCGGGGGCGATCCGGTCGCGACGGCTAGAATGCGCCATGCCCTGGACCGAACTGCAACTCACGATCGATGCTGCCGAACAACCGCGTGCCGAAACCGCGCTCGAAGACCTCGGCGCGCTGTCGGTGACCTTGATGGACGCCGACGCCGACACCCCGGACGAAGCCGCGATTTTCGAACCCGGCGTCGGCGAAACGCCGCTGTGGCGTTCGCTGACGCTGTTGGCGCTGTTCGACGCCAACGCCGACCGCCGCGGCATCACGCACCTGCTGCACGATGCGCTGCCGGGACTCGCGCCCGATCGCATCGATTTCTGCGAAGTCGCCGACCAGGACTGGGAACGCGCGTGGATGGATCGCTACCGGCCCATGCGGTTCGGCCGGCGGCTGTGGATCTATCCGTGGAACATCGAACCGCCACAAAGCGATGGCGAGTGCATCGTCGTCCGCCTCGATCCGGGCCTCGCCTTCGGCACCGGCACCCATCCGACCACCGCGCTGTGCCTCGAATGGCTGGACGGCATCGATCTCGCGGGCAAGACCGTCATCGACTACGGCTGCGGTTCCGGCGTGCTCGCGATCGCCGCACTGAAACTCGGCGCCGCGCACGCCGTCGGCATCGACAACGATCCGCAGGCACTGACCGCCTCGCGCGACAACGCCGGACGCAACGGCGTGGCCGGACGAGTGACGCTGCATCTGCCGGATGCCTTGCCCGACGGCACGCACGCCGATGTGTTCGTCGCCAACATCCTGAGCAGCCCGTTGCACACGCTCGCGCCACGCTTCGCCGCGCTGTGCCAACCCGGCGCGCCATTCGCGCTGTCGGGCATCCTCGCCGGACAGGAATCCGAACTGCTGGAACGCTACGCCGCTTGCGGTTTTCGCGATTTGCGCGCGACCCGGCGCGAGGACTGGGTCCGCATCGACGGCCGGCGCGGCTGAGTCCAGGGCCCGCCTGTGCTTCAGCCAGTGCAGGGGTTACGTGCCTAGAATGACGGCATGTACACGCAGTGCCCGCAATGCCTGACGGTTTACGAGATCGACGAAGACGTCCTGCAGGCGTCCCTCGGCATCGTCCGCTGCGGGAAGTGTCGCGAGCGTTTCGACGCGTTGCGCACGCTGAGCGACACGCTGCCCGCGGCACCGCTCACACCGTTGTCCGAACAGGATCCGGAACTGCATACACCGACGCTGACCATTGCGGTGGCACCCGCCAACTACGAGCTGGAGGCACGCAGGCGGCACCCGCCGCGGCCTGCGGGGAGCGGCCTGCAGCGCCAACTGGATCTGTCGTCGGCCCCACCCCAGGACGCGGCCAGCGACGCCGCCTCCGGGTTGGAGCGCACCGCCGACGACTGGTTCGCGCAACTCGAATCCGAACTGGCGGCTGCGCCCGGCACAGCGGCCAAGCCTCTGCCGCCGGCAACCGGCGGGCCAGCCACCGGCACCGCTTCGGGTGATCCGGACAGTGACCGCTGGCCGCTCGAAGACGTGGGCATGCGCGCAGATGGGGACGGCGGAACCCGGCAGGAATCGGCAACGCCGACCGGGGCCGAGGTCCCATCCGCGGATGCCGCAATCGCGCCGATGGACGTCGCCGCCCTGGACAGCGGTGCACCGCCCCAGCGAGCGCCGGCGCAGGCAGCCGTAGTCTCACCGCGGTTGCTGGCGGGTGAGGTGTTCGTCGAAGGAATAGCCGGGCACGACCAGCGAGACATTCCCATGGGGGAACCGGTGGCGGAAAACCTGGCCGATGTAGCCACGCCGGACGCGGTCGGCGCGGGAATCGCGGTGGCAGGCAGCGCGCCGGGCGAACCGGAGCTTGCCACGCAGGCGGATGCGTCTCCCTCCGAACAAGCAACGCCGGCCGACGTGCTGGATGCCACGGCAACTCCGGCCCCGGTGTATGTGCGCCCGCGCCGGCGCTTCCTGTCGGCGGGTGGACTGGCCTGGTCGGCCGGCTGCCTCGTGCTGGCGTTGTTGCTGGCTGCGCAACTGGCGTGGGCCAACCGCGTGGAGTTGGTGCGCAACCGGTCCACGCGCGCCTGGACCCAGCACCTGTGCACCCTCATCACCTGCCGGCTGCCGCCCATCAAGGACGTCGCGCAATTGCAGCTGCTGTCGCGCGACGTGCGGCCGGACCCCAACACCGCCGGTGCGCTGACGGTCACCGCGACCGTCCGCAACGACGCGGGTTTCCGCCAGCCATGGCCCGTGGTCACGGTGGAACTCACGGATTTCGACAACCACGCGGTGGCGATGCGCCGCTTCCGCCCCGCCGAATACATGCCCGATCCGGCCCGGCGCGCGGCCGGCATCGCGCCGGGCGCGACCGCCGCGCTGGCGTTCGAGGTAGCGGATCCCGGCAAGCGTGCCGGCGGCTACCGCTTCAGTTTCGAGTGACGGTGGCCTGAATGCGCCGACCGGTTACACGCTGCTAGACTTTCAGGTTCGCGTGCACTTGCGGCACGCGCAGCGGGAACCCCACGCTCCATGTCCGCCCTCACGTCGAATCCGGTCGCCACCGTGGAACTTGACTCCGCGCACCACGGCGTGCAGACGCTGGGCGACTGCATGGCCAGCAATGCGCGGCGCTACCTTGCCGACCTCAATGGCACGCCATGCCGCGAGGGCCTGTACGCGCGGATGCTGCGTGAAATCGAGCTGCCCCTGCTGCGCGAAGTGCTGGCCTGGTGCGAGGGCAACCAGAGCCGCGCGGCGGACATTCTGGGCATCCACCGCGCAACCCTGCGCAAGAAGATGCACGAACTCGGCATCGACTGACCCCGCATCGACTGACCCCGCATCGACTGACTCAAGGAATCGCACCACCCATGACCGGATCGGGCATCGTCACCACTCGCCGCGCGCTCTTGAGCGTTTCCGACAAGACCGGCCTGGCCGATCTCGGCCGTGCCCTGCATGCGCTGGGCATCGAGATCGTCTCCACCGGCGGCAGCGCCCGCGCCTTGCGCGAGGCCGGCGTACCGGTGCGCGAGGTCGGCGAATTGACCGGTTTCCCGGAAATCATGGACGGCCGCGTCAAGACCCTGCACCCCAAGGTGCACGGCGGTCTGCTGGGACGGCGCGGAACCGACGATGCGGTGATGCGCGAGCACGCGATCACGCCGATCGACCTGCTGGTGGTGAACCTGTACCCGTTCGCGCGCACCGTGGCCAACGCGGCAACCAGCTACGAGGAAGCCATCGAGCAGATCGACATTGGCGGCCCGGCGATGCTGCGCGCGGGCGGCAAGAACCACGAACGGGTGACGGTGGTGTGCGATCCGGCCGATTACCCGGGCCTGATCGAAACCCTGCGCCGCGATGGCGGCACCTCGTTCGAGCAGCGCCGCCGCTTCGCTGCCCGGGCGTTCGCGCACACCGCGCGCTACGACGGCATGATCGCGGACTGGCTGTCGGCACGCGCCGAGGGCGAACCGGGTGACGCGTACCCGCCAACCCTGCACCTGGCGCTGCGTCGCGCACAGGAAATGCGCTACGGCGAGAATCCGCACCAGGCCGCCGCGCTGTACCTCGACGGCGGCCGCATCGCGGGCACGGTCGCCGGCGCGACGCTGCTGGCGGGCAAGGAAATGTCCTACAACAACCTCGTCGATGCCGACACCGCGCTGGAATGCGTGAAGGCCTTCGACAAGACCCCCGCGTGCGTGATCGTCAAGCACGCCAACCCGTGCGGCGTGGCGCTGGGCAAGGATTCCCTGGATGCCTACGAGCGCGCGTTCGCCTGCGACCCGACGTCGGCCTTCGGCGGCATCATCGCGACGAACCGCGCAATCGACGGCGTGCTGGCCGAGCACATCCTCGCCAGGCAGTTCGTGGAAGTGCTGGTGGCGCCCGCGTTCGACGAGGCCGCGCTGGCCGCGCTGCGCAAGAAACCCAACGTGCGTGCGCTCGCCACCGGCGAATGGCAGGCCGCGCCGGGTCTCGCGCAACGCCAGTTGCGCAGCATCGCCGGCGGCGTGCTGGTGCAGGATTCCGACATCGACACCCTGATGCTGTCCGACCTCAAGGTCGTCACCCAGCGGGTGCCCGACGCCGAACAGCTGCGCGACCTGCTGTTCGCCTGGCACGTGGCGATGTACGTGAAATCGAACGCGATCGTGTACGTGAAGGATGGCACCACCCTCGGCATCGGCGCCGGCCAGATGAGCCGCGTGGTCAGCGTCAAGATCGCGGCGATGAAGGCCGCCGACGCCGGGTTGTCCACGCAGGATTGCGTGATGGCCTCGGACGCGTTCTTCCCGTTCCGCGACAACCTCGACCTCGCCGCCAGCGCCGGCGTGCGCGCCGTGATCCAGCCGGGCGGTTCGCTGCGTGACCAGGAAGTCATCCGCGCCGCCGACGAGCACGGCATGGCGATGGTGTTCACCGGCACGCGGCATTTCCGGCACTGAGAGCCGCAGGTCTGCCTTTGCGCGCCAGTTCGCGCAAACGCGGATCGCGAGCACGCTCGCTCCTACAAACAGGCAACCTGCGCGACTCTCGCAAGAGCCTGCGTGCAGGCGATCTGTACTGTGGCACCTGACATCACTTGCCGCGACCGATGCCAATGCCGTGGGCTTGGCACCGCCTTCACGTTGTCGCGGTTAGCCTGCGGCGATCGTGAAGTACGAACTCTACTATTGGCCGGGCATCCAGGGCCGCGGCGAATTCATCCGCCTCGCACTCGAAGATGCCGGCGCCGACTACGTTGATGTCGGGCGCCTGCCGGAAAGAGCCGGCGGCGGCGTGCGGGCGCTGCAGCAATGGCTGGATGCTCCAGCCAGCCGGCATCCGTCGTTCGCACCGCCATTCCTGCAGGCCGGACGACGGCTGATCGGGCAGACCGCCAACATCCTGCTGTTCCTCGGCCCGCGCCTAGGGCTGGCGTCGCGCGACGAAGCCGGGCGGCTGTGGGCGCACCAGTTGCAACTGACGATCGCCGACCTCGTGGCCGAGGTCCACGATGTCCACCATCCGATTTCTGGCTCGCTCTACTACGAAGACCAGCGCGACGAGGCCAAACGCCGCAGTGCTTTCCTGCGGCGTGAGCGGCTGCCGAAATACCTCGGCTATTTCGAACGGATACTGGCCGGGAACACGCGCGGACGCGGGCGTTGCCTCGCCGGCGGTGCAGTCGGGTACGTTGACCTGTCGCTGTTCCAGGTCATCGAAGGATTGCGTTACGCGTTTCCGCTCGCGATGCGGCGGCTGGAACCACGGCTTCCGTCAAGCATCGCACTGCACGATCGCGTGGCGTTGCGTACCAACCTTGCCGCCTATCTGGCCTCGCCCCGGCGCGTACCGTTCAACGAATCCGGCATCTTCCGCCATTACCGCGAACTGGATGGCGGCTGAGCCGAGCCGGTGCTGGACGCCTCGGCCGGCGGACGCGGCTTGCCCCACTTGTAGATGTCGTAATACACCGGCGACACCGGACCCAGCTTGGGATCGTGCATCTGGTTGCTGCCCGGCTGGTTGACCATGTAGGTCTGGGTGATGCCGTGCTTGGGCGTGACCCGCACCATGTACACGCTGCCGTTGCGGCTGTATTCCTCGATGGTGTCGCCGGCTTCGTTGGTGCGCACGGCCACGTTGGTGCTGTCGCGGCCACCATTCCGCGCCGCCGGCGCCACCGAAGGCGGGATGCCGGTGCTGGGCAGCGGCACTGCTTGCGCACCGGGTTCGTTGATGCCGGGCGGCGGCAGGGCCGACCCGGGTGGTGGTGCGGACGAGGATGCGTGCGCCAGCACTTGTTGCGCCTGCGCCACCGGCAGGCCCGTCAGCAGTGCAACCATCACCAGCCATGACCGTGCTTTCACGACACGTCTCCGCTATCGACACTTCGCAGCACCAGCATACATGCAACGCGTGACCGCGACGTGCATGCGACAATCCCGATATGACGAAGCTCACGCTTATCGACGGTTCGAGTTACCTGTACCGCGCCTTCCACGCGCTGCCGCCGCTCAGCAACGCCGCGGGCGAGCCGACCGGAGCGCTGTTCGGCGTGGTCAACATGCTGCGCGAAACCCTGAACGCGAAACCCGACTACGCGGCGTTCGTGATCGATGCCCCGGGGCCGACCTTCCGCGACGCGCTGTATCCCGATTACAAGGCCAACCGCCCACCGATGCCCGACGACCTGCGCGCCCAGGTCGAGCCGATGCTGGAGATCGTCGAAGCGCTGGGTTTGCCGATCCTGCGCGTGCCGGGGGTCGAGGCCGACGACGTGATCGGCACGCTGGCGACGCGCGCCGCTGAAGACGGCGTCGAGGTCGATATCTCCACCAGCGACAAGGATTTCGCGCAACTGGTCGGCCCGCGTGTCGAACTGGTCAATACCATGACGCGCACCCGCACGGATCGCGAAGGCGTGATCGAAAAGTTCGGCGTGCCGCCCGAACGCATTGTCGATTACCTCGCGTTGATGGGCGACACCATCGACAACATCCCGGGCGTGCCCAAGTGCGGGCCCAAGACCGCGGCGAAATGGCTGAACGAGTACGGTTCGCTGGACGGCGTGATCGCGCACGCCGATGACGTCAAGGGCAAGATCGGCGAGAGCCTGCGCGCCACGCTGCCGCAACTGCCGTTGTCGCGGCAACTTGCCACCATCAAGACCGACGTCGAACTGGAAGAGGGCCCGCGCGACCTCGCGCTCCGTGCACGCGATACGGATGCCTTGCGTCAATTGTATGGACGTTATGAATTCCGGCAGGCGTTGAGGGAGCTGGAACAACCCGGAACAGTGGTGGCAACAACGGCCACCACGGTTTCTTCGGATACCAAGGACGAAAAAACGGCTTCAGCATCGCCGCTCCGCGGCGACCGGCACGACGAACAAACCTCCTCCAAGGCGGCACGCGCGGAACCCGGCCACTACGAACTGGTCACCACCCGGCAACAGCTCGACGCGTGGCTGGCGAAACTCCGCGCAGCGACGCTGATCGCGTTCGATACCGAAACCACCTCGCTCGATCCCATGCAGGCGCACCTGGTCGGCGTGTCGCTGTCGGTCGACCCCGGCCAGGCCTGCTACATCCCGGTCGGCCACGATTATCCCGGTGCGCCGCCGCAACTCGCGCTCGACGAGGTACTGGCTGCGATCAAGCCGATCCTTGAAGACGCCGCGCGTCCCAAGGTCGGCCAGCACGCCAAGTACGATTGCAACGTGCTGTCGAACTACG
>JAFEDX010000027.1 GCA_018241365.1 Pseudomonadota bacterium
TGACGCAAAGCGGCCAGAGCACCGCGATCCGCAACGGCGTGCGCGCGGCGCGCGGCGCGTGGATCGCGACGCTGGACGGGGATGGCCAGAACGATCCCGCCGACATCCCGAAACTGCTCGATGCACGCAAGAACGCCGACAGCAAGATCAAACTGTTCGCCGGCTGGCGCACTACCCGCCGCGACAGCTTCAACAAGCGCATTTCTTCGAAGATCGCCAACGGCGTGCGCTCGCGGATGTTGCGCGACTCCACCCCCGACACCGGCTGCGGCCTGAAGCTGTTCGAGCGCGAAACCTTCCTCGCCCTCCCGTACTTCGACCACATGCACCGCTACCTGCCGGCGCTGGTGAAGCGCGCGGGCTTCCAGAGCGTCAGTATCCCGGTCGGCCACCGCCCGCGCACCCGCGGCGTATCCAAGTACGGCATGCTCGACCGCCTGTGGGTGGGCCTCGCCGACCTGCGCGGCGTCGCGTGGCTGATGCGCCGCGCGAAGGTCACGGACACCGAAGAGGTTTGACTCGCTGCGCAACGCGCCACAAACATCGTCGTCATTCCGGGGCTGTTCGCGTTGTTTGCGGGCAGAACCCGGAATCTGCTTTTTGATGTGCCTTCCCAAGAGCAGATTCCGGGTTGCCGCGCCATGCAGCCGGCGCGTCCCCCGGAGTGACGACAAGATGTGTACCGCCGCGTACGGAATGACGACAAGATGTGTACTGCCGCGTACGGAACGACGATCGAGACTGGATCCCGGCCTTCGCCTGGATGACGATGGAAGAAATCGTGTCTGGTCGCGATCGGCTCAGCGCTTGCCCTTGGCCAGCGGCAGATCCGCGCGCTGCCACGCGCCGATGCCGCCCGCGAGCGTGGCGACGTTGGTGAAGCCGGCCTTGACCAGCCGCTTGGCGGCCTTGCCGGATTCCGTGCCGTTCCGGCACACGGTCACCACCTGCAGGTCCTTCGCCTTGGCGAGGTCCTTGTTCTCGGGATCGAACTGGCTGGGCGAAACCTGCTTCGAGCCCATGATGTGGCCCTTCTCGAAATCGGCGATCGCGGACAGGTCGACCACCAGCGGCGAGCCGCGGTTGATCATCTGCACCAGCGCGCCGGGCGTCAGCTCGCGGTAGCCGGTGAACTTGCGCGATATTTCCAGCGCGATCAGCGCAAGGATGATCACGACGAAGGTCGCCACCAGCAGGACATGGTTGCCAACGAAGTGCGGCAGGCGGGTCAGGGTCTCTTGCATTGAAGGGTCTTGGGCGTGAATGGACCGCGCATTATCGCGGAACGCGACGGCGCGCGCTCATTGCTGCGGCGTGATGTCTGGCAGCCCACTTTCCAGCCACCAGTGCTTGGCCTTGGCGTCCCAGCGCCAGGTCTGGCGATCGAGCACGCTGTAGACGCTTTGGCTGGTTTTGACGATCAGCGTGATCTGCGCACGCTGCTCGACGGTGTCCGGCCCGGTCGCCATCGGCCCCGACGGTTCGTATTGGGCGATCCGCACGGTGTTGTAGAGGGCTTTCTGCTGCGTGGTCAGCGGATGCGCGCTGCGCACCGCGGGATCGACGAAGTTCCACGCGCTCTGGAAATCGCCCCAGCGCAGCGCAGCGCCGTAGCTTTCCAGGGTCTCGTCGCGCAACTGGTCCTTCCGCTGCAAGGTCGCGCAGCCTGCCAGCAGCCACAGCGCGCAGGCCATGATCAGGATGCGTCGCATGCTCGTCTCCTCAGTTCAAGCCGCAGGCGATTGTGCCGGATCGCCCGCCGGCTTGCGCAACCGGGCGAAAAACCGCGCAGTCAGGATGGCCGCTGCACGCGGATCGCCGCGGATTTCGCACTGTACGTCGGCATGCCCCTTGCCGCGCGCCTGCAGCGATGCGACCAGCGCGGCCAGCGCGCCCGGCTCGGTGAAGCGCGCCACGCCACGCAGTCCGCCCCACGCCGGCTCCTGATAGCGGATGTGCGTATCGCCGACGTAGATGTCGCACGCGAGTTGTTCCGCGCGCAAGCCGAGTTCGATCAAGCCCCACCCCGCCAATGTCAGCAGCGACACCATGCTGCCGCCGAACGCACAGCCCTTGTCGTTGATGTTGGGCGCAAGCGGCGCGGTCATCTCGACCTCGTCGCTGGCGTAGCGCGGCACGCGCACCTGCATGGCGCGCGCCAGCGGGATGTGTTCGAGGATGTGCGCTTCGAGCGTCGCCGCCGCGGAATCATTCGGGTTCATCGCGCCAGTGTGGCGTGCCGGATGCGTGGCGACAAGTCGCGGCGGGGATGACTATCATCCGCGCATGTCCGTGCCATTGCCGCTGCAGGGAGCCCGCATCGCGATCACCCGTCCTGCCGGCACCGGCGGCGCACTCGCGCGGCGGATACGCGCGCTGGGTGGCTTGGCACTGCTGTTGCCCGGATCGAGCTTGCGCGCCACCGACGACGACGCTGCCGCGCGCGCCACGCTGAAAGCCGCGCTGGCCTGTGACGTGCTGATCTTCACCAGCCCCGCCGCCGTACGCTTCGCACGCCAACTGGGTGCGCTGCGAACCCGGGCCGTGGTGCTGGCGCCGGGTAGCGGCACGCTGCGCGCGCTGCAGCGCGCCGGCTTCGCGCACGCGCACGCGCCTTCGCGCGAAGACAGCGAAGGCTTGCTGGCACTGCCGGTCCTGCAGGACGTGCGCGGCCAGCGCATCGGCATCGTGGGCGCTGCCGGCGGACGCGGACTGCTGGAGCGCGAACTCGCAGCGCGAGGCGCCAGGGTGCTGCGCGCGCACGTGTACCGGCGCCTGCCTGCGCGGCTTGACCATCGTCACGCGGCCGCGCTCCTGCGCGCTCCGCGCAAACCGCTGTACGTGCTGCTGTCGAGCGCGGAGGCGTTGGCCAACCTCCTCGCCGGCTTGCCGGATGACGCACGTTGCGGACTGCTCGCGGGCACCGCCGTTGCGAGCAGCGCCCGGCTGGCCGAGGCCGCGCGCGCGGCGGGCTTTGCACGCACGCTGCGTGCTGCGTCGGCCCACGCCGATGCGATGCTCGCAGCGATCATTGCTGACACACAGATGCTCTAGTTTGATCGGAGCCGCTGTCGTGAAAAGTCAGGCCATGGAGTTTTTTCGCCACGGATGGCGGCTCTGATGGCCGTTCTGATGATGGTTGCCCGGAAACCTTGATGCTAGCGTCGGATACGAACGATGCAGCGATCAGGGACGATCGCACGACAAACCCCTGTTAGCATGCCCGCATGAGTGACACCCCCGACGACAACACCCCGGCAGCCAAACCCGCCAAACCGGGCGGACGTCCGACCGGCCTTGCCGCCGTCGCGATCATCGTGGCACTCGTCGCGCTGGCCGTGGCGGCATGGAGCACATGGCGCCTGCAGCGCACGACGCAGGCCGGACAGGCTGCCGGCAAGCAAACCGCGGCAGCCATCGCATCCCTCGAAAGCCAGCTCGCAGCGAACAACCAGCAACTGCAGGCCAGCACTCATCGATTGAGCGCGCTGGAATCGGGTCTGGACGACGCACGCTCGACTGCGCAAGGGCTGAACCGCCGCATCGCCAACCTCGAAACCGCCTATACCAACCTGAGCGGCCAACAGCAGTCGGGCCGCGACACCTTGCTGCTCAACGATGCGGAGATGCTGCTGCGCAATGGCCAGCAACGCTACGACCTGTTCCACGACAGCACCGGAGCCTTGAAGGCGTACTCGCAGGCGATCGAAGTGCTGGCGCAAGTGCAGAACCCGGCCTATGCACCGGTGCGCGCCAGCGCCACCACCGAGCGCGACGCGCTGGCCGCATCCGTGCTGCCGTCGCGGCAAACCGCGCTCGACACCTTGTCCGCGCTGCGCGGCAAGGTGCCGGCGCTGCCCCTGGCGGAAGCAGGCACCGCGGCATCGGCGTCATCATCGGCCAAGCCCGGTTTCTGGTCGCGCCTCGCGGGCTCGTTCAGCGGCATCGTCAGGGTCTCGCGCGAAAACGGCAAGGCCGCGCCGCTCACCGATCCACGCCTTGCACGGCAGACCCTGGCGCTCGACCTCGCGCAGGCGCAGGAGTCGTTGCTGGCCTTCGATACCCCGGATTACCGCACCGCGTTGCGGCGCGCCGACACCACGCTGGCCGCGCAGTTCGACGGCAATGATCCGGGCGTGAAGGAATTCGGCACGCAACTCCAGGATCTGCTGGCCCAGCACGCCCCCGGCCCTGCGCCGCAACTCGGCGGAGCGCTCGCGCAATTGCAGAGCCTGCGCGCCAGTCAGCCACCGGCTCCGGCCTCCGCCGCCAGCAGCGGGGCGACCAAGCCATGAAGGGCAAGCGCTGGCTGGTATTCGCGATCGTGATCGTGGTGCTGGCCGCGATTGCGTTCGTGTGGCTGGCGTCGGACCCTGGTTACGTGCTGATCCGCTTCCGCGGCTGGCGCATCGAAGCCACCGTGGTCGGCGCGGCAGCGATCCTGATCGCGGCGTGGATCGCGATCGGCATCGCGTGGTGGCTGCTGCGCTGGCCGTTCGGCGCGCTGTCGCGGCGGCATCGCCGGCTCAGCAACGAGCGACTGCGTGACGGGCTGGTGGCGCTGGGCGAGGGCCGCAACGTCGATGCCAACCGCACCCTGCAGCGCGCGGCGCAATATTCGAGCCTGCGCGCACCCGCGCTGCTGGCCGCGGCCGAAGCCGCGCACCGGCACGGCGACCTCACGCGCGCACTGGAAGCGCTGGACGAAGCCACCCAGCACGCGCCCGAAGCCGCGCGCATCATGCGGGCGCGCATCCTGCGCCTGCACGGCCGCACCGACGAAGCCCTGCAATTGCTGGCGCCGGGTGCCGACGCCGCCAAGCTGCCGCCGGCGGGCTGGCACGAGTACGCGCTCGCGGCGCTTGCGACCGGCCAGCCCGACAAGGCGCGCACCGCGCTGGAACCCCTGCGCAAATCCGACATGCTCGGCAACGCCGGCTACGCCGAGCTGGTCGACCGCGTACTGGGGGCGTCGCTGCGTGACGCGCCTGACGCGGCTGCCCTGCAGGATTTGTGGAAGCGCGCGAGCCGCCAGCAACGCCAGATGCCGACCCTGCTGGAGGCCTACGCGCGACGCGCGCACGCGCTCGGCATCGCGCATGACGCGCTGGATGCGATCGAGGATTCGCTCAAGCGCGAATGGAACCCCGCGCTGGTCGCCGCCTACGGCAACGCCACGCCGCCGGCCGAAGCCAGCGTGCGCCTGCACACCGCGACCCGCTGGCTGGACGCGCATCCCAACGACAACGCCCTGTTGCGCACGCTGGGCGTGCTGTCGATGCGCGCCGCCGATCCGCGCGATGCCCGCGAATACCTGGTGCGCGCGCTGGCGCTGCAACCGTCCGCCGAGGGCTGGGCGGCGCTGGGCGAGGTGCAGTCCGCCGCCGGCGAACCGGACGACGCCACCCGCTGCTATGCGAATGCATGGAAATGCGAACAGGGCGAGGACATCGCGCCCGGTCCCCACGAAGCCGGCATCGATACCGCGCACCTTGCGCTCGAGGAACGCGATGAGCACGGGATGCCGCGCCTGCCTGGCGAACCTTCACGATCCGCGCATTGAAATCCATGCCGATCTGGAAACAACCCACTGATCTCGACACGATCAACGGCTGGAACACGCGCACGCTGATGCAGACGATCGGCATCCGCGTCACCGAGATCGGCGACGATTTCCTGCGCGGCACGCTGCCGGTCGATGATCGCACCCGCCAGCCCTACGGCATCCTGCACGGCGGCGCCTCGGTCGCACTGGCGGAAACGCTGGGCAGCGCCGCGGCGATGCTGTGCTGCGAGGATGGTTTCGTCGCGGTCGGACTCTCCATCAACGCCAACCACGTGCGTGCGGTGCGTGATGGCATCGTCACCGGCACCGCACGGCCGCTGCACGTCGGCCGCAGCACCCAGGTCTGGGAAACCCGCATCGAGAACGAAACCGGCGAGCTGGTGTGCATCGCGCGCCTGACCATGGTGGTGTTGCCGCAGCGCGCCGTCGCGCCGCGCAGGTAGGAGGGTCGGAAGGCCCGACCACACGCCTCCTGTCTCGCGGCGCGCGACAACCCACGCGTATCGTGGCACCCCTGCCTGATCCTACAATTCCGCCATGTCACTTGAAACGATCCTCCTGCCCGTCCTCGTCGTGCTGGCCGCGATCGGAGTGCTTCTGCAGATCCTTGTCCTCGCGCGCGGTCGCGGCGATCCGGGGCTGCGCGAAAAACTCGATGCACTGGGCGGCGACAACCGGCGCCTGGACCAGACGCTGCGCGACGAGCAACGTGCAGGCCGCAGCGAGCTCGCGCAAACGCTCGACCGCCTCGGCGAACGTTTGCAGAAAAACCTCGGCGACCTGTCCGCGGGCAACGACAAGCGCCTCGGCGAAGTACGCACCACGCTGGAATCGAAGCTGAAGGCCTTGCAGGACGACAACAACGCGCAACTCGACAAGATGCGCGCCACGGTCGATGAAAAATTGCAGAGCAGCCTGCAGGAGCGCTTCAACAAATCGTTCGGAATGATTTCCGAACGCCTCGAAGCCGTGCAGCGCGGCCTCGGCGAAATGCAGGCGCTGGCCACCGGCGTCGGCGACCTGAAGCGCGTGCTCAGCAACGTCAAGACCCGCGGCACCTTTGGCGAAGTGCAGTTGGGCGCGTTGCTGGAACAACTGCTGTCGGCCGAGCAGTACGCGGCCAACGTCGCCACCGTGCCGGGTTCCAGCGAACGGGTCGAATACGCGATCCGCCTGCCAGGCCACGACGGCGACTCGCCGGTGTGGTTGCCGATCGACGCCAAGTTTCCGATCGAGGACCACCAGCGCCTGCTGGACGCGCAGGAACGTGCGGACACGGAAGCGGCAACGCAGGCTGCCGCCGCGCTGGAACGCCGCGTGCGCGACGAGGCCAGGACCATCCACGCCAAATACGTCTCGCCGCCGGCCACCACCGATTTCGCGATCCTGTTCCTGCCGACCGAAGGCCTGTATGCCGAGGTGATCCGCCGCCCCGGCCTGTTCGAATCTTTGCAGCGCGATTGCCGGGTCACGGTGGCCGGCCCGACCACGCTCACCGCGATCCTCAACGCGCTGCAGATGGGTTTCCGCACCCTCGCGATCGAAAAGCGCAGCAGCGAGGTGTGGCAGATCCTCGGCGCGGTCAAGACCGAATTCGGCAAGTTCGGTGCGATCGTGGACAAGGCCCGGAACCAGCTCGACAGCGCCCGCAACAACCTCGACGAACTGGTCGGCCGCCGCGCGCGTGCGATCGAGCGCAGGCTGCGCGGGGTGGAGTCGCTGCCCGACGAGGCCTCGCGCGCGCTGCTGGGCGACGCCGCGGCCAGCAGCGGCGATGACGGCGACGACGACGATTCCGCCTGACCCCGCGGAGCGCATGTCCTGAAGCCGACGGCGTTACACTGTGCCGTTGATGCCTGTCGGAGCCCCTTCATGAACGAATCCCACCAGCGTTCGATGTGCGCCGCCGCCACGCCGACTTCACCGCCGGTGTCGCGCGAGCAGGCGATGGACGCGGTGCGCACGCTGCTGCGCTGGGCCGGCGACGAGCCGACCCGCGAGGGCCTGCACGACACACCCAAGCGGGTGGTGGATGCCTACGGTGAATGGTTCTCGGGCTACCACGAGGACCCGCAGGAATACCTGCGCCGCACCTTCGAGGAAGTCGCGGGCTACGACGAGATGATCGTGCTGCGCGGCATCCAGTTCGAATCGTTCTGCGAACACCACATGGCGCCCATCATCGGCCGCGCGCACGTCGGCTATCTGCCGGACGGAAAAGTGGTCGGCATTTCCAAGCTGGCGCGGGTGGTCGATGCGTTCGCGCACCGCCTGCAGGTGCAGGAAAAGCTCACCGCGCAGATCGCCGCCTGCATCAGCACCGTGCTGCAACCGCGCGGGGTCGGCGTGGTCATCGACGCCACCCACCAGTGCATGACCACGCGCGGCGTGCACAAGCGCGGGGTGTCGCTGATCACCAGCCAGATGCTGGGCAGCTTCCGCGAAGATCCGAGCACGCGCGCCGAGTTCCTGAAGTTCATTGATATCGACGGCGGGAAGTAGTGAGTGGCACCAAAGCTGCTGCGCTCGGCAGCTCACACGCCGGCGGTGCTCGACTGCGTAGGCAGGATGCCGGAGCGAACATTCGCGCAGCGAATGGCCCGAAGGGCGAGCCGCGGACGCGGCGAGTCAATGCTCATGTACTGACGTGTACACTCCGCTTCCTGCGCTCCGGCGTCGTGTGATCTGCCTTCGCTCGCAACGCTTTGGAATCCACTCACACGATGCGCCCTGCGCCAGCAATGATCAATGAGTGAATCCCACACGATCTTGCCGCATCCGCGCCGCCACGCGGCGGTGATCTTCATCTTCGTCACCGTGACGATCGACATGCTGGCGTTCGGGATCGTGATCCCGGTGCTGCCGCACCTGATCGTCGAACTGATCGGCGGCAGCATCGCCAAGGCCGCGGTGTGGTCGAGCGGTTTCAGCACCTTGTTCATGCTGATGCAGTTCGTGTGCTCGCCGATCCAGGGCGCGCTGTCGGACCGCTTCGGCCGGCGCACGGTGATCCTGATTTCGAGCTTCGGGCTCGGCATCGACTTCATCGTGATGGCGCTGGCGCCGTTCCTGTGGATCCTGTTCATCGGGCGCGCGGTGTCGGGCATGTGCGCGGCCAGCTTCACCACCACCAACGCCTATATCGCCGACATCACCCCGCGCGAGAAACGCGCCGCGGCGTTCGGCATGCTGGGCGGCGCGTTCGCGATCGGTTTCATCGTGGGCCCGGCGCTGGGCGGCTTCCTCGGTCACGTCTCGATCCGGCTGCCGTTCTGGCTGGCGGCGGTCCTGTGTCTCGTCAATTTCTGCTACGGCTACTTCGTGCTGCCGGAATCGCTGCCGAAGGAACGCCGCGCGGCGAAGTTCGACTGGCGCCATGCCAATCCGCTGGGTTCGGTGATGCTGCTGAAGCGCTACCCGCAGGTGCTGGCACTGGCTGTTGTCTTCTTCCTGCTGGCGCTGGCGCAGTTCTCCATCAATTCAACCTACGTGCTGTACACCGACTTCCGCTACGGCTGGGGACCGCAGACGGTCGGCTACACGCTGGCGCTGGTCGGCGTCATCACCGGCGTGGTGCAGGCGCTGCTGGTGCGGCGGCTCATGCCGAAGCTGGGCGAACGCAGGATGATCCTCACCGGTCTCGCGTTCGTGATCGTCGGCTATCTGGTGTTCGGGCTGGCGCCGGAGGCGTGGATTTTCCTGACCGGCATCCCGTTCCTGTGCCTGGGCGGCCTCGCCGGCCCACCCGCGCAATCGCTGATCACGCATCAGGTCGATCCGCACGAACAGGGCCGCCTGCAGGGCGCACTGTCCAGCCTGCAAAGCCTTGCCGGCATCTTCGGCCCCGCGCTGTTCGCCAACCTGTTCGCGCTGTTCATCAGCAAGCACGCGCCGACCCCGCACTTGCCGGGCGTGGCGTTCGTGCTGGCCGCGGTGCTGGCGCTGGGCGCGTTGCTGCTGACCATGCGCGCGACGCGCGGCATGCCTGCACACATACCGCCGTCGCCGGCACCGGAAACGCCATGAGCTTGCATTTGCCCCGCCACAGCCACATGTGAAAATCTTCCGCACCCACCGGAGCGCACCGCGATGATGACCTTCCTGCTGTGGCTGCTGTTGCTGGTCTTCTGCTGGCCGATCGCGCTGCTGGCGCTGATCCTGTGGCCGCTGGTGTGGCTGATCGCGCTGCCGTTCCGTCTGCTCGGGTTTGCCGTGGATGGCGTGTTCGAATTCCTGCGCGCACTGTTCATGCTGCCTGCGCGCGTGATCGGCTATCGGCCCGCGCGTTGACGGGTCCCATCACCGCGGCAACGCCACCACGGCTGCGTTGCCGCGCAACGTTTCCCGATCCACCTGAAGGAGTACCGCAATGACGATCTCGATGTACCAGGCATCCGTTCCCGTATTTGTGCGCGGGCTGACCAACATGGCCGACGTGCTGAAGAAGGGCGAAGCATTCGCGAAAGACAAGGGCCAGAATCCCGACGGCCTGCTGCAGCAGCGCTTGATCTTCGACATGCTGCCGCTGATCAAGCAGATCCAGATCGGCTGCGACACCGCCGCACGCGGTACCGCACGCATGGCCGGCACCGAACCGAAGTCCTTCCCCGATACGGAAACCACGCTGGAACAGGCCCTGGCCCGCATCCACGGCACCATCGACTACCTCAAGACCTTCAAGCCGGAACAGCTCGACGGCTGCGAGGACAAGACGGTCATCCACAAGACGCGCTCGGGCGAAGTGCCCTTCAAGGGCATCGACTACCTGCGCGACTACGCCCTGCCCAACTTCTTCTTCCACTGCACGACCGCCTACGACATCCTGCGCGTCGCCGGCGCCCCGGTCGGCAAGAAGGATTACCTCGGCAGCCGGTAAGTTTTCCGCCCGCCGGCGCATGCAAAGCCGTTTTGCCCGTAGCGGCCACTATCGATTCTTGGGAAAAATCCGCTGCGTGTTTTTCCCAAGACACGCTCGACGCCCCGCTTGCGAAAGCGGGGCGTTTTCATCTCGCAAACATGGCGCATGTCACTCGCGCGAGCGGTTATTCTTTCCATCGGCCCGGGCGACCTTACAATCAACCGCCACGACCGCCGACCCGAGGACACCCGCCATGCCCATCCTGATCGCAGGCCTCGTGGTTTTCCTCGGCATGCATTCGGTGCACATGCTGGCGCCGGGTTTCCGCGAGCGCATGGTCGCGCGGATCGGGCTGTGGCCGTGGAAGGGCATCCATTCGATTGTTTCGATCATCGGTCTGGTGCTTATCGTGGTCGGCTTCGGCATGGCACGCGCGCAGCCGCATCTGCTGTACACGCCGCTGCTGGTGCTGCGCGAGCTGAATGCCCTGTTCACGCTGGCGGCCTTCGTGCTGGTCGCCGCCGCTTACGTGCCACGCAATCACCTGAAGCAGAAGCTCGGGCACCCGATGCTGCTGGGCGTGAAGCTGTGGGCGTTCGGGCACCTGCTGGCGACCGGCTATCTGCACGACGTGGTGCTGTTCGGCGCGTTCCTCGTGTGGGCGATCGCGGATTTCGCGGTGTCGCGCCGGCGCGATCGCCGTGCAGGCACGCACTACGCGCAGGGTTCGCTGTTCGGCGACGCGCTGACGGCAACGGCCGGCATCGCGGGCTGGGCGATCTTCGCGTTCCTGCTGCATCAACGGCTGATTGGCACCAATCCATTCATCTGATGGAACCATTCGCGCGCTGGCGCATCCAAGCAGAACCCGCCGACGCCATGCCAAGCGGTCGCGCTGTCGTCCCGAACCTGGACCGGGCATCGACACGGTGCGATTCGTTTGGCATGGCGCCGGCAGGACCAGGACCGTTCCAACCTGAGGGGCTGACGTGACCCGGCAGAATTCGGCAAAGGGCAAGATTGCGGGCGCGATCGTGGTGATCGTGGTGGTGGCGCTGGCGGCGTGGTGGTACTTCACGCGCATGCCGGGCCTGGATTTCACGCGCACCGGCCCCGCGCCCTCCGCGCCGGCCCCCGCCAGCACCGCGCCCTTGCCGATCGAACACCCGATCGAGGCAGCGCAAACGGTGCCTGCGCCAGCCAGTACCGCGCCCCTGCCCACACTCGACGACAGCGACGATGCCGCCGCCTCGGCGCTGGCCGCGTTGCCGGGCGCGCAGGGCCTGGCGAGCCTGCTGTTGTCGCGCGGTCTGATTCCGCACATCGTCGCCACGGTGGATGCGCTGCCGCGCCACACCATCGGCGCCAGCATCCTGCCGCTGCGCACGCCGGCAGGCGCGTTCATGACGAACCTTGCCGCGGATGGCCAGATCACGCTCGGCACCGCCAATTACGCACGCTATGACCCGTACGTGAAGATCGCCGAGGCCGTCGATGCGCGCACCGTGGTGAGCTGGTACGCGCACTGGTATCCGCTGTTCCAGGAGGCCTATCGCCAGCTCGGCTATCCGCGCGGTTATTTCAATGATCGACTGATGACCGCCATCAACGACATGCTGGAGGCGCCGAATGCGCAAGCGCCGGTGGCGCTGGTGAAAACCAGCGACGGCCACTATGCGTTCGCCGACCCAACCTGGGAATCGCTGTCGGTGGGCCAGAAGCTGATGATCCGGGTGGGACCGGACAACGAACGCGTGCTCAAGCAGAAGCTGCGCAGCATCCGGACCCTGCTGCTCGGCAAGGCGCCGGCGCTGCACGCGAACGGCGCCGAGGTACCCGCGGCTTCCGCGCCGACGCCAGCGCGATCCTGAGCAGATCCTCCCCTCTCCCTTCGAGAGAGCCGCCATCCATGGCCAAGAGCTCCGTGGTGGCGCAGCGCCGGATGAGGGTTCGGTTCGCGGATGACACGAATGCTTGCCGGTCAATCTCACAGCGCAAGCGCGTACCCTCACCCGCCCTTCGGGCACCCGCCCTTCGGGCACCCTCTCCCGAAGGGCGAGGGGAAATCAGAAGCGCAGTGTGGTTTGACCCAGCGCTGCGCCTTCCGGCCCGAAGCGATGTTCGACGAGGCAGCCGCCGCCGGCGCGGTCGATCGCGATGAGCGTGGTCGCGCGGGTGCCGTATTCCACGCCGCGGATGAACAACGGCGACAGCCTGCGTTCCAGCTCGATGCCGACGCCGGTGTCGGGAAGTTCGGCGTCCGGCGCCGGCGTCTCGTCGGCAAAGGCGGCGAACAACGGCGCGAAATCGTCACGGCCGGCGTCGAGCCAACGACGCAATGCCGCGGTCGCACGCACGACTTTCGGCCACGGCGCATCCAAATCGCCATTCGAGAGGCCGTGCACGCCGGTTGCGATGGCATGCGCCCGCACCACCGGACGATTGGATACGAACTGCGCACCGTCGCGATCGAACAGCAGCAGGTTGAATGGCCGATAGCGCGCAGCCTCCGTCGCCAGCAACGCGGCGTGCCGAGCCACTGCGTTCGAGCCACGCAGGAAATCGCTCACCAGCCAGCCGCGTGACGCCCCGTCCTTGGCTGCGCGCGGATCGCGCACGTTGGTGACCACGGCCGCACGTTCCGGCTCGCGCACGCCCATCCAGGTGCCGCCGGCTTCGAGGTCGCGTCCAGCCAGCACGCCGGGCGCATCCGCCCAGCGTGCCAGCGGTGCCGACGGGCGCGCGTGGGCTTCGTCACGATTGCCGATCAACAGCAGCTGCCAGCGGGGATGCTGGTCGCAAACGAAGGCAATGACACACATGTCCGCAAGATTAGCCGGTTGCGGATCGAGGCATGGTGGACGCGGCAAACGCGGCGATAATCGACGCCCATGGATTTGCCTCGTGTTGTTCCCTGCACGTACGTACTGGCGGTGGCGCTGTGCTGCGCAACGCCTGCGCTGCATGCCGCCGCCCCGCCCGCGGACCCGGCGCCGGCGTCCGCATCCACTTCCGGTCGCGAAGCCGCAACCCGCGCGCAACTCGCCGCGGTGCGCGCGGAGATCGCGAAGATCGCTGAAGCGCAGCACGCGACCGCCGCGCAGCGCGATGCGCTCAACGCCAGACTCGCCAAACAGGCCGCGCAGCTCAGCCAGGTCGCCAACGCCGTGCGCGGCAGCGATGCCGCGATCGCCGCCAAGTCCGCATCGCTGGTCAGCCTGCAGCAGCAGCGCGCGCAACTCGAAACGAACTTGTCCGGCCAGCGCGCGGCACTGGCGGACCTGCTGCGCGCGGCCTACACACTCGACCGCGGCAGCGATGTTTCGCTGCTGCTCGGCGACGACGACATCGCGCGGATCGACCGCGCGCTGGCCTACTCGCGCTATTTCCAGCGCGACCGCGTCGCGCGCATCCGCGCCCTGCTGGGCGAAGTCGCGCAACTGGATCAACTGAAAGCAGCGATCGATGCGGACACCGCGGCATTGCAGATGCAACGCAGCGAGCGCGTGGCGCAACAGGCGCAACTGGAGCAGGCGCGCGACGCGCAACAGAAGCTGCTGGCCGATGCCGATGCGCAACTGGCGCAGCAGAAGGACAAGCTGGCTGCCCTGCAACGCGACGCCGCCGCACTGGACCAACTGCTGAAACGCCTGCAGAACGTGTTTGCCGACATTCCCGCGCAGCTCGGCAAGAACACGCCGTTCGCGCAGCTGCGGGGCAAGCTGCCGTGGCCGGTCGCGGGCGCGCCGCGCGCGGGCGCCGGCACGCTGGCGCAAGGCATCGTGATCGCCGCCAAACCCGGTGCCGAGGTGCGCGCGGTTGCCTACGGCCGCGTGGCCTGGGCCGACTTCATGCGCGGCTACGGCATGCTGGTGATCATCGACCAGGGCGACGGCTGGATGAGCCTGTATGGCGGCAACGAGGCGGCGCTGGTCTCGGCCGGCGACTGGGTGAAGCCCGGCCAGCCGATCGCGACGGTCGGCCGCGATCCGGAACAGGGCGGCGCGTGGTTCGGCTTGCGCCACGACGGCAAGCCGGCCGATGCGCAGGGCTGGTTCGCCTCGCGGCGTTGAGTCGCGCCGGAACGCCTACAATGAACCCCTGCGCGCTGGCGCGGTCCTGATTCCTGCCGGTTCACCGAATGACACGTCCATGATTCGATCCTTGCAAAGCCTGCTAGGCGGCACGCTCGCCCTTGTCGCGACAGTCGTGCTGGCCGCGCCTCCGCCGGCGCCCAAACCGGCCGGCGTGCCAGCCAGTGCGGCCAGCACCGCACTACCGGCCCCGGCCACCAGTGCCGACCTGCCCAGCCTTGCCGAGATCGAAACGTTCACGCGCGCCTTCGAGCTGATCAAGCAGGCCTACGTCGATCCGGTCAGCAACCAGCAACTGATGCAATCGGCGATCCGCGGGATGCTGGCGGGGCTGGACCCGCACAGCGAGTTCCTCGACAAACAGGATCTGCGCGACCTGACCGAGGACACTTCGGGCGCGTACACCGGACTCGGCATCCAGGTCGCGCAGGTCAACCACCAGCTCGTGATCATTGCGCCGCTGGACGGCGGCCCGGCCAAGCGCGCGGGCATCCTTGCCGGCGACGCGATCGTGGCGATCAACGGCGTGCCGGTGCAGCCCGATGCCATCGACGCGGCGATGAAGGAGCTGCGCGGGCCGATCGGCTCGAAGATCACGCTGACCGTGGTGCACGCCGACGGCGGCAAGCCGGTCGTGGTGCCGCTGGTGCGCGAACGCATCCGCGTCGCCAGCGTGAGCACGCGCATGCTGGAACCGGGGTTCGCGTACATCCGCATCAGCGAATTCCAGGAAGACACCGCCGATGAACTGACGCGCAAACTGGAAGCGCTGCAGAAAAAGGATGGTCCGTTGCGCGGCGTGGTGCTGGACCTCCGTTCGAACCCGGGCGGTCTGCTGACCAGCGCGGTCGGCGTCGCCAACGATTTCCTCGCCTCCGGCCTGATCGTCAGCACCCGCGGGCGCTTGCCGCAGTCGGACCTGAAGTTCAACGCGACGTCGGGCGACCTGCTGCACGGCGCGCCGATGGTGGTGCTGGTGGACAACGGCACCGCATCCGCGGCGGAGATCGTCACCGGTGCGTTGAAGGACCACCACCGCGCGCTGGTGATGGGCCGGCGCACCTTCGGCAAGGGCTCGGTGCAGACCATCCTGCCGCTCGGCAATGGCGAGGCGGTGAAGCTGACCACCGCGCGCTACTACACGCCCGACGGCACTTCCATCCAGGTGGCCGGCATCACACCCGACATCGTGCTCGGAAACGTCACGGTCGAAGCCAACCGCGATCCGGCGCTGGCGGATGACGAACACGAAGGCGACCTGCCCAATCACTTGTCCGGGTCGCCCGTGACCCGCGCCAACCCCGATACCGGCGACCTCGCGGTGCAGGACTACGCGCTGTCCGAAGCGCTGCACGTGCTGAAGGGCCTGGCGCTGGCGCGGCACGCCACCGTACAACCGGCTGCAGCGGATTCGCCCGCGCACTGAGTCCCGGCCGAACTGCAAAAACTTTTTGACACGGATGTACGCGGATAAAAGCCGATGAAAGCTGCCAAAGGATTTGCAGCTTGATCCATGAACACCCGTGTCAATCCGTGGCAAAAGACTTTTGTCTTTGATCCGCGGATATCCGCGTTGATCCGCGTCAAATGCTTTCGGTCGATAACCCGCACCCTGTCACAGGCTCTCGAAGCGGCGCTGGATCGCCTCCAGCTCATGCCCGCTGGTCTCGATGCCGCCGCGCCACAGCATGACGCCGGCGACCGTCATCGGCACCGCGATCAGCAGCGCCGACCACACGAAATCGTCGAACAGTCCCGCGACGCCAAGCATTGCGCCGAGGATGCCGCCCGCCTTCGAGCCGGCCGCGATCAGCCCCGAGCCGGTGCCGCGCAGGTGCACGGGATAGATTTCGGCGGCATACGGGATCATGGTCGCGATCACACCGCTGATCGCGACCAGCAGCAGCACGGTTGCCGAGGTCGTCAGCGCCTGCGCGCGCAAGCCGAACAACTCGATCGCGGCGAATGCGAGCAGCGCCAGCACCGTCAGGCCCACGAACAGCACCAGCGACTTGAAGCTGCTCCAGCGCTGGTACAGCCACACCACCAACGCGATGCCGGGGATCGCCAGCAGCGCCGAGCGTGCCATCAGCAGGCTGGCAGCGTGCGTATCCAGTCCCAGTTTCTGCAGGTTGGCCGGCAGCCACAACACGAAGCCGAAGTTGACGAGTCCCCACGCCAGCCCGCACACCATCAGCGCCGCCGTGATGCGCGCGTGCGGACCACGCAGCATTTCACGCAAGCCGGCGCGCGGCTGGTGGATCTCCATGACGGGCGCGGCTTCTCCTGCATCGCCCTCGACCAGCCCGGCCGTGGAGCCGGCAAAGCGCTCGAGCAACGCGCGCGCATGGCCGTGCAGCCCGGCATTGGCGAGAAAGCGCGGCGACTCCGGGATGTAGCGATTCAGCAGCACGATCAGCGCACCGGTCGGCAGGTTCAGCAGCCACAGCGCGCGCCAACTGAAATCCGGCTCCAGCAGTGCCGCGGCGCCGGAAGCCGCGAGATAGCCCGCCGAGGTACCGATGCCGCCGAGCGCCACCAGCAGCCAGCCGCGATGCCGCGCCGGCACGGTTTCCGCCATCAGCGTGAACGCAATCGGCAGCATGCCGCCGGCCGCCGCGCCCATCATGAAACACATCACCAGATTCCAGTGGAACGACGGCATGGTGCCGCAGATCGCGGTGCCCATGAACAGGATCGCCGACAGCAGGATCGCCGCGCGCCGACCGAACACGTCGGCCAGGCGCCCCCACACCACCGAGCCTACCGCCGTGCCGACCATCGACGACAGCGCGAGGTAACCCGCCGCGGACATGCCGATGCCGTATTCGCGCGCCATGCCCGGCATCACGAACGCGATCGACGCCGGTTTCATCACGTCGATGGTCAGGGCGATCGCCAGCACGATGACCAGCTTCCAGTGCTCGCGATTCAGCGAGATGCCATCGGCGACGTGGAAGTGCAGGCGCGCGCCGCCTGTCGTGGTCAAGCGCACCTGCGCGAGGCGCGGCAGCAAGGCCCAGCCGGCCAGCAGCACGCCAGCCGGGATCAGCACCATGCCGGCTTCCATCGCGGCGTCCATCGGCATGCCGACGAGTTGGAAGTGCATCGGCGCCGCCATCACGTACATCGGCAGGTGCAGGCACACGCCCGCGGCGACCGCAAGGCAACCGAGCCAGAACGCCCACGGATGATGAAACGCGATCCCCTGCGACTGCATGGCTGGCCCGGATGTGAAAGCGGCAGTCTAGCAAGCCGTTGCCGGCAACCCGATGCGTTGGTGCGGGTTACGCGAAGCCCACGTCATCAATGCAGCAGCGGCGCGCCCGACGATGTCGCCGCGGCAGGCATCGATGCGCGTGCACCGGCCGGCACCTTTCGCAAGGGTTCGACGGTGACCGTGCCGCTGCGGTCCTTCAGGAAAACCGGATCGTACGGATCGTCGCTTTGCCGGAACTGCCGGTAGGCCACCGAACCGTCCACGGCTCCGCTCTGCAACAAGGCCATGGCGGAAGTCGCTACTGCATTCGGTGGTGGTGGTCCATGACGCCCCGTATCCAGGACACCGACCCGCAATTCGCCGGTGGTTCC
>JAFEDX010000028.1 GCA_018241365.1 Pseudomonadota bacterium
AGGCTGCGCGAACAACTTCGCCAGCAGCAGGCGATTGCGTTCGCCGCCGGACAGGCGGGTGATGGGTGCGCGTGCGCGTTCCGGCGCAAACAGGAAATCCTGCAGGTAGCCGAGGATGTGCCGGGAACGGCCGTTCAGCTCGATGAAATCGCGGCCGCCGGCGACGTTGTCGACGGCGTTGAGCGAGTCGTCGAGCTGCGAGCGGTGCTGGTCGAAGTACGCGATCCGCGTGCCGGTGCCGAGCTGGACGGTGCCGCGTTGCGGCGCCAATTCGCCCAGCATGATTTTCAGCAGGGTGCTTTTGCCGGCGCCGTTCGGGCCGATGATGCCGATGCGATCGCCCCGCATCACCGTGGTGCAGAAGTCATCGATCAACACGCGGCCGTCAAAGGCGTGGGTCACGTGCTTCACGTCGATGACTTTCTTGCCTGAAACGTGCGCGTGCTCCAGCGTCAGCTTGACGTTGCCGACCATGTTGCGCCGTTTCGCGCGTTCGACGCGCAGCGCCTCCAGCGCGCGCACCCGGCCTTCGTTGCGCGTGCGCCGGGCCTTGATGCCTTGGCGGATCCACACTTCTTCCTGCGCCAGTTTCTTGTCGAACAGCGCGTTGGCCTGGCTTTCCGCGTGCAGGCGCTCCTCGCGGCGACGCAGGTAATTGTCGTAGTCGCCCGGCCAGTCGGTCAGCGCGCCGCGATCGATCTCGACGATGCGGGTGGCCAGCGCGCGCAGGAAGGCGCGGTCGTGCGTGACGAACACGATGGTGCCGGCAAACTGCCTGAGGAAGTCTTCCAGCCAGTTGATGGCCTCGATGTCCAGATGGTTGGTGGGCTCGTCCAGCAGCAGGATGTCCGGTTTGCGGACCAGTGCCTGCGCCAGCAACACGCGCCGCTGCATGCCGCCCGAGAGCGTGGAAAAGTCCAAGCTGCCGGCAAGTCCCAACTGGCTCAGCACGCCTTCCACGCGGCGGTTGAGATCCCAGCCGTGCTGCGCTTCGATTTGCGCCTGGGGGTCGCCCAGCGCGTCGAGGTCGCCGATGTCCAGCAGGTGCTGGTAGCGCGCCAGCAAGCGCCCGAGGTCGCCCAATCCCTCCGCGACCACGTCGAACACGCTGCCCGTGGTGCCCGGCGGAACCTCTTGCGGCATGCGCGCAATGACGATCCCGCTTTGCACGCGCACCTCACCGTCGTCGGCACGCAGTTCGCCGCTGATCAGCTTGATGAGGGTGGACTTGCCTTCGCCGTTGCGCCCGACGATGCACACCCGCTCGTTCGCTTCGATGGACAGATCGACGCGTTCGAGCAGGAGCGGGCCGCCGATGCTGAAGTCGACGCGTTGCAGTTGGACCAGGGACATGCGTGCATTGTAAGGGGCGGGCTCGCCGTGGCCGCAGGTAGCAGTTGATCGACGGTGCGCAACAGTGGCCAGTGGCCGTGTTCGGTGGGCCCATCCGGACGGTCGCGCCAGTCAGGCGGCGACAGGTTTGGTGGTGAGCTGCAGGCCCAGTGCCCGCAAGATGTGTGCGATGGTGGCGAAGCTCGGGCGGCCTTCGCCGGATAACGCCTTGTACAGCCCGGCACGGGTGAGGCCTGCGTCGCGTGCGAGTTGCGACATGTTCTGCGTGCGCGCCACTTCTTCCAGTGCCGCAAGGATCAGCACGTCGTCGCCATCCGCGTTGTCGATGACGGTTTGCAGGTAGGCCGTGCAGTCGGCCGGATCGCGCAGGTAGCGCGCTGCATCGTAAGGACGGGTCTTGAGTTTGGCCATGGTCACACCTCTTTAGCCATGCGCTCGGCAGCGCGAATGTCCGCCTGCTGCGTGCGCTTGTCGCCGCCGCACAGCAGGATGATCACGACGTCACCGCGTTGCGTGTAATAAACCCGATAACCGGGGCCGTAGTCGATCTTCAGCTCGCACACGCCTGCTTTCAGCGTGCGGTGATGGCCCGGGTTGCCGAAACGCAGACGCAACAACCGGTCCTGTACCCGCACACGCGCTTGCCGATCCTTCAAGCCTGCCAACCATTCGGAAAATTGCAGGGTTTCCCGGAGCTCGATCATGTACGCACTGTATACAGTAGTATGCAGTGCGTCAAGATTGCTGGCCGTGCCTGCCGCTATGGTTCATGGATGCCGCTCGATTGGACGGGTGGGCTGGCCCCAACGCTGATCGGCGCCCGCCTGCGGGGCCAGAGCAGATGTGCTTCCGGCTGCATGCGTTGGCTGGCTACGGCACCAACGCCTGCAGCGCATCCGCGTCGCGCGTCAACGCGGCGTACAGCGCGAACTGGTTGCGCGCGCGTTCGAGGTTGTGCGTGGGATGGGCGATGCGGAAATAACGGTCGCCGTCGAGGTAGTCGGTGAGGAAGCGCAGGCCGATCACGCCGACGATCAGGCGCGCGGCGAACGCGAGGTTGTCGCGCTCCAGCGCGGTCAGCATCTCGCCGCTGCCTTCCACGTAACCGCGCGCCAGCGCCTCGAAGTAGTCGTGCCGCACCACGACGCGATCGAGTTCGATGGAATCCTCGGGCACCGGGCTCAGCATGGTGCGGCACATGTCGCCAAAGTCGAACAGCACACTGCCGGGCATCACGGTGTCGAGGTCGATCACGCAGACCGCGTGCCCGCTGGCGTCGAACAGCAGGTTGTTCAACTTGCAATCGTTGTGGGTGACGCGCCACGCCAGCCCTTGTTCGCGCAACGAGCGCCAGTGTGGCAGCACGTCGGCGAAGGCCAACGCGGCATTGCAGGTTGCCTTCGCCTCCGTGGCACGTCCGGCACGATCGTCGTCGAGCGCCTTGCGGAACGCGTCGAAGCGTCGTACCGGGTCGTGGAAATGCGGGATGACCTCGCCCACGGCGTCGGGCCCAAGGCTCGTCAGCGCGGCCGCGAAGGCACCGAAGCCGCGTCCGGCTTCGAATGCGGTTGCGGGCGTATCGGCGGTTTCGTGCGTGCGCGTGTCCGGCACGTGGTCGTACATGCGCCACCACGTGCCGTCATCCAGCACTGCCGCGGGCTCGCCCGCCAGGGTCGGCACCAGCTCGAGCACCGAATAGCCGTAGCGGCCGGCGGCGCGTTCGCGGCCGAGATGTGCGGTCACGGCATGGCAGTTGCGCATCACCAGCGCGGGATCGCGGAATACATGGGTGTTGAGGCACTGCAGCACGCGGCGGCGGCCGTCGTCGGTGACCAGCAGCGTGCGGTTGATCAGGCCGTTGCCCAGATGCGCGAAACGCGCCTGCGGCGACAACCCCCAGGCTTCGGCCACGCCCGCGCGCGTGGCGGGGGCAGGAATCCCGTTCATGCATTGGTCCACAGCGGTGTCGGATAGGTGCCATGCGCGTGCAGCGCCGCGATGGTGGCGACGACCTGCTCGCGGTCTCTGGGGTAGGTGAGTCCCAGCCAAGTGTCGTCCGTGGGCAGCACGGAAAGCGCTTCGCCGCGTCCGGCAAGATGTCGGGTAATCGCATGCGGCAGGAAGTATTCGTCCTTCCCGCCGGCGTGGGCGAGAAATTCGCGCAGGCCGCGTTCGAGATCGGGCAGCAGGGCAGGGGTGAGGCCCCAGCAGTTGAGCGACACCACGGTGTCGGGCGTGAGTGGCGTGCGCGTGCCATCGGGTGCATTGCCCGCAAGCGTGCCGTCGCGCACGGCGATGTCGATGTACTCGGTGACGTCCTGCAGATGGCCCTGGCCATCCACGCGGCAGACGCCGCGATTGACGCCGCCGTGTGGCGACAGCGTGGCGTCGAGCCGGTAGCCGACCATCGCGGGATTTTTGTGCCGGTGGAAATGGTCTGCGAGCAGGCCGAACGCCGAATGCCCGTAGTAGTCGTCGGCATTGATGACCGCGTATGGGCCGTGCAGCAGCGGTGCGCAACACCACAGCGCATGCCCGGTGCCGAGCGGTTTCTTGCGTCCGGTGGGCGCGGGGCAACCGTCCGGCACCTTGTCGAAGGTTTGTTCGACCAGGTGCAGCGCGGCGCGGCCTTGCAGGCGCGGCGCGAGGCGCGCGGTCAGCGTGTCGCGCAGTTGCGCGCGGATCACCATCACCACTTGCGAAAAACCCGCTGCCAGCGCGTCATGGATGGCATATTCCAGCAACCATTCGCCGCCAGGGCCGACTCCCGCGACCTGCTTGGCGTCGCCATAGCGGCTGCCGAGGCCGGCGGCGAGGATCACCAGCGCCGGGTCGGCGGGTGCGTGGGTCATCGGGTCGATCCCGTGGTGGCTGGGGCAGACGTGCGGGTCGTGGGTGCGGGCGTGAACGCGATGGCTGGACCGGGCGTGAAACCCTGCCGCCACTTGGCAAGTTGCGCCGTGATGGCGGCGCCGGCGGCAAGCTGCGGATCGGATGGCTTGAACTGGTCGCGCTTCTCCCACGCTGCGATCTGCCGGCTGGCAAGCTTGAAAGCTTGTCGGAAATCGTCCGTCTGGTTCAACGCGTTGACCATGAAGGCGTGCCCGAACCATGTCAGTTCGGATTGTTCGCCGCAACCGAACGAGGAACGATCGCTGCGCGCGGCTGTGATGACCATGGTGTCCGCGGATTTCAGCGGCGGGATGAAACCGCCGGAATAACACGCATTGACGATCACCACTTTGTACTTGAAGGGATGTTCGGCGAGGATTCCGGGCAGATCGGTCGCGCCGATCTGGTCGAGCGGCAGCGGGTCCATGTCCACCAGCAGGGTGTGGTCTTCGCTGCCATGGGTGGTCAAATAGAGCAGCAGGATGTCCTGCTGCAGATCCATCTTCGACGCGACCGCGTCCAGCGCGCTTTCGAGGTTGCTCCACGTCGCCAGCGGGCGCGTGGTGAGCGAGGCCGGGTTGTTTTCCAGCACCACCACGTGGCCGTCCGCACCCAGGCGTTGCGAGAGCAATTTGTCGAAGTATTCGGCCTCGTTGCGGAACACATTCTGGCTGCCATCGCCGGCGAACACGATCGCGTACAGGTTCACCTTGCCGGGCGTGCGCGGTTCAAGTTGCGCAAATTCGCGATCGAGCAGATCCGGTTGGTCGTAAATCACCTGCTCGGGCGTCGGCGCGTCCTGCGGCCAGTCGGCGTCCGACAGCAGGTCCGATTGCCCGGAGTCGCCGTCCGGGGTGGTCGACGCATCGGCGTATGACGCCTGCGCAGACGCGAACAGCGCCCTGCCGTCGAGCGGGATGTCTTGCGCCGCCAGCGACGTCGATACCTGGTGATTGCGCCAGGCCGCCATCGCCACCGCGCCGGCGACGAAGGCGAGCAGCGTCAGCAGGATCAGTGCGAGGCGTTTCATGCCAGCGAGATGGCGTCGAAGCCCGCGACGCAGGGATGCGTGTCTGCATCCGGGCAGTGCTCCGGTGGCCGCTGCAGGTGAACGGTCTGCATGCCCGCTCCACGCGCGGCGTCGAGTTCGGCGCCGATGTCGGACAGGAACACGATTTCCGGCGGTGGCACGCTGATGGTTTCGGCAATGCGCAGGTAGGAACCGCGCTCGCGCTTGCCGCCGATTTCGGTGTCGAACCAGCCGTCGAACAGCGGTGCGAGATCGCCGGCTTCGGTGTGTGCGAAGAACAGTTGTTGCGACGGTACCGAGCCCGAGGAATACACGTACAGCTTCAGCCCCTGCGCCTTCCAGGTATGCAATTTGCGTGGTACTTCGGGGTAGATGTGCGCGCGGTAGGCACCGGACTCGTAACCCTCCTTCCAGATCATTCCCTGCAACGCTTTCAGGGGCGTGGCCTTGCGGTCTTCGTCGATCCAGCGCAGCAGGGTGTCGATGACGCGACGCGAATGCGGATCTTCGATGCCGGCTTCGCGCGCGGTGGCATCGAGCCAGCGCCCCACGGCCGGGTCGTCCCGGTGGGTTTCGACGAAACGTGGCAGGTGCTCGCGGGCGTACGGGAACAGCACGTCCTTGACGAACGCGATGGAACTGGTGGTGCCCTCGATGTCGGTCAGGACGGCACGAACTCCTGTGACGTGCGCAGACATGAGTCCGGTCAGTTTTCCAGCCGCGGGAAACGCGCGGCGATATCGTCGCCGGTGAAGTTGGCGACCCAGCCTTCCGGATTGGTGAACAGGCGGATTGCGACGAAGTGCGGGTTCGGACCCATGTCGAACCAGTGGCGGGTGCCGTCGGGCACGCCGATCAGGTCGCCCTGCTCGCACAGGATGTCGTACACGCGCCCGCCGATGTGCAGGGTGAACTGGCCTTGGCCCGCGACGAAGAAGCGCACTTCGTCCTCGGCGTGGGTGTGTTCGGACAGGAACTTCCGGCGCAGCGCATCTTTCTGCGGGTTGTCAGCCGTGAGCGAGATGACGTCCACGGCCTGGTAGCCTTTTTCGTGTTGCAGGCGTTCGATGTCGTCATGGTATGCGGCGATCACCTCGTCCTGGCTCGCGCCGGGTGCGATCGGCTTGGCGGCTTCCCAACGTTCGAAGCGCACGCCGACTTCGTCCAGCGCATGCGCGATCATGCCGTGGTCGAACAGGGTGCCGATGGGGCGCGTGGGTTCGCGCTGGTCATACACGCGCAGGCGGCTCATGGTTGGGGCCTGTTCACACCATGCCGCGTGAGCCGCGTTGCTTCCGCAGCGGTTGCCAGACGAGGCGCGCGCTGCAGCGTCATAGTGGTTCTATGGCCAAGGCGCGCACCGAAGTATGGCGGTCGCTGCGGAGCAACCCTTCGGGCCGTGGCCATTTGCCCGCATGGCTGCGTCATCATTCGTCTATGTATCGGCATACATCTTCCTCACTCTTCCTTGCCCTGCACGCAAATGGTCTACGGCGCGACCGCGTGGCATGGTGTGAACAGGCCCTACGCTCCGAGACGTTTCAGGTCGAGTTCGCAGGCCAGCAGAAACTCGAGCGCTTCCAGATGACGCTTGGCTTCGGCCATGCTGCTTCCCCAAGTGTATAGGCCGTGGCCATCGATGAGATAGGCGTGCAGCGGTTTGCCAGCGTCCAGCCAGGCATCGACCCGTGCTTCGATGTCGCGCATGTCCTGGGAGTTGGGGAATACCGGCACGTCGAGCTCGCTGGCGTGGCTGGTGTAGCCGGTGATGGCCTTCTGCAGCTCCCAGCCGCGCAACGCGACCTTGCCGTGAACCGCAAACAACCGCGAGGCTACCGTCTGGTTGTGCGAATGGGTATGCAGCACGGCGCCGGTCTGCGGCAGGCGGCGGTAGACCTGCAGGTGCAGGGCGGTTTCGGCCGACGGGCGCAAGGCGGGATCGATGGGCTTGCCGTCCATCCCGACCGCCATCACGTCGCCGGGCGTCAAGGCGCCCTTGTCGCGCCCGGAAATCGTGACCGCGACGTGGGTGTCATCGATCCGCATCGAGAAGTTGCTGCTGGTGGCTGGCGTCCAGCCGCGTGCCGCGAGTTCGGCGCCGGTGTGGGCGATGATCTCGCCGCAGGCGCGCAGGGATTCGGCGAGGCGTGCGGGTACCGGTGTCATCAGTCCAGGATGGGTTCGTTCAGACGGCTGAATGTAACACGCACCCGGTGAATAAAAATCGTGCTCGTGGTGGCGCATGGGGGTAACATTCGCGCAGTGCCCGTGTTCCACCCGTCAGATAGGAGTATCGAAATGACCGAAGAAACCGCCTCCAGCCGTCGCCGTTTCCTGAAACTGGCGGGTGGCGCCGCCGCTGCGATCGCGCTGCTCGGCGCACTGCCGCGTCGCGTGTGGGCAGCGTTGCCGCACTTGAACGTCGCCACCAATGCCACCGCCAAAGCCATGAAGTATGTCGAGGACAACACCAAGGCGGGTCCGCCGCATCAGCCGGGCCAGGATTGTGCAGCGTGCATGCATTACAGCGGCAAACCGGGCGATACCTATGGTCCGTGCGCGATCTTCCCGGGCTTTGATGTGCACTCCAAGGGCTGGTGCACGGCCTTCATGGCCAAGAAGTAGTGATGCATCCGCGGCGGTTGTTTGCGTCACGCCAACCACGTGGCGCAAACGATCAAGCTGCACGGAGTCGAACGAACTCGACCCGCGGCAAGCGTGAAAGGGGAGAGGGCAGCACCAAACAAGTTGCTGCCCGGATACGGCAAGCGGAGGAGCTGACTACGCTTGCCGCACCGGGCGGCGGTCCGGGGTCCACTGCCAATGGGAAATCCCTCGGAAGAGCCATCATAGCGCGGGCTCCAGCGGTGTCCAATATTGACAGACCGCAAATCGAGATGATTTTTTTTATCGCGTTGAAACAATAACTTACAACGTTAATGTTTTGTTGTTTCTAAACTTATCCACAATACGTGCTGGTATGGTTCGTCAAGCCTGACGTGTTCTTCACATGGGAGGGACGTGGCTGTTCCTTCGGCTACGCAACCAGCGGCGCAACGTCACCCAACCCGCCCGGAATCTTCCCGAAAACCGAGGGCTCACCCCGGGTTGCGCAGCCGGCTGTGGCGATAGCCGTAGCCGAAGTAGATGGCGAAGCCGAGCAGTGTCCACAGTCCCATCAGCGTCCAGTTGTACCAGTTCTCCCAATACAACAGCATCAGGCAGCTCAGCACGCCCAGCGTGCAGGTGACGGTGGCCCACGGCACGCGGAAGGTGCGCGGCAGGTCGGGTCGTGTGCGGCGCAGGATCAGCACGCCGGCGCACACCGCGACGAATGCCAAAAGGGTGCCCATCGATACCAGGTCGCCCAGCACATCCAGCGGAAACACCGCGGCGAGCAGCGCGATGCCGGCGCCCGTGATCAGCGTGTTGATGTGCGGGGTGCGATAGCGCGGGTGCAGTTTAGAGAACACGGGGGGCAGCATGCCGTCACCGCCCATCATCATGAAGATGCGCGGCTGCGCAATGATCATCACCAGCACCACGGATGCCAGGCCCAGCAGCGCGCCGATCTCGACCAGCCAGCGCAACCAGTTGAGTTGCGGGTGCGCAGCGACCGCCGTGACGACCGGCTCCGCGGTGCCGAGTTGCTTGTACGAAATCAGGCCGGTCAGCACGGCGGCCATGGCGACGTACAACACCGTGCAGATGGCCAGCGAGGCCAGCGTTCCGATCGGCAGGTCGCGTTGCGGATTCTTGGCTTCCTGGGCGGCGGTCGAGGTGGCCTCGAATCCGATGTACGCGAAGAACACCAGCGTCGCCGCGCGCATGATGCCGCCCCAGCCGTAGGTTTCCGGGCCCTCTGCCGGCGGGATGAACGGGTGCCACAGGTCCGGATTGACGTAATGCCAGCCGGCCACGATCACGATCACGATCAAGGTGACCTTCAGCAGCACGATGGCGTTGTTGACCCCGCTGGATTCACGGATGCCGACGTAGCACAGCCAAGTCAGCGCCAGCACCAGCACCACGGCCGGCAAATTGAACAAGGCACCGGTGACCACGAGGTGTTTGTCCACGAACGCGATCGGCGAGTTGGTCAGCACGTCGGGCAAGTGCAGGCCCATGTGCGCCAGGAAACTCTTGAAGTAACCGGTCCAGCTCACCGCCACGGCCGAGGCCGACACGCCGTATTCCAGCACCATGTTCCAGCCGATGAACCAGGCTGCGAACTCGCCCAGCGTGGCATAGGCGTAGGAATACGAACTCCCGGACATCGGTATCAGCGTCGCGAACTCGGCATAACACAACGCGGTGAAGCTGCAACAGATCGCCGCGATCACGAACGACAGCAATACCGCCGGTCCGGCGTGCTCGGCCGCGGCCTGCCCGGTGATCACGAAGATGCCGCCGCCGATCACGGCACCGATGCCGAGCGCGGTCAGGCCCCAGGGACCCAACGTCCGGCGCAGCTGGACGCCACCTTCCACGTGGTCTGCCTGGCCACCGACCGCTTTCTTGGCGAGGAGTTGGCCGAGGATCGTCATGGCGTTTTCGCCAGCGTGGTCGACGACACCCCGCAGCCACGCGGGCGGACCGGCTGGCCCGCACCGTCATGGAACCCGACGCGATTCACGCCGCGTCATCCAACACGCGGCCGGCCTGTTCCGGTGACATCTGGCTGCGGCGATAGCCATACAGGCGGTAGAAGATCAGCCCGATCACGGCCCAGATGACGAATACCACCTTGGCCACGATGCTGAGGTTGACGAACAACAGGATGCACCCGGCAACCGCCAGCGGACACACGATCCAGACCAGCGGCGTGCGGAACGGGCGTTTGCGGCCAGGCTGGCTGCGACGCAGGATCATTACTCCAACCGACACCATCGCGAAAGCCAGCAAGGTGCCGGCATTCGAAGTGTCGGCCAGCTTGCCGACCGGGAACAGTGCAGCCAACAGCGACACCACGATGCCGGTGACGTAGGTGATCACGTGCGGGGTGAAGAAGCGCGGATGCACTTTCGAGAACACGTTGGGCAGCAGGCCGTCGCGTGACATCGTGAAGAAGATGCGGGTCTGCCCGAACATCATCATCAGGATCACCGACGGCAGCGCCACGATCGCGGCGAGGCCGATCATGTTGGCGATCACCGGGTGGCCCAGCATGCTCATGACATGCGACAGCGGTTCGTGGCTGCACACCAGCGCCTGGGAATTGCCGCAGGCCTTGGCCATTGCGAGGGTGCCGGGGTCCAGCGGCATCCCGTTCGGGCCCAGCATCGGCTGTGCGCCGACCGAACCCGCTGCGCCGTAACCTACCAGCAGGTAAAAGACGGTGCAGATCACCAACGCGCCGATCAGGCCGATCGGGATATTGCGGTTGGGGTTGCGGGTTTCTTCCGCGGCCGTGGAAACGGCATCGAAGCCCACGTAGGCAAAGAAGATGGACGCCGCCGCGCCCAGTACGCCGAGGCCATTGCTGCCGACGGGATTGCCCCAGCCGCCCGGCAGGAATGGGTGCAGGTTGGCGCTCTTGACCGCTGGCAACGCGATCACCACGAATACCGTGAGCGCGATGATCTTGATCGCCACCAGCACGGCGTTCACGCGCGCACTCTTGGAGGTGCCGATCACCAGCAGGCCGGTGACCGCCACACCGATCAGGAACGCCAGCAGGTTGAAGCCGCCGCCCAGCGTCGGACCGACCTGCAGCCACATCGGCAGGGCCAGCGCACCCGGCTTGACCAGTCCGAAAACGCCGCTGTTGAGCAAGCCATTGACGTAGCCGGCCCAGCCGACGCAGACCGCGGTCGCGCCGATGGCGTACTCCAGCACCAGCGCCCAGCCCACGATCCAGGCGATCAGTTCGCCCATCACGCCGTAGGTATAGGTGTAGGCCGAGCCCGAGACCGGCACCATCGCCGCGAGTTCCGCATAGGCGAGGGCGGCAAGCCCGCATACGACGGCGGCGATCACGAACGACAGCATCATGCCTGGACCGGCCTTCTGCGCGGCCTCTGAGGTCAGCACGAAAATGCCGGTGCCGATCACGGCACCGATGCCGAGCAAGGTCAACTGGATCGGGCCCAACTGGCGTTTCAGGGATTTCTTTTCGGCAGTTGCGAGAATCTGGTCAAGCGGCTTCACGCGCCAAAAGATCATTTGTGCTCCCAGTCACTCGGGTCCGCGGCGGGGAACCGTGGGTGGGCACGCCTTGCGCCCCGTAAATTTCCGCCAACGCTTCCCCTCAAAGCGACGCGGGCCCGTGCGTGGGCACGAGCGCCCCGTAACATACTTGCGCTTTTCTTCCGCCACAAGCGCCGGAAGGCACCCCGCCCGCGGGTATCTGGGGACCAAGGCCAGCGGTCAGACATGGCGCGCAGCCCGTTCGGCTCCTGCCTCACCCTCGTGTTCGGCGCGACAGTCCACCGGACTGTCGCAAACGCCTCACACTCGACCCGAGAACTCCCCGGTCACGGTGTTGATCCACACCTTTTCGCCAGTGCGGATGTATTCCGGCACCTGGATTTCGACGCCGGTATCGAGCCTGGCAGTCTTGGTGCGTTTGGTCGCCGAGGCGCCCTTGAGTTCCGGCGCGGTATCGACCACGGTCAAGGCGACGCTGGTCGGGATCTGCAGCGCGACCGGCACATCGTCGATCAGTTGCACATAGCAGCCCTCGACGCCTTCCACGATGTACGCTGCGCTGTCGCCGACCACATTGGGATCCAGCATGTACGGTGTGTAATCCTCGGCGTCGAGGAACACGAGCGCGTCGCCGTCCTTGTAGGAATAGTTCGCGGCGCGGCGCACCAGTTCCATTTCCTTCAGGTCGTCGTCGGCGCGCAGGCTCAGGTCGAACTTGCGGCCGTCCGGGATCGAATACAGCGTGAACCGGAAGGTCACATTGCCACCGCGCGCGGTGGGCGCGCTGCGCAGGATGTCGCGCACCTGGTAAACGGTGCCTTCGTGTTCGACCACGTTGCCTTTCTTGACGTCGGAGGCTTTCATTGGATTCTGGACTCGGAAGTGGATGGAACCTGAAGCCGTCATTCCGGGGCCGCCGCGGATTTGCCGCGGCGGAACCCGGAATTCAGTTTGATTTTCGCGTGGCAGGAGGATCAAAAATGGATTCCGGATCGCGGCTTCGCCGAGTCCGGAATGACGGCGTGTGCTTATTTCGGCGTCATCCGGATCGCGCCGTCCAGCCGGATCACGCTGCCATTCAAGTAGCGCGTGGCGAGGATGTAGGCGACGGTTTCGGCGAATTCTTCCGGTTTGCCGAGCCGCGATGGATACGGCACCTGCGCGCACAGCGACTGGTAAACCTGTTCGGGCATGCCATCGACCATCGGGGTGTGGAACACACCAGGCGCAATGGTCATCACGCGCACGCCGATGCGCGCGAACTCACGCGCCATCGGCAGGGTCATGCCGACGATGCCGCCTTTCGAGGCTGAATATGCGGCTTGCCCGATTTGCCCCTCGTAGGCGGCGATCGACGCGGTGTTGACGATCACGCCGCGTTCGCCGTCTTCGCCGGGTTCGTTCGCCTGCATCAGCGCCGCGCCGGCCTTGGCGACGTTGAAGCTGCCGACCAGGTTCACCATCACCGTGGTCGCGAAGGTCTTGAGCGGCATCGGGCCTTCCTTGCCCAGCACGCGGCCGGCGCCGAGGATGCCGGCGCAGTTCATCACCACGTTCAAGCCGCCCATCGCCTCGCGTGCCGTGGCGACGTTGGCGGCCACGCCATCCTCGCTGGTCACGTCGGTCTTGTAGTAGCGCGCCGCATCGCCAAGCTCTTTGGCTGCGGCGTGGCCCTTCTCGTCATTGACGTCGAACAGCGCGACCTTGCCGCCGTGCGCTACGAGGTGCTTCGCCACCGCGTGGCCGAGCCCCGAAGCTCCGCCAGTGACGACGGCCCTGACCTGGTCGAGTTGCATGCGCTTCTCCGCGAAATTGAACGCGCCATTCTACGGCAGGAGCGAGCGTGCTCGCGACCAGCAGTTCCATTCATGGTCACGCATTCCGTGGTCGCGGGCGCGCCCGCTCCTACAACGCGCGGATGAACCAGCGGTCGCAGCCGTGGTGGCCGGTCTTGCCGAGCGGCGCGCACAGCGGCGTGAACCCGTGTTTGCGGTACAGGTGTTGCGCCGCGTCCATGCCGGTCAGGGTTTCGAGGTAGCAGCGCTTGAAGCCGAATCCGCACGCGGCTTCGAGGCAGCGGGCCATCATCGCGTTGCCGGCGCCCAAACCACGCGCTTCAGGCAGGAAATACATCTTGCGCAGCTCGCAGGTGTCCGTATCGCCATGTTCCAGCGGTGCCACGCCGCCACCACCCACGACTTTGCCATCGACTTCAATCACGAAATAGGCGCTGTGCGATTTTGCGTACGCCGCATGCATCGCATCCACTTCGGCATCGTGGATCGCGAAACCGGCGCCGCCGGCGCCGAACTCCGGCATCACGCTGCGGATGATGGCCGCGACCGCGGCGTCGTCGCGCGGTTCGATGGGGCGGATTCGGAAGGGTTGCGGCATAGGCGAGGGTTCACGAGAAAAGAATTTGTTCGTCATTCCCGCGTAGGCGGGAATCCAGTGTCTTGGGCACTCGAACGGCTGAGGTCGCCGGATCACCGTTTGCGCGGCGAGGGCAGCCAGAAATCCGGAACGATCCTATTATTCCCCCATTTTGGCGCGGGTCACGCGGCTGGAGGTTGGCTTGCCGAGCTGTTTCGCCAGCCACCAGCCGGTTTCGATCAGCTTGTCGAGATCGACGCCGGTTTCTATGCCCATGCCCTGCAACATGTACGCGACGTCCTCGCTGGCGACGTTGCCGGTCGCACCCTTCGCGTACGGACAACCACCGGTGCCGGACACGGAGCTGTCCACCACGCGCACACCTTCTTCGAGGCATACGAGGATATTGGCGAGCGCCTGGTCGTAGGTGTCGTGGAAATGCACGGCCAGTGCCTTCATCGGCACTTCCTGCGAGACTGCGTTCAACATCGCGCGGGCCTTCACCGGTGTGCCGACGCCGATGGTGTCGCCGAGGGAAATTTCGTCGCAGCCGAGTTCATAGAGACGCTTGGACACGCGCACCACATCGGATACCGGCACCACGCCCTGGTACGGGCAGCCGAGCACCGTGGAAACGTAGCCGCGCACGCGCACCCCTTCGGCGCGCGCACGTTCCAGCACGGGGCGGAAGCGTTCGATCGATTCGTCGATCGAGGCGTTGATGTTCTTCTGGTTGAAGGCTTCGCTGGCGGCCGTGAACACCGCGATGCTGGTGACGCCAGCCGCACGTGCGCGTTCGTAGCCACGCATGTTCGGCACCAGCGCGGGGTAATCGACGCCGGGCTTCTTCGTGATGCCGGCAAAGACTTCCTCTGCGTCGGCAAGCTGCGGCACCCACTTGGGGCTCACGAAACTGCTGGCTTCGATGGTTTCGAGGCCGCACGCCGACAAACGGTCGATCAGTTCGATCTTGACGGGCGTGGGGATGACTGTCTTTTCGTTTTGCAGCCCGTCGCGGGCGCCGACTTCGACGATGCGGACATGGTCGGGAAGCATGGGAATCCAATAATGAGTATGCCTTCAGCAAACCCACATGATGCCACGGTGCGCCGATTGCAAGGTAATGCGCGTTACACGCTGCGCGTCGCCTCCACCGGCGAGACATGCGATGCGCGTACGGCCGGCGCGAATACCGCACCCTGTCCGAGCAACAACAACACGACGACACCGACCAGCACGTACGCGATCGACATCCGGTCCATCTGGAATTGCTGCATCAGCCACAGGTTCAGCGCGATCGCCAGGATCGCACCCAGCACCACGCCCACGCCGGCGATGAACAGGTTCTCGATCTGGAAGTAGCGCACGATGTCGCGCCGGGTCGCGCCCAGCGCGCGGCGGATGCCGATCTGCTTGCGCCGCTGGCCGACCCAGAAACTGGTGAGGCCGACGATACCTGCACCGGTGATGGCCAGCAGGATCACGCAGATCACACCCATCAGGATCGCCATGCCGACATCAGCGCGGTAGGCACGCGCGCGGACGTCCGAGAAGGGATAGATGCCGACGAAGCCCTTGAATCCGTTGCTGATGACCCGCTGCGGGTTGACTGCGATCAGCGCGGTGCGCGCTTCGCGCATCGCCGCGTCCAGTTGTCCCGGTTTGGCGCGCACCGCGGTGCGGGTGTAGCTGTCGTCCGGACGCACCGGCAGCAACACCGAATTCCAGGCACGACTGTTGCCCGCTTCGGTGTTTGGGGTTTGCAGGCGGGCCACGATGCCGATGATGGTGGTCGGCGTGGCGGTGCCGTTGAAGTAGATCGTCTTGCCCAGCGCATCTCCACTCGGGAACAATTTTTCCGCAAGTGCCGTGGTGATGATTGCCATGGGCGGCTCGTAGTTGCCGCCCGGATCGCGCGTGATTTCGTTGGGGGTGAAGTTGCGGCCGCTGATCAGGTGCAGACCCAACGTTTTCAGCAGTTGATCATCCGTGGAGTAAAACGTGGTCGTGGCCGTGCTGTCTTGCTGGTTCGGCTTGAGGCCCACGCCGCCATTGTTCGAGGATTCCAGCAGCGGCAGTGAGCTCACCGGGGCTGCGGCTTCGACTCCCGGCAGTCCACGCAACGCGGCTAGATCGGTTCGGATCATCGCGTCGCGTTTGGCGATCGAATCCGGATCATCGCCGCTTGGCGCGTTCACGTACATCTGCTGGATCAGGAACAGGTTCTGTTCGTTCATGCCGGTCGGCCGGTTCACCTTGTCGATCCGTTGGCCGATGATGAACACCGCGTTGCACACGATCGCGAGGGTCAACGCGATCTGCAGCGTGATCAGGGTGACGCCGGCCTTGTGCTTCTTCAGCGCGGCGAGGATGGGGGGTAGGGTCATGTTCTTGTCCTTTGCGCGTCGGGGACTGCGTGTAGGAGCCTGCGTGCAGGCGACCGCGATGTAACCATGACGTTGTGGCCGCGAGCACGCTCGCTCCACGTCCGCCGGATTGCCGCATGGGTCGCGAGCACGTTCGCTCCTGCGGAGCTCAATTCGATTTCAACTGCCACGCCGGCTGCACCCGCGCGGCACGCCACGTTGGGTACAACCCCGCCAGCATCGTCGCCACGATCGCGACGGCCAGCGTGATGAGCAGCAGCGAGAGATTCATGTGCGCCAGCGCGGCGATGTCAGCCGGCATCACCCAGCCGATCCCGGCAATGCCGAGCATGGTCAGCACCAGCCCGAGCGCGCCGCCGGCGAGGCCGACCATGCCGGCTTCGATCAGGAACTGGGCGTAGATTTCGCGACGCGACGCGCCCAGCGCACGCCGCACGCCGATCTCGCTGCTGCGGCGCAGGAACTTGGCCAGCAGCAAGCCGGCGGTGTTGACCAGGCACACCAGCAGCAGGCCCAGCGCGACATACAGCGAAATCTTCGTGTCCGGCGGCACCACGTGCTGGTGGTCGAGCCATGCCATCAGGCCGCGCAGGCGCACGTTGGGCGGCCAGGTAAAACGCCCGGCCTGTTGCTGCGCGGCGGCATAGTTTTCGAGGAACTGCTTGTAACCTTGCACTGCGCTCGCGTTGTCCAGTTGCACCATGAAGGCAATCCACACGCATTCGGATTTCATCATGCCCTTGAAACCGGGTTCCTGCGGTGGCCCGTTGCAGTTGGTGGTGCCGTTGGCATTCGTTTCCATCGCGACCGCGGTGGTGAACGGGATGAAGATGTTGCTGGTGATGTCGTTGAATCCGCCGGTATTCACCACGTCGTAGAACACCGGTTGCGGATGCCAATCGTTGGTGACGCCGACCACGCGGTAATCGTGGGTGCCGAAGGTCAGGACCTGGCCGACGCTGTCCTTGCCACCGAACAAGGTATCGTTGAGCCGGCTGCTGATCACCGCGACATGCGCGCGATTCGTTTCGTCGGCGTCGCTCCAGCCGCTGCCGTACTTGAACGGCACGTCCAGCATCGGGAAAAACTCGCCGGACACCGCTTCGCCGGCGACCAGGGTCGGGGGCTGGTTCAGCGCCTTCGGCGCGACAGAATCCGCGATCTGGTACATCGCGGACTGGTACTTCGCACGGTGCGCGCGCATCAGCGCCATGGCGTCGGTGTAATCCATCGCGGCGGGCGGCTCCGTGCTGTGGCTGCCCGGCGCATGACCGGTCGGCCCCCAGTTGTCGATCTGCGGCACGAACAATTGCGCGGATTTCTGCGGGATCGGATCGCCCGACACCGCGCGGAACACCGACCAGGTGGTCATCGACGCCGCCACGCCGAATCCGAC
>JAFEDX010000029.1 GCA_018241365.1 Pseudomonadota bacterium
TGGGGGTGAGGGTTCGGAATCATGTTTCCCCATGTCCATGCCCGACATCGAAGCGTGGTCCATGCCGTGCATCGCGTGCCCGCCATGGTCCATCGCCCCCATCATGTCGACCATCGACAACAGCGGCAGCGGATCAAGCCGCGGCACCTCCGCCTGCATGCCGGCGCGCGGCGCCAGCGTGCCGCGTGCGTAGCCATCGCGACTCATCGACTGCGCGAAGATCGTGTAGGCGCGATCTTCCTGCGGATGCACGATGACGTCGTAGACCTCAGCCGTCGCGATCCGGAATTCGTCCACCTCGACCGGCGCGACATCCTGTCCGTCGGCCGCGACCACGCTGAGTTTCAAACCGGGAATCCGCACGTCGAAGAAACTGTTCGACGAACCATTGATGAAACGCAGGCGCACCCGCTCGCCGGGCTTGAACATGCCGGTCCAGTTGCCGGCGGGCGCCGTGCCGTTCATCAGGTAGGTGTAGGTCGCGCCGGTGACATCGACGAGGTCGCGCGGGCTCATGCGCATCTCGTTCCACATCCTGCGCTCCGCCAGCGCCTGCTTCAGCCCCACACGGTGCACGTCGGCGAAGAAGTCGCGTGCGGTCAATTCGCCGCGGTTGTAGTAATCACTTTGTTTTTTCAGGTGCGCGAAGATCGCTGCCGGATTTTCGTCGCTCCAGTCGTTGAGCATCACCACGTAGTCGCGTTCCGCACGGATGCTTTCGGGGCCGGCCGGGTCGATCACCAGCGCGCCGTACAAGCCGGTCTGCTCCTGGGACCCGGAATGCGCGTGGTACCAGTAGGTGCCGCTTTGCCGCACCGGAAAGCGGTACACGAAGGTTTCGCCCGGCGCGATGCCGGGAAAGCTGATGCCGGGTACGCCATCCATGTCGAACGGCAGCAGGATGCCATGCCAGTGGATCGAGGTCGGCACCCGCAACTTGTTGGTGACGCGCAGGGTGACGGTGGTGCCCTCGCGCCACCGCAGCAAGGGTCCGGGCAGCGAGCCGTTGACCGTGGTCGCGTGGCGCGCATGACCGGTGAAGTTCACCGGTATCTCGCCGACTTCCAGCGCGAAGTCGGTACCCGCAAGTACCGCGGGCTCGCCCAGGCTCTGCAGCGCCCAGGCCGGCTTGATGAAGCCGCCGAGCAATGCGGCGCTGCCGCCCAGCGCCAGCCCCTGCACGAAACGCCGGCGCGACAACAGCGGGAACCCCGCGGCGGGTTCGATGTGCTTCGATTTCATGCGGATGCAGACAACGGGTCAATCAATTGCGATGAGACTATCCACCACCATTGCTGCACACAACTCTGGAGCAGGCTCCGCGCGGGCTGGCCGTGTCTATACTGCGCCGACCACGGATCCCGACGATGAACTATCGCCACGCCTTCCACGCCGGCAACTTTGCGGACGTCTTCAAGCACGCGATCCTCCTGGCGCTGCTGGACGCGTTGACCGCCAAGGTCAAGCCGCTGTGTTACTTCGATACGCATGCCGGCCGCGGCAGTTACCGTCTCGACGATCCCGAGGCGCAGAAAACCGGCGAATCGCATGACGGCATCGGGCGATTGTCCGGCGCGGACGCACCGCCCGCTCCTTTGCGGCGTTATGTCGATGCAGTGCGCGCCTGCAATGCCGAGGGCGGCGTCAACGAATACCCCGGCTCGCCCTTGCTCGCCACGCATGCGTTACGTGCGCACGACCAGCTGGTGCTGTGCGAAACCCAGGGCGACGAAGCGGCCGCGCTGCGAACACTGTTCCGTGACGATGCCCGCGTCCACGTGCACCAACGCGACGGCTACGCGGCGTTGCATGCGCTGCTGCCGCCGACAGAGAAACGCGGGCTGGTATTGATTGATCCGCCCTTCGAAGCGCAGGAAGGGGAGTTTGCCGCGATCGAATCCGCGCTCGCGCAGGCGCACACCCGTTGGCCGAACGGCGTCTACGCGGTGTGGTATCCGATCAAGTCGCGACGCGCGATCGCGCCGTTCCACCGCCATCTGTCGCGAGGTCCATTCGCCGAGGTGCTGGCCGCGGAGCTCATGGTGCTGCCGGACGATTCGCCGCTGCGCCTGAACGGTTGCGGCATGCTGATCGCCAACCCGCCGTGGCGGCTCGACATGACGCTTGCGAACCTGCTGCCCGCCCTGCGCGGTGCACTCGCGCAGTCGCCCCGTGCAACGCACGCTCTGCGCTGGCTGCGGCGTGAATGAGCGCAGCATCTGGCCTTCCGGCCCGCGGTTTTCTCGCTATTCTTTGACCCGTCCCGTCACGTCGGAGATCCCGGCCATGCGTGCAGCACGCCGTTTCACGTTTCGTTTCCTGCCCGTGTTGGTGCTGTCGGGATTCATCGCGGCTTGCGCTCCCGCGCCGATTTACAAGACCGGCCCTGGAACGGTCGAAGCCACCCCGGAGCAGGTCGCGACCGCGCCCGCGAATTTCCAGAACCTGCAGGTGGTCTGGGGCGGCAGCGTGATCGCGGTACACAATCTCGCCGACCGCAGCGAAATCGAAATCCTCGCCTACCCGCTGGACTCGTCGCAACGACCGCGCCTGAACCAGCCCACGACTGGGCGGTTCATCGCGATCGTGCAGGGTTTCGTCGAGCCGATGGATTATCCGCCGGGTTCGCTGGTGACGCTGCGCGGCGCCCTGGCCGGCTCCCGCAGCGGCGAGGTGGGACAAGCCGGATACAACTTCGCGCTGGTGCACAGCGAGTCCATGCATCGCTGGACACCGGAAGAAATGCGCCAGGGCCACTCCAACGTGAGTTTCGGCGTGGGCGTGGGTGTCGGCGGGCGGATACGCTGATCGCGCCGGGTTCCTGGCACGCATCGACACAACCTGCGTCGAAGCGGCTGCCATGACGGACCCCGCACCGCAGTCCCCCGAAACCATCCGGCTTCCCGACGGCCGCCAGTTCATCCTGCGCGCCTTGCGCACGGACGACCTGGATGCGTTGCGCCGCGCGTTCCTGCGCCTGACGCCCGAGGAAGTCGAATTGCGGTTTTTCTATCGTTCACGTGAACTGCCGGCTTCCGTGCAGGCCCAGGTCCGCGGGCTCGACCCCGCACGCGATGCGGCATTCGTGATCGATGACCAGGGCGAGATTCGCGCGGTGGCGGATTTGCATGCGGCCCGGGCCGGGGCGCGCGAGGCCGAATTCGGCCTGATCGTGGGCAAGGCGGTTTCAGGGCACGGTCTTGGCTGGCTGTTGATGCAGCGCCTGCTTGGGGAAGCCAAGCGGCGCGGCATCGAAACCTTGCACGGCAGCGTCCGCGCCGACAACGCGCGCATGCTGGAGCTTTGCCGCGATCTCGGCGCGACGGTCATGACGGACCCGAACGACCCCACCATCCGCAGCGTGTCCTTCACGCCATGACGGCGGGCGTCGGCTGTTAAAATGACCGTTTGCGTCGTCTGCTGGTGCCGTGACGCGGCCCCGGCAGTGTTTTTCTTTGTGCAGCCAGCCAGCATGCCCGAATCGAACCTACCTATTCCACCCCTGCCACGCACTCCCGGCCAGCAACGCGACTGGCGCGAACCCGCGGGTTCGTCGCTGGCACTGCTGCTGTGCGAAACCGCGCGCCAGCACGCGGGCCTGGTCGTGGCGGTCACTGCCGACAGCCGCGGCGCACGCACGCTGCAGGACGAACTGGAGCTGTTCGCGGACGCCCTGCCGGTGCTGCATTTCCCGGACTGGGAAACCCTGCCCTACGACCTGTTCGCGCCGCATCCGCAACTGGTGTCGCAACGCATCGACACCCTGTACCGCCTGCCCGCCACCCGCAACGGCGTGCTGGTGGTGCCGGTCGCGACCCTGATGCAACGGCTGGCGCCGCGCTCGCACATTGCGGGCAGCGGCCTTGCCGTCGCGCGCGGCGAACGGCTGGACCTGGCCGACGAACAGCGCCGCCTTGAAGCCTCGGGTTACCGCCACGTCCCGCAGGTTGGCGAACACGGCGAGTTCGCAGTGCGCGGGGCGCTGCTCGACATCTTCCCGATGGGCTCGGCCGAGCCCTACCGCATCGAACTGTTCGACGACGCCATCGAATCCATCCGCGCCTTCGACCCCGAAACCCAGCGTTCGTCGCACCCGGTCGATGCGGTGAAGCTGCTGCCCGCGCGCGAATTCCCGCTCACCGACGAGGCCATGCGCGCATTCCGCGACCGCCTGCGCGAACGCTTTCCGATCGACGTGCGGCGCTGCCCGCTGTACCAAGACATGAAGCAGGGCGTGACGCCCGCCGGCATCGAGTATTACCTGCCGTTGTTCTTCGAGGCCACCGAAACCCTGTTCGATTATCTCGGCGGAGACGCGCTGTTCGTGCTCGGCCGCGGCGCGCTGGATGCCGCGGAACCCTTCTGGAAACAAACGGAAGACCGCTACGACCAGCGCGCGCACGACATCGAGCGGCCGGTGCTGCCACCGATGGAGCTGTATCTGCCGCCACAAACGCTGCGCGAACGCCTGAACCGGGTGCTGCGCATCGACATCGTCGCGGCCGACGACATGCGCGCCGCCGACGCCGGCACGCAGCCGGTACCGGATCTCTCGACAGGCACCAGCGCGGTGGGTGGATCCGCCGCGCGCCTGCGCGACTGGTGCGCGAACCATCCCGAACAGCGGGTACTGGTCGCGGCCGATTCGGCCGGGCGCCGCGAAACGCTGATCGAGCAACTCGCCGCGGTGGAACTGAAACCGGCGATCGTGGACAACTGGCCTGCGTTCATGGCCGCGCACCAGGGTGGCTTGTCCATCGCATCGCTGCCCCTGGAACGCGGCTTCACGCTGGCGCAGCCGCCCATCAGCGTGTTCACCGAACGCGAACTCGCGGGCGAGCGCGCACGCACTCAGCGCCAGCGCCGGCAAACGGCCGAACGCGATCCCGAAGCCATCCTGCGCGACCTCACCGAACTCGAACTTGGTACACCCATCGTGCACGTCGACCACGGCGTCGGCCGCTACCTCGGCCTCGTGGCGTTGGACGTCGGCGGCATGCCGGGCGAGTTCCTCGCGATCGAATATGCGCACGGCGACAAGCTGTACGTGCCGGTCGCGCAACTCGCGCTGGTCAGCCGCTACAGCGGCGCCGACGACGAACACGCGCCGCTGCACTCGCTGGGCGGCGAAAGCTGGGAGCGCGCCAAGCGCAAGGCCGCGGAAAAGGTGCGCGACGTCGCGGCGGAACTGCTGGCGATCCACGCGCAACGCGCGGCCCGGCAGGGCAACGCCATCGCCTACGACCGCGACCTGCTGGCACGCTTCGCCGCCGGTTTCCCGTTCGACGAAACGCCCGACCAGCAGACCGCGATCGACGCGGTGCTCGCAGACCTCGCGGCGCCGCAACCGATGGACCGGGTGGTGTGCGGCGATGTCGGCTTCGGCAAGACCGAAGTCGCGCTGCGCGCGGCAGTAGCCACGGCCAGCGCCGGCAAGCAGGTTGCCGTGCTGGTGCCGACCACCCTGCTCGCCCAGCAGCACTACGACAATTTCCGCGACCGGCTTGCGGACTTCCCGGTCAAGGTCGAACTGCTGTCGCGCTTCCGCGCGAAAAAGGACGTGGACGAAGCGCTGCGGAAACTCGCCGAGGGCAAGCTCGACATCGTGATCGGCACGCACAAGCTGCTGCAGCCGGGCGTGAAGTTCAAGGACCTCGGCCTCGTGATCGTGGACGAAGAGCAGCGCTTCGGCGTGCGCCACAAGGAACAGTTGAAGAAGCTGCGTGCGGAAGTGGACCTGCTGACGCTGACCGCAACGCCGATTCCGCGCACCCTCAACATGGCGATGAGCGGGATGCGCGACCTGTCCATCATCGCCACGCCGCCTGCAGCGCGCATGGCAGTCAAGACGCTGGTATCGCAATACGATCCGGCGCTGGTCCGCGAAGCCTTCCAGCGCGAACTGGCGCGCGGTGGCCAGGTGTATTTCCTGCACAACAGCATCGACACCATCCAGCGTACCGCCCGCGAGCTGGCAGAGCTCGTGCCCGATGCGCGTATCCGTGTCGCGCACGGCCAGATGTCGGCGCACGAACTGGAACAGGCGATGCTGGATTTCCACCGCCAGCGCTTCAACGTGCTGGTGTGCACCACCATCATCGAGTCCGGCATCGACGTGCCGACCGCCAACACCATCGTGATCGACCGCGCCGACCGCTTCGGGCTTGCGCAGTTGCACCAGTTGCGCGGCCGGGTCGGCCGTTCGCACCACCGCGCCTACGCCTACCTGATCGTGCCCGACCGCAAAGCCATGACCGCGGATGCCGAAAAACGCCTCGCGGCGCTGGAATCGCTGGAAGAACTCGGCGCCGGTTTCACGCTGGCGACGCACGACATGGAAATCCGCGGCGCCGGCGAACTGCTCGGCGAGGCGCAATCGGGCCAGATCGAGGCGATCGGTTTCGCGCTGTACAACGAATTGCTGGAACGCGCGGTGCGCGCGTTGCGCTCCGGCAAGGTTCCGGATTTCGACCTCGGTGGCAGCCACGGCACCGAAGTCGAACTGCACCTGCCCGCGCTGATCCCCGACGACTACCTGCCCGACGTGCACACCCGCCTCACCCTGTACAAGCGCATCGCCAGCGCCGCCAGCGACGAGGCCCTGCGCGACCTGCAGGTGGAAATGATCGACCGCTTCGGCCTGCTGCCGCAGGCGGCGAAAAACCTGTTCGCGATCGCATCGCTGAAGCTGCGTGCGGACGCGCTCGGCATCCGCAAACTCGACCTCGGCGCGGTCGGCGGACGCATCACCTTCCGCAGCCAGCCCGAGGTCGATCCAGCCACCATCATCCGCCTGCTCCAGACGCAGCCGCGCACCTACAGGCTCGACGGCCAGGACAAACTGCGCATCGCGATCGAGTTGCCGGAACCCGCCGAGCGCTTGCGCATGGCCGGTGAGCTCCTGGAAAAACTCGGCGTTCGCAGCAAGGCCGCCTGATCGTGGGAGCCGGGCTGACGGCGCCTTCACGAGCTTGAACGCACACTGATCGTGACCCGCGTCAATTCCGGGTTCGCCGAACCATGCGAGTTTCACACGGTCATATCGACATCCGTGCGGCATCCATGGCCGCACCCAGCAAGGAGTTCCCATGAGCATTGACAGACTGGTTCGCCTTCCGTTGGCGGGCGCCGTGGCCCTCGCGCTGTTCGGCACGGCATCGCTCACGATGGCGCAACAACCCGCTCCGCCCGCGTCTTCGCAGCAGTTCTACCCCGGCACCAAATCGACCGCGACGTATCCGATCCAGGACGGCACGCTTACCGTCAATGCCGGCATGCCGGACCACGTCAAGGACTACGGTCCCCCGCCGCCATTCAAGACGCTCGACGTCAACCATGACGGACGCATCAGCGAGGCCGAAGCGCAGGCATATCCGCCGCTCGACAGCGACTTCCTGTACGCCAGCAACAACGGCAAGTTCATCACCCGCGCCCAATACGAGAAGTGGGTGAAAGACCAGCGGTAACGACGGCCTCTGGCCGATCACGGTTGTGCAGAGGCATGCGCGCGGGCATGATCACCGCGCCGTCCGTGCGCCATCCTCCTGCGTGCCCATGCCTGCACACAACCATGTCTTGGCGATAGCCCGCGCCACGCCCGCCGATCTCGACGCGCTGGCGTCCCTGTTCGACGCGTACCGTGTGTTCTACGGTCAGGCATCCGACCCTGCGGCCGCGCACGCCTTCGTCGGACAACGCCTGCAACATCACGAATCGGTGGTGTTCATGGCGCGTGACGACGGCACGGCGGTGGGCTTTACGCAACTCTACCCGGCGTTCTCGTCGGTGTCGGCACGCCGGATCTGGATCCTCAACGACCTGTTCGTGGCGCCGGATGCGCGGCAGCGCGGCGTGGCGCGCGCCCTGATGTCTGCGGCACGCGCGTTCGCCCTCGATACCGGGGCCCTGCGCCTGGTGCTGGAAACCGCCGATGACAACCACCCGGCCCAGGCGCTCTACGAATCGCTGGGATACGTGCGCGAAACCGGCACGCGCCACTATGCGTTGACGCTCACCTGACGCGCGTCAGGCATCCTGCCGCTGCGCCTTCACGCTCGCGACCTCGTGCGAATGGAATCGCTGGTACACGTACACGGTGGCGGGCGGCAGGTTGCGCATGGCATGGCCCGTCCGCCGTACGCGCAAGCCCAGCGCCTCACGCTCGCGGCGCCGCACCGGACTCCCGGGGCCGTAGGTGAACTGGATGAAGCGTCCATCGTCGCCAAGTGCGGCGAACGCCGCGCGCAGGATCCCGACGCGCAGTTCCGAGGACATGCTGAGCATCCCCAGACCGCTGACCACGGCATCGAGCTTGCCGTCCATGAGCAGGCCATGCTCGGCAGCCAGCACGTCCAGATGACGCGCGTCCGCGCAGACCACCGCGACCCCAGGGAAACGCCGGCGCAGGAAGGCCACAAGGTCGGGATTGATTTCCACCACCAGCAGCTGCGACGGCGAGATGCCGGCGTCCAGCAGCGCCCGCGTGAACACCCCGGTGCCGGCACCCAGTTCGACGACCCGGGCCGCGCCCTGCGGCAACTGTTGCACCATCATGTGCGCCAGTTGCCGCCCGGAGGGCGTGACCGAGGCCATCTTGGCCGGATTGCGCAGCCACTGACGCAGGAAGGTGCCGATCGAATGCAGATCGATCGAAACCACCCCGCCATCCTGCCCGCCCAGTGCTGGATCTCGTAACGGATTCATGCGCGCGAAGTTTTAACACACCCCACGTGCGGAATGCGTAAATCCTTACTCCATGAATCGCGCGGCAACCCCATCAACGGTGGCCATGGTGCCCGTAATACCCGCCGTGGCCACGATTCCAACCGCGGCCGTAGCCGTGGCGGTAGTAGCGGCGCGGCCCGTAGTAGCGATACGGCGCGTAATAGCCGTAACCGTAGCCGTAATACACGGGTGGCGGCGCGTAATACGCCGGTGCCCCGTAATAGACCGGCGCGGGATAAACAGGAGCAGGATAAACGGGTGAATAGACCACGCCCGGTCCGGCCCAATAACCGCAACGCCAGCAGTTGCCGACCCCGATGCTCACGCCCGGCACGGCAATGCCGACACCGATGCTCACGTGCGAGTGCGCGTCGGCGCGCGGCGCAAACCACAACGAAGCTGCGAACACGGCCACGGCCAGCGCCGCACCATGCATCCATCCACGAAGTTTCATGGCAGGCCTCCGCTTCGATCTGTCGCAGTCATGCTTGCGCCGCGGCACTGAATCAAGACTGAGCATGCGTGGGCGCGCCCACGTTCAGACTCAGCGTTTCCTGAGCAACCAGCAGCCGTGGATGCGCGGCCGCCGGGCGAAATCCTCGGGGATGCTGGCACGGCCCACGTCCTCGATCGTGAAGGTGCGCTCGAGCGCCGCGCCATCCAGCGTGAAGCGCCGGAAGTTGTTGGAGAACACGATCACGCCATCGTCGCGCAGGCGCCGCCCGCACGCCTCCAGCAACGCGACATGGTCGCGTTGCACATCGAAGTCACCGGCGCGTTTGGAATTCGAAAACGTGGGCGGATCGACGTAGATCAAACCGAACCGCGTGCGGCCTTCGCGCAGGAAGGCCAATGCGTCGGCCTGGACCAGCGCGTGTTGCGCGCCGGCAAATCCGTTCAGGACCAGGTTGCGCGAAGCCCACTCCAGGTACATCGGCGAAAGATCGACCGTGGTGGTGCTGTGCGCGCCACCGGCTGCTGCATACACGCTGGCCGCACCGGTATAGGCAAACAGGTTCAGCACATCTTGACCGCGCGACAGCTCGCGCACGCGTGCGCGCACCAGGCGATGATCGAGGAACAGGCCGGTATCGATGCGGTCGCGCAGGTTCACGAGGAACCGCAACCCGCCCTCCTCCACGACCAGGAACTCTTCGCTCTCGGCGAAGCGTCCGTATTTGCTGCCACCCTTGCCGCGTGCGCGCGACTTCAGCACCAGGCGCGCGCGCGGCACCTCCAGCGCCGCGCAGGCGGCACGCTGCAGCTCGCGCCAACGCGCTTCCGCAGCGCCGGCGTCGACACTCGCGGGCGGCGCGTATTCCTGCGCGTGCAGCCAGGTTTGCGACGACGCAACTTCACGCGTCGATGGCGCATGGCTGGACGAGGGTCGTTCGGGCTCTGCAGGCACGCCCCGGTACACGTCGATCGCTGCGGCGTATTCGGGCAGGTCGGCGTCGTACACACGAAAACAACTGACGTTGTCGCGCGCGAGCTGCTTGCGCAGGTGGCGCAGGTTCTTGCGGATGCGGTTGGCGACCATCTCCGCACCGGGCGACAAAGGCTTGTCGACCTGCGTGCCGGGCGGCGCCGGTGCGCGCAACTCGAACGTCGCCAACCGGCATTCAAGCGCACCGTTGAACAATACGTAGCGCTTGTCGACATGCAGCCCCAGCGCGCGTTCGAGCTCCGGCTCGGACGTCAGTACCGCCGCGCGCCAACCGACGAAGTCCGCCTTCAAGCGCTCGCCCAGCGCGCGATACAGCGCGGGCAGGGTCGCGAGTTCGCCCATGCGCTCGCCATAGGGCGGATTGGTGACAACAAGTCCGCTCGTGAAACCGGGCGGGCGCTGCAGGTGCACGGCGTCGCGCTTGTCCAGCGTCACGAAACCAGCCACGCCTGCCGTCTGCAGGTTGTGCGTCGCGATCGCGATCATGCGCGGGTCGGAATCACTGCCGAAGAAGCAGGTTCGCAAGCCGCGCAAACCTTCCAGCGTGCGTTCCCGCGCGGCGTCATGCAGGCGTTGCCACAGCGCGGCGTCGTGGCCACGCCAGCCGAGGAACCCGAAATAATCGCGCTGCAAAGCGGGCGCCACGCCTGCCGCCATCCACGCGGCTTCGATCAGCAGCGTGCCGGAACCACACATGGGATCGACCAGCGCGCCACCCGCGGCGTAGGTTTCCGGCCAGCGCGCGCGCAGCAGCATCGCGCAGGCGAGATTTTCCTTCAGCGGCGCCTCGCCCTGCTCGCGCCTCCATCCGCGCCGATGCAGCGGTTCGCCGGAAAGATCCAGCGACAGCGTGGCGCGACCCTTGTGCAGGCGCAGGTTCAAGCGCACGTCGGGACGCCCGGTCTCGATCGACGGGCGCACCTCGAAACGTTCACGGCACTGGTCGACGATGGCGTCCTTCACCTTCTGCGCGGCAAATCCGGAATGCGTGATCGAACCGCTGCTGCCGCTGGCGTCGATCGCGAGCGTGGCGTCGGGGGCAAGGTGTTCCGACCAGTCGATCGCGCGCACGCCGGCGTACAAGGCATCGGCATCGGGCGCATCGAACTCAGCGAGCGGCATCAGGATGCGGCTGGCCAGGCGGGATTCGAGGCAGGCGCGATAGGCGTCCTCAAGTTCTCCGCTGAAACGCACGCCCGCCAGCGCTTCGTGCGCATCGCTGCCCAGCGCGGCCAGCTCGTCGCGCAGCAGGTATTCGAGCCCCTTCGGACAGGTGGCGAAGAATTCCTTCATGCATCAGTTGCCATGGTTCAGGCCGCCCGCGCCTGCAGGAATGCCGCGAACTCCCGCTCCAGTACCGGCAGGCTTGCGGCCAGGCGATGGTCGTCGTCCAGCAGCAACGCCGGCATCCCGTAACCACGCGCGAACGCCAGCGCGGCATCGACCGGGCACAATTCGTCGCGCCAACCATGCACCAGCATGCCCGGCAAACCGCGTGCCGCAGCGAAACTCGCCGGACCTCCCGGCATGCCGACCGGCAGCGCCATCAGGAACAAACCGTCACACGGTGCTTCGAGCGACGCCAGGCCCGACACGAACGCGCCCATGCTGGAACCCGCCAACACCAGCGGCCGCGGCGCGCCCTGCATGGCTGCGACCAGTCGCCCAATCCGCGGCGGCACCGCGCCCGCGTAGCCGAGCGCATCTGCTTCACGATAGTCGGGCCGGAAGGTGCTCCATCCCAGCGATTCCGCGACCCGGGCCAAGGCACTGACCTTGGTGGCCTCGGGGCTGCTGTTGGAGCCGTGGGACAGGATGACGTGGCCGGGCATGATGTTCGCGCGTGACAGGGTTGACGATTGCGGGAAGCGTAACAGGCACGCCAGTGCCGCTTGCACTTTCGTGCGACACTTCCGAGCATGAACCACGCCACGCCCGTGATCCACGACCAGCCCCTGCCCTACATCGCCAAGCTGCAGCCGCGCGATGTCGCCGACATCGACCTCGTCGTGATCCATTGCACCGAATTGCCCGACCTCGCGACCGCGCGCGAATACGGCGAACGCGTCGTGCATTCGAGCGGCACCGGCAACAGTGGCCATTACTACATCGACCGCGACGGCAGCGTGCTGCGCTACGTGCCCGAGGACCGCATCGCCCACCACGTGCGCGGCATGAACGAACACACGCTGGGCATCGAGCTGGTCAATCTCGGCCGCTACCCCGGCTGGCTCGATTCGCGCCATCAAGCGATGACCGAGCCTTACACCGGTGCGCAGATCCAATCACTCATCGCGCTGCTCGCGCACCTGCGCGCCACGCTGCCCAACCTGCGCCAGGTCGCCGGCCACGAAGACCTCGACACGGACACCGTCGCCGCCAGCGACGATCCGGCCTTGCAGGTACCACGCAAGCTCGACCCCGGCCCGTTGTTCCCGTGGCCGCGCGTACTCGCAGCATGCGGCCTGCAACGCCTGGGCCGCATGCTGCCATCGGTATAATCACGCGTCTTTTCGCACGTCGATTGCCACGCCATGACCCAACCGCACGTTGCCGAGCTGGTCGAACTGCTGCAACTAGAACGCCTGGAAGACAACCTGTTCCGCGGCCAGAGTCGCGACATCGGCACCCGCTACGTGTTCGGCGGCCAGGTGCTGGGCCAGGCGCTGTCGGCGGCGCAGCAGACCGTCGATCCGGAGCGCGCCGCTCACTCGCTGCACGCCTACTTCCTGCGCGCCGGTGACGTCGAGGCGCCGATCATCTACCACGTCGATCGCGCCCGTGACGGCCACAGTTTTTCGGTGCGCCGGGTCGAAGCCATCCAGCACGGCAAGCCGATCCTGAATTGCGCGGTGTCGTTCCAGGTCGAGGAACCCGGCTTCGAACACCAGGCTTCCATGCCGGAAGTGCCCAGGCCCTCGGATCTGGAACCCCCCACGTCCCTGCCCGCCGCCGAACTCGCCAAGCTGCCGCCCAAGCTGCAACGCTGGCTGTCCACCGATGGCCCGTTCGAATACCGCTTCGTGTGGCCGCGCGACGAACTGCACCCGGCCAAACGCCCGCCGTATCAGCACATCTGGTTCCGGCTGGCGCAGAAAATCGATGCCACCCCGGCGCAACATCGCACGCTGCTGGCCTACGCGTCGGATTACCATCTGATCGGCACCGCCCTGCTTCCACACGGCGTTTCCTACCTGACGCCCAACCTGCAGATGGCCAGCCTCGACCACGCGATCTGGTTCCATCGACCGTTCCGGGTCGACGACTGGCTGTTGTATTCCTGCGAAAGCCCGACGGCGCAAGGCGCGCGCGGGCTGGTGCGCGGCCAGATGTTCGACCTGTCCGGGAAACTGGTCGCCTCCACCGCGCAGGAAGGCCTGTTGCGATTGAGGTGAACGCAACGCCGGCATAACCATGGCAAGCCGCGGCTGTCGTAATATCGGCACATGCGCCACATCTACTCTTCGCCCCGGATGGAAAACGTGGAACGGCTGGTCGCGGTGATGGCCGAGCACGGCATCGCCACCCGCGTCACCAATCGCCGCGTTTATGACCGTTCCAGCTATTCACGCTTCTCGTACGCACGACCGGGTTCCAGAGACAGCTGGCCGGCGGTGTGGGTGACCCACGCCAGCGACCACACGCGCGCACGCAAGTTGATGCGCGATATCGGCATCGAACCCGTGACGCGTTTCGCCGAGGACCTCGCCGCCTACCGCTTCCGCAAGTCCGGTGGACGCAGCCCTGCGCAAACCGCCGCACGCATCCGCACCGCGGTACTGGTCGCGGTGTGCATCGCCGTCGCCATCTACGGAGCCAAGCTGATTTCGGTCTGGTGACATGACCCTCCGCAGCGAACGCGTCCGCCTGTTCCAGACCCTGCCGCACGCCTGCGGCTATTTCAAGGCGCGCACCGCGCAAAACCTGGTGCTCGACCCGGCTGCACCCAACCTGCCGCAACTGTATGCGTTGTCATTGGCGCGCGGATTCCGTCGCGCCGGCGGGCACATCTACCATCCGCATTGCCCGCGCTGCCACGCCTGCGAACCCTGCCGCATCGACGTGAACGCCTTCACGCCGGATCGCAGCCAGCGCCGCTGCCTCGCGCTGAACCGCGACCTCGACCTTACCGAAGGCACCCCCAGCCTGACCCACGAACGCCAGCAGCTCTACGCGCGCTACCTGCATGCACGCCATCCGGGTGGCGGCATGGACGAGGCCAGCGACGAGGATTTTTCGCAGTTCCTGACCGCGCCGTGGAGTCCGACGGTGTTCCTCGAGTTCCGCCTCGACAGAAGACTGGTTGCCGTGGCGGTCACCGACGTCTGCGAAACGGGCTTGTCTGCGGTGTATACGTTCTTCGATCCGGATCTGCCCAGGCGCGGGCTCGGCACCTACGCGATCCTGCGCCAGATCGAGTTGGCGCGCGCACGCGGCCTGCCGCACCTGTACCTCGGCTACTGGATCGCCAACCACCCGAAGATGGGCTACAAGGCGCGTTTCGACAGCGCGCAGGTGCTGGGGCCGGGCGGTTGGGCGCCACTCGGGAAAGCTGGCGCACGCGACGCCTGATCGTCAGTGGTCCGGACAGCCCGTCGCACTATCCGACCCGCACCCGCGGGGACGGATGCAGGTCTTCCAGCGAACGCGACAGGCCGTCGTCCACCACCACCCGGCAGTGTTCGCGCCGCAGCCCGCGCGGATCGGCGGCCCCGCAACTGTGCGCGATGATCCCGACTTCATGCATCACGTTGCGCGCATAGTTGGCCACGCGCTCGGCCTTGTCGGTCACCACGAGCCCACGTTGCAGGCGCGGATCGTGGGTCGTGATGCCGGTTGGACAGTTGTTGCGGTTGCAGCGCATGGCCTGGATGCAACCCAGCGCAAACATGAAACCACGCGCCGAGTTCACGAAATCCGCGCCCATGGCCAGCGCCCACGCGACCTCGTAGGCGGTCACGCATTTGCCGGCACAGACCACCCTGATGCGTTCACGCAGGCCCTGCTCGACCAGGGTGTCGACCAGCAGCGGCAGCGACTCGCGCAGCGGCAGGCCCATGCCTTCCATCAAGGTCTGCGGCGACGCGCCGGTGCCGCCTTCCGAGCCGTCGACGATGATGAAATCGGGCGCGCTCTCGAGGCCGCGCCGGTGCACTTCCATGCACAGCTCGCGGATCCATTCGATGCCGCCCAGCACCGCCTTGAAACCCGTAGGCAGGCCGCTGACCTCGCGCACGTGCGCGACGAAGTCCAGCAACTCATTGACGTTGCCGATTTCCGGGTGGCGGTTGGGGCTGACCGAATCCTGGCCGACCGGGATGCCGCGGATGGCCGCGATTTCCGGCGTCACCTTCGCGCCCGGCAGCAGGCCGCCGAGTCCCGGCTTGGCGCCCTGCGACAGCTTGATGCTGACCATCTTCACTTCCGGGTGCGCGCAGATCGCGCGCAGCTTGTCGTCGTCCAGCCGCCCGTCCGGGGTGCGCACGCCGTACTTCGCGGTGCCGATCTCGAACACGATGTCGCAGCCGCCTTCGAGGTGGTATGGCGCGAGGCCGCCTTCGCCCGTATCCAGCCAGATGCCGGCCTTGGCCGCGCCGCGTGACAGCGCGCGCACCGCCGGCGCCGACAGCGCGCCGAAGCTCATTGCCGAAATGTTGAAGAACGCGGCGTGCGAATAGGGTTTGCGCGCGTGCGGCCCGATCAGCAGCGGCTCGGATTCGGCGGCATCTCCACCCAATTCCGGAAACGGCGCGTTGACGAAAAACGGCACGCCCTCGACGCGCAGGTCGCGGGTCGAACCGAAGGCGCGGGTGTTGTCGGTGTTCACCGAGGCGCGGTGCACCCACACCCGCTCCGCGCGGTTGAATGGCAGCTCTTCGCGATCGAACGCCGAGAAATAGCGCCGGAAAAACACGCCGAAGTGCTGCAGCAGTTTGCGCGAATGGCCGATGACCGGATAGTTGCGCAGGATCGCATTGCGGGTCTGCAGGCGGTCGTACACGAACAAGGCTGCCGCCACCGCCAGCCCGACCAGCAACAGCAGCAACACGATCGAGGCAAGTATCTCGGTCGCGATCAGACTCCAGCCCGGTGTTCCTGCAGCACTCATGTCGCCATCTCCACGGTTCGCGGTCCAGCCCCGAATTCTAACCACAACGGCACGAGCCACGCGGACCCGATGCGGCGCCCGCGAGGTCATTACGACCATCCCCGGCTTGCCGCGCTTGGGCGGCAGGTTTTGTACTTGCGCGGTAGATATCATAGTGATATCTTTTAGCCACACATCCGGAGATCCTCATGAACGAAACCAGGGCTTCCTCGCTTGCCGGCATCCCCGTCGCCGTGTTGTTTGTCGTGTTGTTCATTGGCTGCGCCGCGCTGTTTGCCTACGGCGGTTTGCACAACCTCATTCCCGCCGTCGTCGTGGCGGCCGTGGTGTTTGCGCTCGTCGCTTTCCTCTGCAAGGGTTTCTTCCAGGTGCAACCGAACCAGGGCATGGTGATGCTGCTGTTCGGACGTTATGACGGCACCACGCGTGAAACCGGGCTGCGCTGGACCAATCCGTTCCTCAGCAAGCGCGCGGTTTCCTTGCGCGTGCGCAACTTCGAATCGTCCAAGCTCAAGGTCAACGACGCCGACGGCAATCCCATCGAGATCGCCGCGGTGATCGTGTGGCAGGTGGTGGACACCGCCGAGGCCGTGTTCCAGGTGGACGACTACGAAAACTACGTGCATATCCAGAGCGAGTCGGCGCTGCGCCAGATGGCGCAAAGCTATCCCTACGATTCGCACGAGGACGGCAAGCCTTCCCTGCGCAGCCATGGCGATGAAATCACCGCGCACCTGTGCGAGCAAATCCAGGAACGCCTCGGCAAAGCCGGCGTCAAGGTGCTGGAAGCGCGCATCAGCCACCTCGCCTACGCGCAGGAAATCGCGCAGGCGATGCTGCAGCGCCAGCAGGCCGGCGC
>JAFEDX010000002.1 GCA_018241365.1 Pseudomonadota bacterium
TGGCCGATCTGGTGCGCGGCATGCCGGTGGGCACCGCCAGCGCGGTGCTCGAGCACACCAACAAGAAGGCGGCACACCTGGTCCGCAAGGTGTTGCTGTCGGCGGTCGCCAACGCCGAGAACAATGTCGGCGCCGACGTGGACGAGCTGAAAGTGGCGCGCATCTATGTGGACGAGGGCACGATGATGAAGCGCATGCACGCACGCGCCAAGGGTCGTGGCTCCCGCATCTTGAAGCGCACGTCGCACATCACGGTCGAGGTAGGTTGATCATGGGTCACAAAGTCAATCCAATCGGGATCCGCCTCGGCATTTCCAAGGACTGGAATTCCAAGTGGTTCGCAGGCAAGCGGCAGTACGCCGAGCATCTGGTATCCGACCTCAAGGTGCGCGCGCTGCTGAAGGACAAGCTGGCGCAGGCCGGCGTGTCGAAGATCCTGATCAGCCGTCCGCAGAAGAATGCCGACATCACCATCTTCACCGCCCGTCCCGGCGTCGTGATCGGCAAGAAGGGCGAGGACATCGAGAAGCTGCGCAAGCAGGTCTCGCAAATCATGGGCGTGGATGCGCACATCAACGTCAGCGAAGTGCGCAAGCCCGAGCTGGACGCGCAGCTGGTTGCCGAATCGATCGCGCAGCAGCTGGAGCGCCGCATCATGTTCCGCCGCGCGATGAAGCGCAGCGTGCAGAACGCAATGCGCCTCGGCGCGCTCGGCATCAAGGTCAATGTCGGCGGCCGCCTGAACGGCGCCGAGATCGCGCGTTCCGAGTGGTATCGCGAGGGCCGCGTGCCGCTGCACACCCTGCGCGCCGACATCGACTACGGTTTTGCCGAGGCGCGCACCACCTACGGCGTCATTGGCGTCAAGGTGTGGATCTACAAGGGCGAGATTTTCGACTTTGCCGCCGTCGGTCAGGCCGCGAAGGAAGAAGAACGCAATGAAAACACGCAGCCGACGCGCCGTCCGCGCGGCGACCGCGATGACGAACCGCGCCGCGAGCGCGCCCCGCGTGGGCGCCGCGAGCGCACCGACCGCGAGGGCTGATCCATGTTGCAGCCAAAACGCACCAAGTTCCGCAAGCAGTTCAAGGGCCGCAACCGGGGTTTGAGCCTCAACGGCAACCTTGTCAGCTTCGGCGAGTATGGCCTGAAGGCGACCACCCGTGGCGCGATCACCGCGCGCGAGATCGAAGCCGCGCGCCGCTGCATCACGCGTTACGTGAAGCGCGGCGGCAAGCTGTGGATCCGCGTGTTCCCGGACAAGCCGATCACCAAGAAGCCGATCGAAGTCCGCATGGGCGCCGGCAAGGGCAACGTCGAGTACTGGGTCGCGCCGATCCAGCCGGGCCGGATGCTGTACGAAATCGAGGGTGTCAGCGAAGCCGAGGCGCGCGAAGCGTTTCGCCTCGCCGCCGCCAAGCTCTCGATCCAAACCCAATTCACGTCCAGGGCGCTGCTGTGATGGATACCAACGAGTTGCGCGCCAAGTCCGCGCAGGAACTGCAGGACCACATTTCCGAGCTGCGCCGCGAGCAGTTCAGCCTGCGCATGCAGAAGGCCCAGGGTCAGGCCACCCAGACCCACCAGTTCGCCCGCGTGCGCCGCGACATCGCGCGCGCCGCGACGATCCTGGGCGAGAAACAGAATGGCGGAGCCGCGTGATGAACGACACCCAGAGTCAAGCCGACAAGAGCAGCGCGCGCACCCTCGAAGGGCGCGTCACCAGCAACAAGGCTTCCAAGACGGTGACCGTGCTGGTCGCCCGCCAGGGCCAGCAAGGCCTGTACGGCAAGCCGCTGCGGCGTTCGACCAAGCTGCACGCGCACGATGAAAAGGGCGAGTGCCACGAGGGCGACCTGGTGCGCATCGCCGAATGCCGTCCGCTGTCCAAGACCAAGCATTTCCGCGTGGTGGAAGTGCTGGCACGCGCGGCCGAGTGAGGAGATTGCAGCCATGATCCAGATGCAAACCAAGCTGGCCGCGGCGGACAACAGCGGCGCGCGCGAACTGATGTGCATCAAGGTGCTGGGCGGCTCCAAGCGCCGCTACGCCAGCGTCGGCGACGTCATCAAGGTTTCGATCCGCGATGCGATTCCGCGCAGCAAGGTCAAGAAGGGCGAGGTGTACAACGCCGTCGTGGTGCGCACCGCCAAGGGCGTGCGTCGCCCGGACGGTTCGCTGATCCGCTTCGACGACAATGCCGCGGTGTTGCTCAACAACAAGCTGGAACCGATCGGCACCCGCATCTTCGGGCCGGTCACCCGTGAATTGCGCAGCGAACGTTTCATGAAGATCGTTTCGCTCGCTCCCGAGGTGTTGTGATCTTGGCTTGATGTAGGAGCGAGCGTGCTCGCGCCCAGTCGCCTGCAAGCAGGCTCCTGCGAAATCGAGAGAGAATTTGTTATGAACAGAATACGCAAAGGCGACACGGTGCTCGTGATCGCGGGCAAGAACAAGGGCCAGCACGGCGAGGTTACCCGCGTCGACGGCGAGCGCGTGTTCGTGCAGAACGTCAACCTGGTCAAGCGCCATACCAAGCCGAACCCGCAGCTGCAGCAGGCGGGCGGCATCGTCGAGCGCGAGGCCCCGATCCACATCTCCAACGTCATGTTGTACGACCTCGCCACCGGCAAGGGCGAACGCGTGGGCCGCAAGACGCTCGGCGACGGGCGCAAGGTGCGCGTGTACCGCTCGACCGGCGAAGTCGTGGACGCTTGAGGAAGAAGTCATGACCCGCCTCGAAAAAATCTACAAAGAAGAAGTGCTGCCGACGCTGATGAAGCGTTTCGGCTACCAGAACCCGATGCAGGTGCCGCGCATCAGCAAGATCACGCTCAACATGGGCGTGGGCGAGGCTGCCGCGAACAAGAAGGTGCTGGAAAACGCGACCGCCGACATGGCCAAGATCGCCGGCCAGAAGCCGGTGGTGACCAAGGCGCGCGTGTCGGTTGCCTCGTTCAAGATCCGCGACGGCTGGCCGATCGGATGCAAGGTCACGTTGCGCCGAGCGCACATGTACGAGTTCCTCGATCGCCTGATCAACATCTCGCTGCCGCGCGTGCGCGACTTCCGCGGGGTGTCGGGCCGTGCCTTCGACGGCCGCGGCAACTACAACATGGGCGTGAAGGAACAGATCATCTTCCCGGAAATCGACTTCGACCAGGTCGATGCGATCCGCGGCATGGATATCTGCATCACCACCACCGCGCGTACCGACGCGGAAGCCAAGGCGCTGCTGGAAGCCTTCCACTTCCCGTTCCGCAATTGATCGTCGCGTAGGAGCCTGCGTGCAGGCGACCGATCGCGAGCACGCTCGCTCCTACATTCGCAGCATTGAGAGTTCAAACATGGCCAAGAAATCGATGGTGAACCGCGACCTGAAGCGTGCCAAGCTGATCAAGCAGCACGCGGGCAAGCGCGCGGATCTCAAGAAGATCATCTCCAGCGCGGACGCGAGCTACGAAGACAAGCAGGCGGCCGTCGCGAAGCTGCAGAAACTGCCGCGCGATTCCAGCGCGTCGCGCCTGCGCACCCGCTGCGCGCTGACCGGACGTCCGCGCGCGGTGTACGTGAAGTTCGGCCTGTCGCGCAGCAAGTTGCGCGAAGCGACCATGCACGGCGACGTGCCGGGTCTGCGCAAGGCCAGCTGGTAACGAGAACCGGGAAACGGAATTGCAGCAGCCGTACCGCTTCCCACTGTTGATTTGCGATTCCCGTCAAGACGGATATCGATGCCGATTCAAGGAAACAACCCATGAGCATGACTGATCCCATCGCCGACATGTTTACCCGCATCCGCAATGCCCAGGCCATGGGCAAGCAGACGGTGAGCATGCCGGCTTCCAAGGTGCGCCAGGCGCTGGCCGACCTGTTGAAGGCCGAAGGCTACGTGCTGGATTCGCGCCGTTCCGAAGATGGCGGCAAGGCGCATCTGGAAATCAAGCTGAAGTATTTCGAAGGCAAGCCCGCGATCGAGCGCATCGAGCGCATCAGCCGCCCGGGTTTGCGCGTGTATCGCGGCAAGGAAGCGCTGCCGAAGGTGATGGGTGGCCTTGGCATTTCCATCGTGTCGACTTCATCCGGCCTGATGACCGACGCGCAGGCGCGCGCCAAGGGTCTCGGCGGCGAAGTCATCGGCCGCGTCGCGTAAGCAGGACGGAGCACTGACATGTCACGAGTTGCCAAGAAACCGATTGCGTTGCCGAAAGGCGTCGAGTGCAAGGTGGGCGAGGACGGAATCACCGTCAAGGGCCCCAAGGGCACCTTGAAGATGCACGCGATTGCGGGCGTCGAAATCAAGAGCGCCGACGGCCATTTGACCTTCGCCGACGGCAGCGCCGAAACCAAGTTCGCGGGCACCACCCGTGCGTTGCTGGCGAACATGGTGCATGGCGTCAGCCAGGGTTACGAGCGCAAGCTGGAGCTGGTGGGCGTGGGCTTCCGCGCCGCGCTGCAGGGCAAGAGCCTCAACCTCTCGCTGGGGTTCTCGCATCCGGTGGTATTCCCGGCGCCGGAAGGCATCACCCTGGAAACCCCGTCGCCGACGGAAATCCTGGTCAAGGGCGCCGACAAGCAGCGGGTCGGCGAAGTTGCCGCCAAGATCCGTGCGGTGCGTCCGCCCGAGCCCTACAAGGGCAAGGGCGTGCGCTACGCCGGCGAACGCATCACGCTGAAAGAAGCGAAGAAGGCCTGATCATGATCGACAAGAATTCCTCGCGTCTGCGCCGCGCCAAATCCGCGCGCGCACGCATCCGCAAACTGGCGGTTCCGCGCCTGTCCGTGCATCGCAGCGGCCAGCACCTCTACGCGCAGGTCATCGCCGCCGATGGCGAAACCGTGCTTGCGGCGGCCTCGACCGTCCAGAAGGCGGTCAGCGATGGTTTGAAGGGCACCAAGAACAAGTCTGCCGCTGCTGCGGTGGGCAAGGCCATTGCCGAGAAGGCGCGCGCCGCGGGTGTCGAGTCGGTCGCGTTCGACCGCTCGGGCTTCCGCTACCACGGTCGCGTGGCCGCGTTGGCGGATGCCGCGCGCGAAGCGGGGCTGAAATTCTGATGGGCAGGAGCGGCGGAAGCCGCGATACAGCCGGGCCTTCCGGCCCTCCTACGGAAGCAAACACACAACAACTCCAAGCGGCTTGATGCCGCAAGCAAATGCCCGCATCTCGCGGGCGCAAGGTGAACAAAATGGCGAACAACGATCGCAACGATCGCGAAAATTCCGACGGGATGCTGGAAAAGCTCATTGCCGTCAACCGCGTGGCCAAGACGGTCAAGGGCGGCCGGCAGATGAGCTTCACCGCACTGACCGTGGTGGGCGATGGCGCCGGCAAGGTCGGCTTCGGATACGGCAAGGCGCGTGAAGTGCCGGTTGCGATCTCGAAGGCGATGGAGCGCGCACGCCGCAACATGGTATCGGTGGGCCTGAACAACGGCACCATCTGGTATCCGGTCAAGGCCAACCACGGTGCGGCGCGGGTGTTCATGCAGCCGGCATCCGAAGGTACCGGCGTGATCGCCGGCGGTGCGATGCGCGCCGTGCTGGAAGTGGTCGGCGTCAAGAACGTGCTGGCCAAAGCGGTCGGCTCGCGCAACCCGATCAACCTGGTGCGCGCCACCATCAAGGGCCTGCAGTCGGTCGTGAGCCCGGATTTCATCGCTGCCAAGCGTGGCAAGAAGGTCGAGGAGCTGGGTCATGTCGGCTAAGAAAACCACCGGCGGCGGAATCGTCAAGGTGCGCCTCGTCGGCGGCCTGCGTGGCGTGCAGTCACGCCACCGCTTGAGCGTCAAGGCGCTGGGCCTCAATCGGACCGGCGACGTGCGCGAATTGAAAGACAGCCCGCAGGTACGCGGCCTGATCAACACGGTCAACTACCTGGTCAGGGTCGAGGAGTAAGTCATGCGCTTGAATACACTGAAACCCGGCAAGGGCGCGCGCAAGGAGCGCCGTCGCGTCGCGCGCGGCATCGGGTCTGGCCTCGGCAAGACCGCAGGTCGCGGCCACAAGGGCCAGCACGCACGCGCCGGCAACACCCACACCATCGGTTTTGAAGGCGGCCAGATGCCGCTGCAGCGTCGCCTGCCCAAGGTCGGCTTCCGTTCCAGGAAACAGGCCGAATCGCAGCAGGTGTTCCTGTACCAGATCGCCGGTTTGAAGAAGGATGCAATCGACCTGACCGTGCTGCGAGAAGCCAAACTGGTGGACGGCCGCGCCAAGCGCGTCAAGATCGTCAAGAAGGGCGAGATCGGCCGCGCGGTAAAGGTATCCGGAATCCTGGCGACCGCAGGCGCCAAGGCGGCAATCGAAGCCGCCGGCGGCTCGGTGGAGTAAGCATCTTGGCTGGTCCGAAGTCATCGTCCAATCCGCTGGCCCAGTTCGGCAAGCTGACCGAACTGCGCCAGCGCCTGCTGTTCCTGGTCGGCGCGCTGGTCGTGTTCCGGCTGGGTTCGTTCATCCCGGTGCCCGGTGTCAACCCGGAAGCCATGACGCGGATGATCGAGCAGGGCGGCGGCCTGCTGAACATGTTCAACATGTTCTCGGGCGGCGCGCTGGCGCGTTTCTCGCTGTTCGCGCTGGGCGTGATCCCGTACATCTCCGCATCCATCGTGGTGCAGATGATGGGCTCGGTGTTGCCGAGCTGGCAGCAGTTGAAGAAGGAAGGCCAGGCCGGCCAGCGCATCATGACCAAGTACACCCGTTGGGGTACGGTCGGGCTGTCGGCGTTCCAGGCTTTCGGCATCGCGATGGCGTTGCAGAAGGAAGGCGCAGCGGGTGGCGTGCCGATCGTGTACGACCCGGGGTTCGGCTTCATCTTCGCGTCGGTGATCGGGCTTACGGCCGGCAGCATGTTCCTGATGTGGCTGGGCGAGCAGATGACCGAGCGCGGCATCGGCAACGGTATCTCGCTGATCATCTTCGCGGGCATCGTCGCGGGTTTGCCGCAGGCGCTGACCCAGACCTTCACCATGGCCAGCACCGGCCAGTTGACCATGATCAAGGTGCTGCTGGTGGTGGTGATCGTGCTGGCAGTGACGGCGTTCTGCGTGTTCATGGAAAGCGCGCAACGCCGGATCACCGTGAACTACGCGCGTCGCCAGGGCGGTTCCAAGGCGTACATGAACCAGAGTTCGCACCTGCCGCTCAAGATCAACATGTCGGGCGTGATCCCGCCGATCTTTGCGTCCTCGCTGATCCTGTTCCCGGCCACCGCGTCCACGTGGTTCTCGAATGCCAGCCAGATGCACTGGCTGCAGAACCTGACCACCGCGTTGTCACCGGGCGAACCGCTGTACATGATCATCTATGCGGCGATGATCATCATCTTCGCGTTCTTCTATACCGCGATCGTGTTCAATTCGCAGGAAACCGCGGACAACCTCAAGCGTTCGGGCGCGCTGATTCCAGGGCTGCGTCCGGGCAAGGCAACCGCCGACTACATCGATGCCGTGCTGACGCGACTGACCGGCGCCGGCGCGGTGTACCTGGCGGCAGTGTGTCTGATCCCCACCTTCATGCAGACCGAGTGGCATGTCCCGTTCTATTTCGGCGGAACCTCGCTGCTGATCGTGGTGGTGGTCGCAATGGATTTCCGTGCGCAGGTTTCCGCGCACCTGGTTTCGCATCAGTACGAAAGCCTGCTCAAGAAGGCCAACCTCAAGCGGAGTTGACCAGCGGGGCAGCATGACCATCGCGCCAGCCGCCCGGACGGGGCGACGGGGTGGTTTTCAGTCTGCGGGTGATGGCTTCCCGCAGAACGGAATTTCAGGCTATAATTAACAGTTTGCCGAATCGGCAACGCATTCAAGGTGGAGTACCCACAACATGGCACGTATCGCGGGCGTCAACCTGCCGGTCAACAAGCACGTCTGGGTCGGGTTGCAGAGCATCTACGGCGTCGGCCGCACCCGCTCGCGCCAGATTTGCGAGGCGGCGGGCGTCGATCCGGCCACCCAGATCAAGTCGCTCTCCGAAGGCGAAGTCGAGAACCTGCGCCGCGAAGTGGCGAAGTTCAGCGTGGAAGGCGACCTGCGGCGTGAAGTCGGCATCAGCATCAAGCGCCTGATGGACCTAGGTACCTACCGCGGCCTGCGCCATCGTCGCGGCCTGCCCGCGCGCGGCCAGCGCACCCGCACCAATGCACGCACCCGCAAGGGCCCGCGTCGCGCCATCAAGAAATAGTCGTAACGCTGGACGAGTCTATCCATGACTCGCCAGCGCACGCCGAGTCAGGCACGTGTCCTGACTCGGCTTCGCAAATCAAACACAAGTTGCAGGAGCGTGTTTGATTTGCGGGCAGGCCATCCGTGGCCCGCGGAAACAAACCCGGACGCCGCAGCAGCGTTGTTGCACCGAAACACCTTCAACCGGACAACCCATGGACAAACCAGCAGCCAAGCCGAAGAAGAAGACCAAGCGCATCGTCGTCGACGGTGTCGCCCACGTCCAGGCCTCCTTCAACAACACCATCGTCACCATCACCGATCGCCAGGGCAACGCGTTGTCGTGGGCGACCGCAGGCGGCGCGGGTTTCCGCGGTTCGCGCAAATCGACCCCGTTCGCCGCGCAGGTTGCGGCGGAGAAGGCCGGCCGCGTGGCGCTCGACTACGGCGTGAAGTCGCTGGAAGTGCGCATCAAGGGCCCGGGTCCCGGCCGCGAGTCCGCGGTGCGTTCGCTGAACGCGCTCGGCTACAAGGTCACCAACATCATCGACGTCACGCCGATTCCACACAACGGCTGCCGTCCTCCGAAGAAGCGGAGGGTTTGACATGGCCCGTTATCGTGGTCCCACCTGCAAATTGGCCCGTCGCGAAGGCGCCGACCTGTCGCTGAAGAGCCCGGCGCGCGCGATCGACTCCAAGTGCAAGTTCGACAACAAGCCCGGACAGCACGGCGCCGCCGCCAAGCGTTCGCGCCCATCCGACTATGCCGTGCAGTTGCGCGAGAAGCAGAAGGTCAAGCGCATCTACGGCGTGCTGGAACGCCAGTTCAGCAACTATTACAAGAAGGCTACCCAGCTCAAGGGCAATACGGGCGAGAACCTGTTGCGGATCCTGGAAGCGCGCCTCGACAACGTGGTGTACCGCATGGGTTTTGCGGTGACCCGTGCGCAAGCGCGCCAGCTGGTCGCACACAAGTCGATCATGGTCAACGGCAAGAAGGCCAACGTGCCCTCGCTGTCGGTTCGCCCCGGCGACGAGATCAGGCTCACCGAGCGTGCACAGAAGCAGTTGCGCGTGCAGGAAGCCCTGAAGGTTTCCGAGAGCATGGACCTCAAGCCCGCCTGGATCGAGGTGGATGCGAAGAACGCGGCGGGCGTGTTCAAGGCCATGCCGGATCGTGCCGAGTTGCCCAGCGACATCAACGAAGCGTTGATCGTCGAGTTGTATTCGAAGTAACGCGTTGCCGCGCGCGCGGCGCGGCTTGGCCGCGCCTGCGCCGCCGACGCAGACCGGAGCGGTTGGCCGTTCCGGTGTTGAACCCTCGGAGTCCGAATCCTGCGGACTCCACCAGTGATCTTCCGGAGTAGCCCATGGCAGTCTCTTCCACCCAGGTCTTGCGTCCGCGCGGTCTCAAAGTCGAGCCGGTCGGAGCCAATCATGCGCGCGTCGTGGTCGAGCCGCTGGAACGCGGTTATGGCCACACCCTCGGCAATGCGCTGCGGCGCGTGCTGCTGTCCTCGATCGCCGGCGCCGCGATCGTCGAGGCTGAAATCGACGGTGTGTTGCACGAGTACACCACGCTCGAAGGCCTGCAGGAAGACGTGATCGAAGTGCTGTTGAACCTGAAGGGCGTCGCGATCCGCCTGAACGGCGCCGACGAGGCGACCCTCACCCTGTCCAAGAAGGGCAAGAGCGTGGTCACCGCGGGCGACATCACCACCGACCACACGGTGGAGATCGTCAACCCCGAGCACGTGATCTGCCATCTCACCAAGGACATCACGCTCAACATGCGCCTCAAGGCGCGCCGCGGCATCGGCTACCAGCCGGCGGTCAGCCGCGTGAACCCGGACGAGGAAGCGCGTCCGATCGGCCGCCTGCAGATCGACGCCTCGTTCTGCCCGGTGCGCCGCGTCGCGTATTCGGTCGATGCCGCGCGCGTCGAGCAGCGCACCAACCTCGACAAGCTGGTGCTGGACGTCGAGACCAACGGCACGGTGGCGGTCGACGAAGCGGTGCGCCAGGCGGCGCAGACGCTGCACGAACAGCTGTCGGTGTTCGGCGACTTCAAGAGCCGCGATCTCACCGAGTCCGAAAAGGACAAGGGCGGCGTGTCGCCGCTGCTGCTGCGGCCGATCGACGACCTGGAACTGACCGTGCGTTCGGCCAACTGCCTCAAGGCCGAGAGCATCTACTACATCGGCGACCTGGTGCAGAAGACCGAAGTCGAGTTGCTGAAGACCCCGAACCTCGGCAAGAAGTCGCTGACCGAAATCAAGGACGTGCTCGGCGCCAAGGGCCTCGCGCTCGGCACCAAGCTGGAAAACTGGCCGCCGGCGGGTATCGTCAGCGGCATGCAGCTGGGTTGATTTGCAACGCAACACGGTATTCAAGAGCGGAATTCCGCAGGGTGCCCGGGCTTGACCCGGGATTCCCATAACAACTGACAAGAGACTTATTCCATGCGCCATCTCAAATCCGGACGCAAACTCAATCGGACCAGTTCGCATCGCGAAGCGATGTACAAGAACATGGCCGCATCGCTGATCAAGCACGAGCTGATCCGCACCACCCTGCCCAAGGCCAAGGATCTGCGCCGCGTTGCCGAGCCGCTGATCACACTGGCCAAGGTCGATGGCGTCGCCAATCGCCGGCTTGCGTTCGCGCGCCTGCGCGACAAGCAGGCGGTCGGCAAGCTGTTCGTGGAACTCGGCCCGCGCTACCGCGAGCGCAAGGGTGGATATCTCCGTATCATCAAGTGTGGTTTCCGCGACGGCGACAATGCGCCGATGGCCTACGTCGAGCTGGTCGATCGTCCGCAGGCGCAGGTTGCCGCCGAGGCGTGAGTCGATCCTGCACGTATTGATTTCGAAAACCCCGGCCTGGCCGGGGTTTTTTGCGTTCCGCGCATGACACGCCTGCACGAAAACGCTACTGTTGCACGTCCGTCCGTGCCGTTGCCGCCATGAACCCATTCCGCTGGTCCTTTCGTGCCGCGTACCTGATCGGTTTCCTGATCTGCGCCGCCCTGCTTGGCTACGCGTTGTACGCCGAGCAGCAATTGCACTTGACGCCGTGCAACCTGTGCGTGCTGCAACGGGTCGCGTTTGTCTGGATGGCGCTGTGGTTCCTGGTCGGTGGCTTGCACGCACCGCGTGGCGGCGGACGCCGGGCTTACGCCGTGCTGGTGCTGATCGGCGCCGTGTTCGGGGTGGTGACGGCGGCGCGGCAGCTGTGGTTGCAGTCCCTGCCGGCCGACCAGGTCCCGGCCTGCGGCGCCGGCGTGGACATGCTGCTGACGATGGTCAAGGCGGGCTCGCTGCCGCTGGGCAGGTTCCTGGTGCTCATGTTCAGCGGTTCCGGTGACTGTGCGCAGGTGACGTGGAAGTTCCTCGGCTTGTCGATGGCCGGCTGGACCTTGATCTGGTACGTGTTGCTGGCCATCTGGGCGTGGTTGCCGCGGCCACGACGCAATCGACTGGGCGGTGCTCTCCCGCCGAGCGTGAAGAGGATGTGACATGGCAACTCCCGAAATCCCCGCACGCGTCCCGTTGCGTCCGGTGCGCGAAACGCAGCCCTGGAAGGCCGACAGTTGGCGGGCGCATCCGGCGGCACAGCTGCCGCACTATGAAGATCCTGCCGAGTTGCGTGGAGCGCTGGATGAACTGGCACGTCTGCCGCCGCTGGTGACGTCGTGGGAAGTGCTGGCGCTCAGGAACCAGCTTGCCGAGGCCCAGCAGGGCAAGCGCTTCCTGCTGCAGGGCGGCGACTGTGCCGAAACGTTCGACGACTGCAACAACGAAGTGATTGCCAATCGCCTGAAGGTGTTGCTGCAGATGAGCCTGGTGCTGGTGCACGGGCTGCGGATGCCGGTCCTGCGCGTGGGACGTTTCGCCGGACAGTACGCCAAGCCACGCTCCGCGGATACCGAAACCATCGACGGCGTCACGCTCCCGGTGTATCGCGGCGATCTGGTCAATGCCCAGGCATTCACGGCCGCCGCGCGCCGGCCTGATCCCAGGCGGATGCTGGAAGGTCATGCGCGTTCCGCGTTGACCATGAATTTCGTGCGCGCCCTGGTCGATGGCGGTTTCGCTGATCTGCATCATCCCGAATACTGGAATCTCGCGTGGGTGGATCGCTCGCCGCTCGCCCCCGAATACCGGCACATGGTGGAAGGCATCTCCAGCGCCATGCATTTCATGGAAACCCTGGCCGGGCCGATTACGGGTTTCCAGCGCGCGGACTTCTACACCTCGCACGAAGCCCTGCTGCTGCCCTATGAGGAATCCATGACGCGACAAGTGCCGCGTCAGTGGGGCTGGTTCGACCTGTCCACGCATTTCCCGTGGATCGGCATGCGTACTGCCGCGCTGGATGGCGCCCACGTGGAATTCTGCCGCGGCATCCGCAACCCGGTCGCAGTCAAGGTCGGTCCATCGATGCACGCCGAGCAATTGCGGCAGCTTATCGAAATCCTGAATCCCGACGATGAACCGGGCCGCCTTGCACTGGTCCATCGCATGGGTGCCGGCGGCATCGCGCAACATTTGCCGCGCCTGATCGAAGCGGTGCAGGCGACCGGCCGGCGCGTGCTGTGGGTGTGCGACCCGATGCACGGCAACACCGAAAAGCTCGGGAATGGTGTCAAGACGCGCCGCTTCGCCAACATCCGCAGCGAACTGGAACAGGCCTTCGACATCCATGCGGCGGCCGGCACGCGCCTCGGCGGCGTGCATCTGGAGCTCACTGGCGAAGACGTCACCGAGTGCATGGGCGGCGCGCGCAATCTGTCCGAGGCCGATCTCGGCCGCGCCTACAAGTCCACGGTCGATCCGCGCCTCAATTACGAGCAGTCGCTGGAACTGGCGATGCTGATCGTGCGCAAATCGGGCGTTGCAGCACAGTAAGCGCGCCCGCCGCGGCGGCCAGATCACGCCATGGCCCGGTGTCCCAGAACCCTCGCGCCTGCCCCGATGGTGACGGCAGCACGAACACGCGGCTGTGTGCGAGCGGCGTGTCCTGTTCGCCGTACTCGAGTTCCCACCTGGAATCACCCATGCCCGCGCGTGCGGCATTCTTGCTGGTGAAAGCGATGATGCGCGGACGACAACGCACGAGCTTGCGGCGTAATGCCGCAGCGTCGAATGCGTCGTGTGGAAGGTCCGCATCCGAACCGGAATGATGCTTGGCGACATCGGTCAGGCCAATTCCATATTCCGTCACGCAACGGAACTCGCGGGGTGCAAGCAACCGGGGAGTCAGTCCGACGTCGAACAGTGCACGCCAGAAATGATTGCCGGGATGTGCGTAATAGGCGCCATCACGCGCCGAGCGCGTGCCCGGCGCGGTGCCGCAAAACACCACCCGCAAACCCGGGGCCAGAATGTCGGGAAGAATCGGGTTGCGCGCCGTCATCCACGCAATTGTGGCACGTCGTTCGGCAGTGGCGGCGGTGCCTGGCAAGTGTTTATGCCCCAGGGCAGATGACGTAGCCGCGCGGCTGTGCGAGCATCGCGTCATCGCAGTCCCGGTGCAATCGTGCATGGAACCCGCGGGTGTAGAAACATCGCAAGTGCTGCCACCCGGACGTATCGCCCCACGGTTGTATGCGGGGTTCTGGCGACGCGTGCTGGCGTGGTTCATCGATGCGCTGGCCATCTCGGCGATGCACGTGGTGCTGACCGTGTTCTTTGGAACCTGGCTGCTGCTGCCGTGGGCGCTGGCGGGCGGCGTGCATGACGCGCTGATGGCGAAGGCCGTTGACACGAGTCTGCAGCCGTTCGGCATCGTCGTGGCTTGGCTCTACTATGCAGTGTGCGAGTCGGCGCGCTGGCAAGCCACGCCCGGAAAGCTCGCGCTCGGCTTGCGGGTTACCGACGAACATGGCGAACGCATCGGCTTCGCACGCGCCACGGGGCGGTATTTCGGCAAATTCGTGTCGGCGTTGACCCTGTGCATCGGGTTCCTGCTGGCCGGGTGGACGGTGCGCAAGCAGGCGCTGCACGATCTCATGGCGGGTTGCTGCGTGGTGCGTGCAGGCGGGCTTGCGGCATGGCGTCTTGAAGAAATTTCGCGAACGGATGCCGCGGCACCGATCGCCGTGCCCGCCGTGCGGGCCGGCATGCCGGGCTGGGCCATCGCGTTGATCGTGATCGTGGGCGGTGTGTTTGTGGGGTTGCCGCTGCTGGCGACGCTTGCCGCGATCGCGGTTCCCGCCTACCGGAATTACACGGTTCGCACGGAAATCGCGCAGGGCATCGCCTTGACCGGGCGTCCGCGTGCGCTGGTCGCCGAATACATCGGCGCACGTGGCGCGTTGCCGGGCGACAATGCCGCCCTCGGGTTGCCGCGGCCCGAAGCCATCCAGGCCCGCTATGTCACCAGCGTGCGCGTCGTCGAAGGCAAGGTGGTGGTGACCTACGGCAACCAGGCCAGCCCCGTGATCCGCGGCGGGCACGTGGTGGTGTCGCCCTACGGAAACGCCGCGCTGCTGCACTGGCAATGCAGCAGCCGGGATATCCAGACGCGGTATCTGCCGACCAACTGCCGGGATTGAGCGCGCTCAGTATTCGATGTGCGCGCGCAGTCCGATGAAGCGCGCGGGGCCGCGGTCGCGGTTGTAGCCGGGGTTGCGGATGAACTGGAAGTCCGGGCTCAAGGTGAAATGCGCGAACGGCTGGAACGCGTAATAGACCTCGGCGATCTCTTCGTGCCCGTAGGTCAAGCTGCCGTCGCACAACAGGAACCCGCAACCGCCGGCAGCAAGATAGTCGCGATGGTCGCGCGAGATGGCATTGACGTCGAAGGCGATGCCGAGCCGGTCCTGCGCGCGATGCCAGTGCGTGCCTGAAACCTGCGCGCCGAGGCTGGCGTCGCGATCGACTTCGGTGAACACGAACGATTCGGTCTTGCCGTCGTTCCAACCGTAGCGCGCGAATAGCCCGGTGTCGCCACCATCTGCCAGCGGCAGCTCGGCGTTGATCGCATAACCGTACTTGCGGCGGCCATCGCGGTCGTCGGCGATGATGTTGGGCACGCTGCCGGTGGCCGCGGCAATGCGCAGTGCGTCGCGATAGACGCCCATCCGGCCGAGGTTGCGATAGGCCAGCAGGCGCAGCGCCCAGCCATCAGGTGCGCCGCGCAATGTCAATTGCAATTGTTCGCCACGCGCACGCGAAAGGGGAGCCTCCAGCGTCTGGCCGTTGGCGAAGGTCGGCATCTGGTAAACGCCGTAGCGTAGCGTCCAGTGCGGCGAGAAGTATGCCGCCATCAGGCCGGTGGTGTAGCCGCGGGTATCGGCGGCGAAATCCCACGCAGGGTTGTTCCACAGGCTCCAGTTCATGAACTGGGTGCGGGTCGAGTTGGCGTAGCGGTTCTTGTCGAAGTCGTCGTTGACTGCCATCTTGCCCAGCTTGACCTGGATGCGCCGCGCCGTTTGCGTGCCAGGCAGTTGGTCCTGTGCGCGCTCGGCCGGCTGAGCGTCCCCGCCCAGCGGCAATGTCCATTGCAGGAAACGGCGCGCTATGTAAGGCCGCTTGCCGAGCTGCACCGCACCCGAGCGGATCACGTCGCCGTTGGTCAGGCCGGCGAGGCCGGTGGCGCCGCTGACGCCTTCGCCCTTGAACATTTCGAGGTCGAAGTAGAACTGCAGGCGTGCGGGCAGTTGCACGCCGAAGTAGGCGCCGAAGGTATGCGATCGCTCGGTGTCGCCTTGTGGCAGCAGGCTCAACGGGCCCGCGTAGGGCGAACGCAAGGCATATTGATGCTGGTCGACGAAGGTGTACTGCGCGCCCAGCAGTTGCGGGACAAACAGCGGCGCCTCGGCCGCGAATGCGGCAGAAGGCAGCAGGAATGTCATGACTGCAAAGGTTTGGTGGATTCGGAAACGCATCGCTCGTCCTTCGATCTACCGGGACGAAGGCGAGCGGGAATGCTACGACGAGCGTCCCGCCCGCGCGATCCCGCGGGTCGTGTTCGGGTTTTCCATGGCCAAGGCAGACGTGCGACTGGAGAGGCGAACGGCTGCGTTGGTACTCGGGTAGCTGTCCATTCGGATGTCTGAAAGGAAATCGAAAGCCTGCGGCGGGCCGAAGGCGCGCGCAAGGTAGGCGCGCCCTGCATTTTTGTCAACAGGAATTTGCGGTACGGCGACAGTGCCGGCTGCCACTCACGCAACCGGGTAGAACAGTGCCTTGCAAGTGCTTCCGTCAACAGCTGCGGGTGCGACCCTCGCCCATGACGCGCGGCATGGCGAATGCGACTCGCGCGAATCTTGATCGGTGCACGATCAGCAATGGCCGACAGGCTCGACGTTGCGCCGCGGCTTCACGGTCGCTCACCGCAGGCCTATAGTGGACGCTTCCCAAACTGCCACAGGTGACAGGCCATGACCGTCGCCATCACTGGAATCACCGGCCACCTTGGCCGGCTCGTCCTCGCCAAACTCAAGGCCGCCGGATCTTCGCAGGATGTCATCGGGTTGGCGCGTTCGCCGGCCAAGGCGACGGACCTCGGCATACCGGTACGCGAGGCCGACTACGAGCAACCCGCGACCCTTGCCCGCGCGCTGGCAGGCATCGACACGTTGTTGCTGATTTCGGCAAGCGAGCTCGGCAAGCGCGCACGCCAGCACCGCAACATCATCGACGCGGCGATGCACGCCAAGGTCAAGCGCATCATCTACACGAGCCTGCTGCACGCAGACACCTCCACGCTGAATCTTGCGGGCGAGCATCTTGAGACCGAACGGATGTTGCAGGATTCTGGAATTCCCCACACCATCCTGCGCGATGGCTGGTACACCGAAAACTACACCGGCTCCCTCAAGGGCACGGTCGCCGGCGGCACGCTGATCGGCAGCGCCGGCGCGGGCCGCATTGCGTCAGCCGCACGCGCCGATTACGCGGACGCTGCGGTGAAAGTGCTGACCGGGCATGACCACGACGGCCGAACCTACGAACTCGCCGGCGATACGGCCTGGACGCTCACCGATCTCGCCGCCGAAATTTCGCGCCAGACGGGCAAGTCGATTCCCTACAAGAACCTGCCCGAAGCGGAGTACGCCGCCGCACTGCTGGGTTTCGGCGTGCCGCCGGATTTCGCGCGGGCCATCGCGAGCTGGGACGTGTCAGCCTCGCAGGGCGCACTGTTCGATGACAGTCACGTGCTGTCGAAGTTGATCGGTCACGCCACGACGCCAATGTCAGCGACGGTAGCCCAGGCCCTGGCTTGATGCGTGCGAAGTGGTGATCGCACGCGAGCCGCGGGTGGCGGCAGGATTATCGACTGGCGATGGGACGTACCTGGAAGGGCGGTGCCGGCAGGCGTTCACCCTTGTAGGCCTTGACCTCACCGAAGCGGCGCCCGGCTTGCCAGTCGTCACGTGCCGCGCGGATCTCGTCCGCGGTACGCGCCACGAAATTCCACCAGATGATGATGGCTTCATCGAACGGCGCACCGCCGATCAGGATCGCGCGCGCAGGCTGATGGGCGATCAGTTCCAGTCCGTCCCGGCGCGTGCCGAGGTAATGCAACTGCGCGGGCGCAAGTCGTTGGTCGTCGAGCCCGACCTCGCCTTCGATGACGACGAGCGCGTGCTCCCATTCCGGGTCGAGCGGCAGGCGCAGGTGGCCATTTGCACCAAGCCGTACCTCCGCGCCCACCAGCGGTGAAAACGCGCACGTGCCGGCGTTGGCGCCATCGAGTTCACCCATGAATACCTGCACGCGACCACCGCCGGGTTCCAGCACCGGCAGATCCTTGTAGTGATCGAAGCCGGGTCCGCGGTCGCGTTCGGCGTCGGGCAACGCCACCCACAACTGAAGTCCATGCAGGCGCCCTGAATTCCGCGCAGGGGTTTCCTCGGAATGCGCAATGCCGCGGCCCGCCGTCATCAGGTTCAATTCGCCGGGCCGCACCAGCCCCTGGAAACCGAGGCTGTCGTTGTGCAAGGCCTCGCCGTCGAACAGCCACGACACCGTCTGCAGGCCAATGTGCGGATGCGGCGCCACGTCCATGACCTTGCGGCCCTCGAACGTCAGTGGTCCGTAGTAGTCGAAGAAGCACCACGGTCCAACCATGCGGTGCTGGCGCAATGGCAGCGCACGAGTCACCGTCAAGCCGGCGCCCAAGTCGGCACTTCGCGCCGGGTAACTGACGATCTCAGGTTTGGCGTCGGGCCGCGATTCACAGCGTTCCGGCTCGGCTTGGGGCAGCAGATTGCTCATGGCGAAACTCCCGGGTTCGATCTGCATTGCATGTCAGTGTGGCACGCCCATCGCAATGGCGGGACACGCGGTCGCAGTCGATACTTTGCCGGCACGACCATACACGTCACGATGCAGCGCCTGGTCCGCGTTGGTCCACAACAGCCCCCGGCTTGCACAACCCTCGCCGTATTCGAACAGGCGGCTCAGGTGGCCGCGGTTGAAATCGAGGAAATTGCCGGATGGATATCCGGCAGGCAATGCGGTGAGATGGAAGCGCATGCCGTCCTGATGGGCCAGGTCCAGGACCAGGCTCAGCGCATCGCGTGTCTTGTAGGTGAGTTCCGCGGAAAGGCTGTCCGCGAGGATCCTGAGCGTATTGACCGGAGTCTCGTGCGGCTGCGCGGCGAGATGCCCGTTGACGATCACGTACATGTTCGCGCCTCCGAACCCGGAACGCATCGCGGGCAGGATGTGCGCGATCAGCGGCGCGGCGAACAGCGACGTGGTGACGTCGCCATCGACGTGCATTTCGTCGTAGACCTTGGTGCCTTCGTGCACGCGGATCAACACCGGCGGGAACACGCCCGGTACGCTGGCCGAGGCGACCAGCACCTTGCGGAACAGGGCGTGCGCGGCAGGGCCGCCGTGCATCGCGATGGCGCCCATGTCCCACAGCATGGTTTCTTCGTCGTCGAGATCGGTCGTGGCGACGATCAGCTTGTTGCCTCGGGCCGCCTTGCGTGCCACGGCGTCGATCATGGCATCGGTGATGTTCTGGTCGACCAGTACCGCGAGTGCATCGCCGGCGCCGGCGGCCCTCGGGAACAGGGTGCGGCCGATCAATCCAAGGGCGTGCGGACGCTGCAGGCGCTCGATGGCGCCGCCGTCGAATATCTTCACCAACTGCGGATCCCAGGCCGGGCCGAGAAAGGCAAAGGGCGCGATCAACGCCCCGGCACTGACGCCCGTCACGATCTGGAACGAGGGCAGCGCATGTGTCTTGCCCAGTCCCACCAAGGCCCCAGCACCGAAAGCGCCGCCGGCGCCACCGCCTGACAGTACCAGGATGTCGAGCGGGCCTCCTCCGGTCGCCTTGTGCAGGCCACTCAAAAGGCTCGGCATGTCGCTCGCGAAACGATCCTGGTCCACGCTGAGCAGGCGGATATCGGGCGCGAAGCCTTCAGGTACCGCGCTGTTGATCAGCTCGGGCGGAGGAGGTTTCCGCGGTGTCAGCGCGCAGCTGCTCAACGCGGCGATCCCGAGCAGAAGCACCAGACCCCGCCAGCGCGGCCTCTGCCCCGCGCGCCTTGTGGTGATGCCGGGCGTCATCAGCGTATCCGCATGCACTTGAATGCACCGCGCATCCTGTCGCGAAGGGATCCAAGTATGCGCCAAGACAGGGAACGTCCGGCATCGTTCACGGCACACTGCTGCATGCGCGGAGCCGCCTCCGGGTGCATGCACCGAGGGCACTACGGCTCGAACCCGTTCGCCAAGGCCATAGGGCTTGAAGGCGTTGTCCACGAAGCGGGGTCAACTCCACGTTGGCCAAAGTTGCACTGGAGTTCGGACAGCATGTCCGGCAGGTGCAACGCCACGTGATCGATGAAACTGCGCAGCGCGGGAGTATGTCCCCGGCGCGTCGGATACACCGCGTGCACGTTGCCCGGCGGCAGTTTCCAGTTCGGCAGTACGCGCTTGAGCACGCCGCGTTGCAGCGCCTCGCGGCACACGAATTCCGGCAACTGCGCGATGCCGACACCCAGGATGGCGGCTTGCCGCAGCATCAGCAGATCATCACTGACCAGCTTGGGATGGTGCTCCACCTGCGTGCCGGCACCATCCTTGTCCTGGCGCAGCATCCAGAAATGCCGTCCGGACGGCGCCGTGGTCGCGAGGCTTGGCAGGTGCTTGAGATCGGAGGTCTTGTGCAGCCGGCCTGCACGCTCCAGCAGCGCAGGCGCGCCCACCAGCACGTGCGGATCGAAGCCGAAGCTGCGCACCACCAGGCTGGAATCCTCCAACGATGCGCGCACTCCGAACGCAATGTCGTAGCCATCCGCCACTACGTCCACGGGGCGGTTGGTCATGTCCAGCTCGATCTGCACCGCCGGGTGCAGATCGAGGAAACCGACCAGGATCGGGCCCAGCAGCATCTGCACGAACGACGAGGGACTGGCGATCCGGATTCGGCCGCGTGGCGCATCCTTGGCGTCGTCGATCACGTGCTGCGCCTGTTCGGCGGCATCCAGCAGGCTGCGGCAGTGTTCGCAATAGCTGTGTCCGACCTCGGTGACGTGCAGGCGCCGGGTGGTGCGCTGGATCAGCCGCACGCCCAGCTGCTGTTCCAGGTGGGCCAGCCTCGAACTGAGGCGCGATTTGGCGACGCCCAGCGCGCGCGCGGCACCCGTCAGGCTCCCGTGTTGCACCACCTGCACGAAATAGAAGATGTCCGTGAGGTTCTGTTGTGGCGATTCCATGCGTCCCCCGCCTGCCCGCGACCCGCTGTGACATTTGAAAACGTCGATCCAGCTTACATTGTTCCGGAAACCGGAACATTCTTTCGCGAGCGGCGGGCTTCCCTTGCTGAAAGGCAAGCGAAACAATCGCCCAAGAGCGGCGTGCCATGGTGTTGCACGGGACCCCGTGATACAGCCACGCCGTACCGTCGGGGAGAGGGAGGACGGTTTGACCAAGCATGGTGCCATGTGGCTTTCAGTGGTTGCTTGCGCGACCGCACTCGCTGCTGGCGGCGTGCTGCTGGCCACCGCCCGTGCCCAGGCACAGACCGCGCCCACGCCGGTTTCCTCCAGCGCGTTGACCGAACAGGACATGGCGCGCCTGCTGCCTGCCACCGACATGCGCAGCGGTGCGGATGAGGGCGTCGATCCACACGCACAAGCCGTGCCGGCCAACGCGTTGACGGCCAATGACTTCAAGCGGATGCTCCCGCGCACCGACATGCGCTCCGACGCAGACGCTGCCAGCAATCCCCATCACGCGCACGCCTTCGTGTCCAACGGGCCGGCCACACCGTTCGATGCAGCAGCAATCCCGAAGAATCCGCTGGCGCCGGACGCTGTCGCCATCGGCTTCAAGTCATGCGCCGCTTGTCATTCGCTCGAGAGCGTGCACGCCACGCATTCACTGCACGTTGCCTCGTTCCGCGCGGAGAACGGGGCCACGGGCGTCGGGCCCGATGGCGCCTGCGAAGCCTGCCACGGCCCCGGTTCCGCGCACGCCAAGGAACCGACGAAACCGGGCCTGATCATCGCGTTCACGCGCGACGCCAAAACCCCGATCGATACGCAGACCGGCGTCTGCCTTGCGTGCCACAAGGGCGGCGCACGCCAGGACTGGGCCGGATCGGTGCACCAGCAGAGCGGCCTCGGCTGCACCGACTGCCACAACCCGATGACGAAGCTGTCGGCCGAAGGCGTTCTGGCCAACAACTCCATCAACCAGGTGTGCGCGAGCTGCCACCAGGACATCCGCAACAAGTTCAACCGCCGCTCGCACATGCCGGTGCCGGAAGGCCAGATGTCCTGCGTGGATTGCCACAATCCGCACGGCACCTTGAATGCAACCCTGATCAAGACCGACACGGTCAACGAGACCTGCTACACCTGCCACGCCGAGAAACGCGGACCGTTCCTGTTCGAACACGCGCCGGTGCGGGAAAGCTGCCTCAATTGCCATGACCCGCACGGTTCCAACAACCAGACCCTGCTGACCCTGCCGGTGCCGATGCTGTGCCAGCAGTGCCACACCATGACGCGGCATCCCAACGACCTGCAGACCGTCGCCGGTCTCGCCTCCGGGCAGGCGCCGGACGAACGCCTGATCGGTCGCGCATGCCTGAGTTGCCACACGAACATCCACGGTTCCAACAATCCATCCGGTTCGAGGTTCCACAAGTAGCGCCGCCGTGCGCGCGGCAGAGCGGGAGAAGCTCATGCGCAATCGCATCGTTGCATCGCTGGTGGTCGCCGTCGCCGCGTGCCTCACGGGCACGCTGGCGCTGGCCGATTCCAGCGACAGCGCGCGCGTGGGCGACATCCAGTACGGCAACAGCCTCGATCCGACCGGCTGGGCGCCGTTGCTGTGGCCCGCCGATCCGCGTGGATTCTCGTGGCTGCACGCCGGGATGCTGCGTACGCCCAGCGGCGTGCTGTATCCGTATCCGCCGCGGCGCGAGGCCGGCTCCCCGCTGCAGAAGGACAGCGACTGGGTGTGGTCCGGTTGGCTGCAACTGGGCTACCTGCATGTCGGTGGCGACCGCAACGCCGAATTCTTCCGCCAGTACAGCGGCTGGAAAACCGGCATGGTGCTCGGCTTGTTCGCGTTCGAGGCGGACAACCCGAAGACCGGCCAGTACGTGGAATTCCGCGGCAGCCGGTTGAGCGGCGACGACCAGTATTACCGCATGCGCGGCGGGCAGTACGGCAAGTACAAGATCGAAGCGTTCTGGCGCGACATTCCGCATACCGTGGCGACCGACGCCTATCCGCTGTGGAACGGCATTGGCAGCGAAAACCTGACCGTGCCCGCGCCGCTGGTGGCCGGCGGCAGCACGCCGGCGGAAGTGGCCGCCGTCGAGAAAGGCCGTCCGCGGCAGACGATCGGCCTTGACCGCCGTCGCGCGGGCTTGAGCTACGAAGGCACCCTGTACCACGACTGGATCGGCTACGTGTCGGTGGTCAACGAGAAGCGCGACGGTGACCGGCTGTGGGGCGGCACCATGTTCTTCAACTATCCGTTCAAGAACAACGGCGGCGTGCTGGAAACGGTGCGGCCGATCGATTTCACCACCACCGACATCAACATGGGTCTGCGCGATGTCGGCGCGGTCTGGCAGTTCCAGTTGAACTACACCGGTTCGTTCTTCCGCAACCACAGGCGCGAACTGAACTACCAGAGCCCGTTTTCGCTGTACAACGTGGTGGGTGTGCCGCAAGTCGCCAACATCTACCAGGGGCAATTTTCCCTGGAGCCGGACAACGATTACCACAACCTGAGCGCGGAACTGTCGCGCAGCCTCAAGTGGAACGGCCACCTTTCGATGAAGGCGGCCTGGGGCACGATGCGCCAGAACGACCAGCTGCTGGCTCCGGTCACCTGCACCGGCACTGGCGGCATCTTCATCGCGCCGCCGGCCAACTTCACCTTCAACTGCGCGGACTGGAACACCACCGCCGCGCTTTCGCAGCAGACCGCGAACGCGCGGATCGATACCGGTCTGTTTGACATCAAGGCCGTTTTCCATCCGACGCCGAAATTCGGCTGGCATGCCGGCCTGCGCTGGTACCGCGAGGACAACAAGACCAACTATCTGGCCTGGAACCCGCTGACCGGGCAGTACGGCTACATTTCCGAAAACGGCTCGCAGGGCAGCGTGGTGCCGGGCGAGACCGGCATCTTCGATCCGCGTAACCCACTCTACTGGTCGTACGTGGTGCAGGTGCGCGCGATCCCCTTCGGCTACACCGACACCATCTTTGATGCCGGCATCAACTGGCGCATCGGCGAATCCAACACCCTGAACGCCACCTACAGCTTCGATCGCGATCAGCCGAAATACCGCGAACGCAAGCTGCTGAACGAACAGCGCATCAAGCTGCAGTGGGTGGACCGCGCGCTGGGCAAGGCCACGCTGCGCTTCAGTTACGAATTCGCCTACCGCGACGGCGGCCCCTACAACTATGACCCCTACGAGCCGTTCTATTCCATCGCGCTGCCGGGTTTCGTGACGCCGCCGATCGGCACTGCAGCGTTCACGACCGATGCGATGCGCAAGTACGACATGAGCAACCGCATCGAGCACAAGTTCCGCGGGATCGTGATCTATCCGATCGGCGACACCGCAACGCTTTCCGGCGTGGTGTATGGCACCCATGACGATTACGCAGGATCGGGCGAGGTCGGCCGCCAGGCCACGCGCAACTATGGGTTCTCGTTGTCGTGGAACTGGCAGCCCGCGCCGGCGACCAACCTGAGCGCCAACCTCGGGCGCGACGATTCACGCCTGCAATTCACCAACGTCGCCGATTTCGAAGCGCTGGTCGGACAAGCCGGACAGGACAATCCCGCGCTCGGCGGCCCGCTGTATCCGCTGGCCAACCAGTGGGCGGAAAAAAACAGCGAGCGCGACTGGAATGCCGGCCTGACCTTCAATCACAGCTTCAGCGAACGCACCAGCCTGGATTTGAGCTACACCTACACCTATGCACTCGGCAAGCTCGGTTACGTGTACGCCTCGCCCACGGCGATCTCCGGCACGCAGCAGCCCTACGTGGCGACTATCGGCACGGGCTTCCCGGACAACCATTACCACATCAACACGCTGCAGCTCGGCCTCAACGTCGCCTTCACCCACAGGGTCGGCATGCGGGTGTTCGATACCTTCCAGACCGGCAGTTTCTTCGATTGGCACTACCTCGGCTTGCAGAACGGGCTGGTGATCGACCACAAGATCTACACCGACCTCGGCCCGCAACCGCACTACAGCGCCAACGTGGTCGGCGTGATGCTCAACGTGAAATTGTGAGGATGCCTGCTTGAGCAAGTTTCATCGCCAAACGTACGTCCTGATCGCCCTGGCCGTGTGTGCAACGTTCGCGGTCGGCGTGGTCATGGCCGCCAAACCGCCGTTCGAGGATCTGCGCACCCAACAGCCGATCAGCGGTGATGCCGCGGCGGGTGCAGGCAAGGCCGCAACATGCGTCGCCTGTCATGGGGAGAACGGCATCGCGATCGCGCCGACTTTTCCGAACCTGGCCGGGCAGTCCGCGACCTACCTCTACGTGCAGTTGCGTGAATTCAAGGATGGCGCCCGCGTCAATGCCGTGATGCAGCCGCTGGTCGCCGGCTTGAGCGATGAGGACATGCGCGATCTCGCCGCCCACTTCGCCTCGTTGCCCGGCAAACCCGCAGCCGCAGTCCAGCAGGTGTCTTCACGCGGCTACACGCTTTATCACGATGGCGATCCGCACGCGGGCGTGCCGCCGTGCCAAGGCTGCCACGGTGCCGATGGCCGCGGACCGCAGCCGTATCCCGCCAGCAACGCGCCGCATCCCGCGTGGTCGACCTTCCCGGCGCTGGCCGGGCAGGACGAGTCCTACGTGCTGGCACAACTGAAGGCCTATCACGATGCCACACGCGCCGACAACAGCAACGACGAGGTGATGCAAGGCGTCGCGCAGAACCTCAGCGACGCCGACATGCAGGCGTTGGCGGGCTACATTTCGTCGCTGTAGCAACCCTTGGCCAACGGACTGTGCAACATGTCGGGCGCAACCGCCGCAAGGGCGGGTGCAAGGCATGCACGGTGCGATCTGCACGCGGCATTCACATCGCGTTTGCTGGAATCCGGGCGCTTCGTCGCAGCCGGATGTGGCGGGTTGTGGTGCCGCAAACGGATGGGCGGGGCGTATCATCCTTGGCTTGCCACATTCGACGTGGCGTTGCGTGGTTGCGCGTTTCACGGAGGAGGGCTCGCCTTGCAAGCGTCATCCCGGCTGCGAACCTTCGTTGCGTGTCTCGGCCTGTGCGTACTCGCCGGTTGCGGCAAGGGCGGCCAGGAGGCGCAGCCGCCGCCGCCCGAGGTCGGCGTGGTCAGCGTGCAACCCAGGACGGTGCCGTTGACCAGGGACCTGGTCGGGCGGGTTTCCGCATACCGCAGCGCCGACGTGCGTGCGCGCGTCGCCGGCGTGCTGTTGAAGCGTGTGTACACGGAGGGCAGCGAGGTCAAGGCCGGCCAGCTGTTGTTCCAGATCGACCCGGCGCCGCTCAAGGCGGTGCTGGCCAACGCGCAGGCGGGCCTTGCGCAGGCGCAGGCCACCTACACCAACGCGCGCATCACGGCGGACAGGATCCGCTCGCTGGCGCCCAAGGGCTACGTTTCCAAATCGGATCTGGACGCCGCGCAGGCCAGCGAGCGCACGGCCAAGGCCGCGGTGCAGGCGGCACAGGCCAACGTGGAAACCGCACGCATCAACCTCGGCTACGCCGACGTCACCTCGCCGATCGCCGGACGCGCGGGGCAACAACAGGTCACCGAGGGTGCGCTGGTCGGCAACGGCGCGGCGACGCTGCTCACCACGGTGGACCAGATCGACCCCTTGTACGTGAACTTTACGATCAGCGTCGGTGAACTCGACCAGCTGCGTCAGGCGCAGCACAGTGGTGCGCTCAAGTTGAGCCAGCCCGACAAGGCGACGGTCAAGGTGTCGCTGCCGGATGGAACGCCGTATCCCGAATCCGGTACGGTGGATTTTTCCTCGGTCAACGTGGACCCCGCCACCGGCGCCGTGAACCTGCGGGCGCTGCTGCCCAATCCGCGGCACATGCTGCTGCCGGGCAGTTACGTCACGCTCAAGGTCACCTTGGGCGAGCGCCGCGATGCATTCCTGGTTCCGCAGCCGGCGGTCTTGCGCGACACCAGCGGCACCTACGTGCTGGTCGTGGACAAGGACGGCAAGGTTGCGCGCCACGATGTCGTTACCCGCGGCCTCGACGGTCTCGACTGGATCGTCACCTCGGGTCTCGCCGCGGGCGACCAGGTGATCGCATCCGGCGTGCAGGTCGTGCGGGTCGGTTCACCGGCCAAGGCGGAGCCTTGGCAACCGCCTGCCTCGGGCGCCTCCGCCGGCAACGCCAGTGCACCGGCTTCGGCCGCACCGGTCAGCGCCGGCTGACGGGCCCGCGCGATGTCGAACTTTTTCATCGACCATCCCGTTTTCGCGTGGGTCATCGCGATCCTGATCATCCTGGGGGGCGTGCTGTCGATCTTCGGCCTGGGCGTCGAGTCGTATCCCAGCATCGCGCCGCCGCAGGTGGTGATCATCGCGACTTATCCGGGCGCGAGCGCAAGTACGGCGGAAGGTTCGGTCACGCAGGTGATCGAACAACAGCTCACCGGCATCGACAACCTGCTGTATTTCAACTCGACCACCAGCTCGACGGGCCGGGTGCAGATCACGCTGACGTTCCAGACGGGCACCGACCCCGACATCGCGCAGGTGCAGGTGCAGAACAAGGTCGCGCTCGCCACGCCGCGCCTGCCCAGCGAAGTGACCCAACAGGGCGTGGTGGTGGCCAAGGCCAATCCCGGCTTCCTGATGGCGGTGGCGCTGCGTTCGGACAACCCGGCCATCGACCGCGACCGTCTCAACGACATCGTCGCCTCGCAGGTGCTGGACCAGATTTCGCGCGTGCCGGGCGTGGGCAGCACCATGCAATTCGGCGCCGAATATGCGATGCGGATCTGGTTGAACGCGGACAAGTTGCACGGTTACGGGCTGTCCGCGACCGACGTCTTGAATGCCGTGCGTGCCCAGAACATCCAGTTCGCAGCCGGTGCGCTGGGCGCCGACCCGGCGACGAATGGTTGGGGCTTCACCGCCAACGTGGCCGGCGAGGGACGTTTCACTTCGGCCGCGCAGTTCCGCAACATCATCCTGCGCGCCAACAAGGACGGCACCGCGGTGACGCTGGGCGACGTTGCGACCGTCGGCTTCGGTCCCCAGTCATACGGCTTCGATACCACCTACAACGGCAAGCCGATCGCGGCGTTCGCGATACAACTGCTGCCAGGGGCCAACGCACTCTCGGTCGCCGATGCGGTGCGCAGTGAGATGGACCGCTTGCAGACGAGCTTCCCGCAAGGGGTGTCTTGGTTCGTGCCGTACGACAGCACGACCTTCGTGACGATCTCCATCAAGGAAGTGATGAAGACCCTGTTCGAGGCGATCGCGCTGGTGTTCCTGGTGATGCTGCTGTTCCTGCAGAACCTCCGCGCCACGATCATCACGACCATCGTGATCCCGATCGCGCTGCTGGGCGCGTTCCTGGGCATGCGGGTGCTCGGCTTCACCATCAACCAGCTCACGATGTTCGGCATGGTGCTGGCGATCGGCATCGTGGTGGACGATGCAATCGTGGTGATCGAGAACGTCGAGCGCCTCATGACGGATGAGAATCTTGCGCCACGGGATGCCGCACGCAAGGGGATGGGGCAAATCTCGGGCGCGATCGTCGCGATCACCGTGGTGCTGGCGGCGGTGTTCATCCCGTCTTCGCTGCAGCCCGGTGCGTCGGGCATCATCTACCGGCAGTTTGCGCTGACCATCGTGGTGTCGTTGCTGTTCTCGGCGTTCCTCGCGCTGACCTTCACGCCTTCGCTGTGCGCCAGCCTGCTGCGGCCCGAACACGAAAAGAAGAAGAACATCGTGTTCCGCAAGTTCAACGACTTCTTCGGCTGGACCCACCGCACCTATTCCGGTCACATCGCGATTGCGGTGCACCACGCGCCGCGCTGGATGGCGGTGTACGTCGTGGTGGCCGTGCTGGCCGGATTCCTCTACACGCGCCTGCCCGGCAGCTTCCTGCCCGACGAGGACCAGGGCTACGCGATGGCGATCGTGCAGTTGCCGCCGGGCGCCAGCAAGACCCGCACCCAGGCCGTGATGCGGCACATGTACGCGGTGCTTTCCAAGGACGGCCCCGTGGAAGGCATGCTGCAGGTCACCGGCTTCAGCTTCCAGGGCAGCGGCGAGAACGCGGGGATGGCCTTCATCAAGCTCAAGGACTGGAGCCAACGCAGCCAGACCGCGATGCAGTTCATCCAGCACGCCAACATGCAGATGCACCAGCAGATCCGTGATGCACAAATCTTCGTGGTCAACGTGCCGACCGTATCGGGCCTGGGCCAGTTCGGCGGCTTCGACATGTTCCTGGAAAACCGCAGCGGTTCGGGCCGCGCCGCCCTCGACGAGGCCACCGGCACCCTGCTGGCGAAGGCGGATCAGGACAAGGTGCTGACCGCCGTGCATCCCAACGCGCTGCCGCCGGCGCCGCAATTGCAGTTGAGCGTGGACCGTTTGCAGGCAGCCTCCATGGGCCTGTCGATCGGCGACATCTCCAATGCGATCAGCCTGATGCTGGCGCCGGTTTACGTGGACGACTTCACCTACGGCGGCCGCGTCAAGCGCGTGATGATGCAGGCCGCGGCGCCCTTTCGCATGAGCGAGGCCGCGTTCGGGCACTTCTACACGCCCAGCAGCAGCGAAACCAATCCCGATGGCACGCCCGCGATGATCCCGATTTCCAACGTGGTGCACGGCACCTGGGAAATGGTGGCGCCGTCGCTGACCCGCTTCAACGGCTACCCCGCGACCGAGATCGTGGGCTCGCCGGCGGCGGGATACGCATCGGGCGACGCGATGAAGGCGATGCAGCAAATCGTCACCCGCGACCTGCCGCATGGGTTCGGCTACGACTGGACCGGGCAGTCCTACCAGGAGCTGCTGTCGGGCAATGCCGCCACGATGCTGATGGCGTTGTCGATCCTGGTGGTGTTCCTCGCGCTTGCGGCCTTGTACGAAAGCTGGTCGATCCCGATCGCGGTGCTGCTGATCGTGCCGCTGACCATGCTCGGCACCGTGGTGTTCACCATGGCGCGCGGCCTGGCCAATGACATCTATTTCATGATCGGGCTGACCACGGTGATCGGACTTGCCGCCAAGAATGCGATCCTGATCGTCGAGTATGCGATCGACGAACAAAAGCTGGGCAAGACCCTGCGCGAAGGCGTGATCGAAGCCGCCAAGCTGCGCTTCCGCCCGATCCTGATGACGTCGCTGGCCTTCATCCTTGGCGTGTTCCCGCTGTTCATATCGACCGGCGCGGGCGCCAACGCGCGGCATGCGATCGGCACCGGCGTGATCGGCGGCATGCTGTTCGCGACCTTCTTCGGCTTGCTGCTGATCCCGGTGTTCTACGTGACCGTGCGGCGCGCAGCGGGTGACAAGCTGGACGTCGTGGACGCGGGGCAGGGGAAACCACCCGCCGCTTAGTCCATCCGACAGCGGCGTGGGCACGCCGCGCGCGGCGCATCACGACGCGTGCACGGTGGTATGTGCCGATTGACGCACCTGCCGTGTAGACTCGGGGGCCTGACGCCGTCACGGTCTTGTCGTGGGCGTGGGACCACCGATCCGGATTTCCCCGACGATGCCGTATGGCTTGATCTCGACCGCCATCCTGTTTTTGCCGTTCGCCGCCGCGCTGGCGACGCCGCTGATCGGCCGCGGCAACCGCAGGCGGACGACATGGCTGATGACCGGCACCGCCGGTGTCTGCCTGGTGCTGTCGTCGCTGTTGTTCCCCGGCATCGCCGACGGAGAAGTGTTGCGCCAGTCCTTCGCGTGGGCGCCCGGACTCGGGCTGGACTTCACGCTGCGCGTGGATGGGTTGACCTGGCTGTTCCTGATCCTGGTGACCGGCATCGGACTGCTGGTCGGCATCTACGCCAACTACTACATGCCGCGCGAGTACCCGCTGGTGCGGTTCTACTCGCTGCTGCTGGGCTTCATGGGCGCGATGCTGGGCATCGTGCTGTCCGGCAACGTGATCCAGCTGGTGTTCTTCTGGGAACTGACCAGCCTGTTCTCGTTCCTGCTGATCGGCTACTGGCACCACGGCAAGTCGGCGCGCGACGCCGCGCGCACGGCGCTGATCGTCACCGTCACCGGCGGGTTGTGCCTGCTGGCCGGAGTGCTGGTGCTGGGGCACATCGCGGGCAGCTACGACGTCGATGCGATCCTCGCCGCGGGCGGGCGCATCCGCGCGAGTCCGCTGTACCTGCCGGCGCTGGTGTTGATCCTGCTCGGCGCGTTCACCAAGAGCGCGCAGGTGCCGTTCCATTTCTGGTTGCCGCAGGCCATGTCGGCGCCCACGCCCGTGTCGGCGTACCTGCACTCGGCGACGATGGTGAAGGCGGGCGTGTTCCTGCTGCTGCGGTTCTGGCCGGTATTGGCCGGCACCGAAGCGTGGTTCTGGATCGTGGGTGGCGTCGGCCTGGCGACCATGCTGGTGGGCGCCTGGTCCGCCACGTTCCAGCAGGACATGAAAGGAGTGCTTGCGTATTCCACCATCAGCCACCTCGGCCTGATCACGATGCTGGCCGGCCTCGGCAGCACGCTGGGCGTGGTGGCTGCGATCTTCCACACCGTCAACCACGCCACCTTCAAGGCGTCGATGTTCATGGCCGTCGGCGCGGTGGACCACGAAACCGGCACGCGCGACCTGCGGCGGCTGGGCGGCCTGCGCCACGTGATGCCGATCACCGCGACGCTGGCGGTCATAGCCGGCGCGGCGATGGCGGGCGTGCCCCTGCTCAATGGCTTCCTGTCCAAGGAAATGTTTTTCGCGGTGGCGCTGGGTGCCAACCACGGCCTGGTGCTGGACGCACTGACCGTATTGGTCGCGGTGGCTGCGGCGGCGCTTGGCGTGACCTATTCGCTACGGCTGGTGGGCGGCGCGTTCTTCGGGCCGCTGCGACATGACTATCCGCGTGAGCCGCACGAGCCGCCGCGCTGGATGCGCTTCCCGATCGGGATATTGGCGTTGGCGTGCCTCGCGGTCGGGATCTTCCCGGCATGGGTGGTCGGTCCACTGCTGCGTGCAGCCGCGCTCTCGGTGCTGGGAGCGCAACTGCCGGCTTACGACCTTGCGATCTGGCACGGCCTGACGCTGCCGTTGTTGATGAGCGTGATCGCGTTCGTCGCGGGTTGCGTGTTGTACATCGCGGGGCGGCGACGCATCGCCGCGCGCGACAGCACCCCGCTGATCGGCTGGACCTCCGCATTGCACGGGTTCGAGCGCGTGCTGGGTTTCCTGACCACCACGCTGCCCGAACTGCAAGCGAAGATCTTTCCAGGCCGCAAGCTGCAGGTGCAACTGTTGGTGGTGGTGGTGTTGGCGGGCATTTTCGGGTTCCTGGCCGTGCGGCCACTGCCGGCCGCTGCGGCGCCTGGCATGCACGTCGACCCTGCGTTCGCGTTGCTGTGGCTGCTGGGCATCGCCTGCGCGATCGGCGCGGCCACCCAGGCCAAGTTCCAGCGCATGGCGGCGTTGATCCTCACGGCCGGGACCGGGCTGGTTGTGTGCATCACCTTTGTGTGGTTGTCGGCGCCCGATCTTGCGGTCACGCAACTGGTGGTCGAATCGATCACGACCGTGTTGTTGCTGCTGGGCTTGCGCTGGCTGCCCAAGCGCATCCGGGAACTGGCGCCGCTGAGCTCCACCGCACGCTACCACCGCGTCCGCGACGCGGTCGTCGCGATCGGCATCGGGGTGGGCCTCGCCAGCCTCGCTTACGCGGTGATGAATCATCTGGTCGCCGATTCGGCGTCGCGCTTCTATCTGGAGCAGGCGCTGCCGGGCGGCGGCGGCCGCAACGTGGTCAACGTGATCCTGGTGGACTTCCGCGCGCTGGATACGCTCGGCGAAATCAGCGTGCTGTCGATCGTGGCGCTGGCGGTGTTCGCGCTGCTGTGGCGGTTCCGGCCGGCGGCCGAGAGCCTCGGTTCGACGCGCAGGCGCGAAATCGGTTCCGTGCAGGGTGAAGCCCGCGCCGACCGCGCACGGCGCGCGTGGGCCGATCAAATGATGCTGCCGGGATTCCTCATCCTGCTGGTCGTGCCGGTCATCACGCTGTTCGCCTTGCACCTGTTCCTGCGCGGACACGACCTGCCCGGCGGCGGATTCGTCGCCGGCATCACCGTGACGATGACGCTGATCGTGTTGTACATGGCCGCCGGCGCGCGCTGGGTGGAAGCGCGGCTCAAGGTCGCGCCGGTGCGCTGGATCGGCGCGGGATTGCTGCTGGCGATCGCCACCGGCCTGGCCGCGGTGGTGCTCGGCGATCCGTTCCTCACCGCGTACCACGGGCACTGGAGCGTGCCGGTGCTCGGCGACATTCCGTACAACAGCGCGTTGCTGTTCGACCTCGGCGTGTTCGCCGTCGTATCCGGCGCCAGCGCGCTGATGCTGGTGGTACTGGCGCACCAGTCGCTGCGCCGCGTGGTTCCTGCGCCCGATGCGCCGCGCGACAACGGGGAGGCCGAATCCTGATGGAAGCCGTGCTGGCGATCGCGATTGGCGCCCTCGCGGGCTCGGGCGTGTGGCTGCTGCTGCGCCCGCGCACGTTCCAGGTCATCATCGGCCTGACGCTGATTTCCTACGCGGTCAACCTGTTCATCTTCGCGGTCGGTGGTGTCCGCGTCGGTGCCGATCCGGTGCTTGGCGCCGCCACCGACCCTTCGCACTACGCCGATCCGCTGCCACAGGCGCTGGTGCTGACGGCGATCGTGATCAGTTTTGCCACCACGGCGTTGTTCCTGGTGGTGCTGCTGACTTCCCGCGGCTTCGCCGGCAACGACCATGTCGATGGCGAGGACGGTACGCCATGAACGGCGCGCTCGCGATCGCACCGATCCTGATTCCGCTCGCGGCCGCAGCCGTCCAGGTACTGCTGGGCATCCGCTTCCGGCGCTTCCGCGCGGGCCTGAGTTTCCTGTCGTGCCTCGCATTGGTGGTCGTCGCTGCCATGCTGATGGCGGCGGCGGCGGCACCGGACGGCAAAGGTACGACACTCGTATACAACCTCGGGAATTGGCCCGCCAGGTTCGCGATCGTGCTGGTGGTCGACCGCTTGTCGGCGCTGATGCTGCTGCTCACCGCGGTGCTGGCGCTCGCGGTGTTGCCGTATGCGCTGGGTCGCTGGCAGCGGATGGGCCCGTATTTCCAGCCGCTCGTGCAGTTGCTGCTGGTGGGCTACAACGGCGCGTTCCTGACCGGCGACCTGTTCAACCTGTTCGTGTTCTTCGAAGTGCTGCTGGCCGCATCCTACGGGTTGGCGTTGCACGGTTCCGGTGCGCGCCGGGTCGGCGCCGGCCTGCACTACATCGCGATCAACCTGACGGCTTCGATGCTGTTCCTGGTCGGCGTCGGCCTGATCTTCGGCGTCACCGGTACCGTCAACATGGCGGTGCTGGCGCATCTGGTCCCCGGCCTCACCGGCACGCCGCGCGCGCTGCTGCACGCGGGCGCGGCGCTGCTGGGACTGGCCTTCCTGATCAAGGCCGCGGCCTGGCCGGTGGGCTTCTGGCTGCCGCGCACCTACTCGGCGGCGATCCCGCCGGTCGCGGCGCTGTTCGCGGCGATGACCAAACTCGGCGTTTACGTGATCCTGCGCCTCAGCCTGCTGCTGTTCGGCGCCGCTGCCGGGCCCGGGTCGGTGCATTTCGGCAGCGACTGGCTGCTGGGGCTCGGGATCCTCACGCTGGTCGTCGGCAGCATCGGGATGCTGGGCGCGCGCGAATTGGGCAAGCTCGCGGCGTACAGCGTGCTGGTCTCTTCGGGCACGCTGCTGGGCGCGGTCGCGTTGCACAGTCCGGCGGTGACCGCGGGCGCGCTGGCGTACCTCGTGATTTCGGTGCTCGGGATCGCGGCGTTCTTCCTGCTGACCGGCCTCGTCGTGCCGCGCGAAACCCCCGAAGGCGCGGCGCAACTGGAGCCTTACGATCCCGCCATCGATGCGCTGTTCGCCGCCGAGGACGAACGGCGGGTGACGAGTCCGGCGCCCGTGGTGATTCTCGCGGCCAGCTTCTTCGCATGCGGATTGCTGTTGGCGGGACTGCCGCCGCTTGCCGGTTTCGTCGCGAAGTTCGCCCTGCTGGCGCCGATGCTGGACCATGGGCCGGGCGCCACCGTCCTGTTCGCGCTCATCATCACCGCGGGCTTGTGCACGGTGATCGCGATGGCGCGCGCCGGCATCCAGATTTTCTGGGCCGACGCGGACTGGGAATTCCCGCACGTCGAGGCCCGCGAAACGGTGTCCGTGGTCGGACTGCTGGGCCTCTGCCTCGTGTTCACCTTCGTGGTCGCCGCGCCGTGGAACTACCTCGCGGCGACCGCAAACCAGATCCACGCGCCCGCGCATTACATCCACGCGGTGCTCGGGCAGGGCGCGGAGACGCCGCCATGACGCGCTGGCTGCCGCACCCGTGGTTTGCCCTGTGGCTGCTGGTTGCCTGGCTGTTGCTGCAGCAAAGCCTCGCCGCGCCGACCATCGTGCTCGGCATCATGCTGGCGCTCGCGTTGTCCTGGTCGCTCGGCAAGCTGGGCCTGCCGCGGGTGCGCGTGCGCAGCCTTGGAACCTTGCTGTTGCTGCTCGTGCGGGTATTCGCCGACATTGTGCGTGCCAACCTCGCGGTGGCAAAAATCATCGTCTCGCCCAGTCCGCGCCACACCTCCGGATTCGTCTCGATCCCGCTGGAGATCACCAGTCCGTACGCGTTGGCGCTGCTGGCCTGCATCATCACCGCGACGCCGGGCACGATCTGGGTCAGCCACGATTCGCTGCGCCGCGTGCTGATGCTCCATGTACTCGATGTCGTCGATGAGGCTGCCTTGATCGATCACATCAGGCAGCGCTACGAGCAGCCCCTGCTGCGGATTTTCCGATGACTGGCCTTGCGACCACCGCCATCCTCGCTGCCCAGTTCCTGCTGCTGCTGGGCATGGGCATGGCCATCGTGCGCATGATGCGCGGTCCGCGCGCGCAGGACCGGGTGCTGGCGATGGACGCGATGACCATCGACGGGATGCTGCTGTTGCTCACGATCGGCATCCGCACCGGCAGCATCCTGTATGTCGAAGCCGGGTTGATCATCGCGCTGCTCGGCTTCGCGTCCACCGCCGCATTCGCGAAGTTCCTGCTGCGCGGCGAGGTGATCGAATGAACGTGCTCGCGGCGGTGCCGGGCTGGGTCGCGCTGGTGATCGGGGCGCTGGTGATCGCCGGCGCGCTGCTGGCGTGCATCGGTTCGGCCGGCCTGCTGCGCCTGGATACGTTCTACCGCCGCGTGCACGCACCGACGCTCGGCACCACGCTCGGGATGTACCTGGTGCTGGCCGGCACCATCGTGTTTTTCTGGGCGGGCGAAGGCCGGCCGGCGTTGCACGTCATCCTGATCGGCGTGTGCGTCAGCATCACCACACCGATTTCCCTGCTGCTGCTGGCACGCGCCGCGCTGGCACGCGACCGGCGCGAAGGCACAGCGGGCATCCCCGCCGCCGATCCGCCCGCAACCGGAGCGGATGGGGGCGAGTGAAACCCCGCTGGATGCCGCAGAAACTGCCGCCCGCAACGCTATCGATACCGCGATTCGAGCAAATCGATCTCGCGGATCAGCTTGCGCGCGGTTTCATCGCCGATTTTCCGCTGCCGCAACAAGCCGAGGATCTCCTCCCGCTGGCCGCGCAGGGCCGCCAGCCGGAAGACCCGTTCCGCCGCATCGGCCTTGCGCAATTGTTGCGCGTCGGTGTCGTCCGACGCGCGTTCCTGCGCGCGCCGCTGGTAGATCTCGATGACCCGGCTGGCGGCACTCGCATAGGCTTCGGATTCATCCGGGGCGGCCTGTCCGGGCAGGTCGCGTTGGGCCTGCTCGACCGCCTTGATGGCGGCGCACGCGGCCGCCGCGCGGGCCATGTCTTCCTGCTGCACGTGCACGGGATCGTCGGGCACGTCCAACCCTTTCAACAGCGCCGGCAAGCCGATGCTCGCGCCAACCAGCGATATCAGGATGACGGCGGCGGCCAGGAAGACAGCCAGGTTGCGAGCCGGGAAAGGGCTTCCATCCGGCAGCAACAGCGGCAGGGTCAGGATGCCGGCGAGCGTGACCGCGCCACGCACACCTGCGAGGGATGTCGCGAACAGCAAGCGCCAGCCGACCTTGTTCGCCTGGGCTCTTGCGCGGCGCCGCCGGTAAAAGTTGATCTGCAGGGATACCCAGACCCAGATCAGGCGCAGCACCGCCAGGCCGGCCGCGATCGCGATGGCGTAGATCGCGAGCCACCATGCTGCCTGATGCACCTCGTTGCGCATGGTTGCGATGGCCGCGCCCAGGATGTTCGGCAACTGCTCGCCCAGCAGCACGAACATGACGCCGTTCAACGTGAACTGGATAGTGCTCCATACCGCGCTGCGCTCGATCCGGGTGTTCGGCATGCCGCGACCACCGAGGTCCGCGTAGCTCATGGTGATACCGGCGGCGACAGCCGCGAGGATGCCGGAAGCTTGCAAGCGTTCGGCCAACAGGTAGGCACCGAACGGAATCAGCACGCTGATCAGGATCGGTGAGCCGCCTTCTTCGCCGAATTTGCGTGACCACGTGTGCTGCACCAGGGTGACGGCGAGGGTGAAGGCCACGCCCGTGGCGAGCCCGGCCAGCGCCACCCACAGGAAAGTCAGTGCCGCCGAGCCCAGGGAAAAGCTGCCGGTGACCACGGCCGCGACCGCGAACTGGAAGCACACCAGGCCGGATGCGTCGTTGAGCAGCGATTCGCCTTCCAGGATGTGCATCAGCCGCTTCGGAACGGGCGACCGCGATGCGATGGACGACACCGCCACGGGGTCGGTGGGCGACACCATCGCGGCCAGCGCGAAGGCAACCGCGAGCGGCATCGCGGGGATCAACGCATGGATCAGGTACCCGGCGCCGATCACCGTGAACACGACGAGGCCCAACGCCAGTTGCAGGATCACCCACCGATCGCGCAACAGGTCGTCTTTCGGAATCCTCCAGCCGTCCAGGAACAACAACGGCGGCAGGAACAGCAGGAAGAAGATGGCCGGTTCCAGCACCACGCCGTGGTGCAACACGCCGGCAATCACGCCGCCGAAGGCGATCTGCACGATCGGCAGGGGCAATGAAAACGGCAGCGCGCGGACGATCAAGCCGCTGAGCACCACGGCCAGCAGCATCGCCAGGACCAGTTCGATGACCGCCATGCGCGTAGCCTAGCGGCGCCGCGCCCGGATCGCGGCCCGCATGGGTTGCATGCGCGCTGGCGAAGCGGCTGTCCTCACTCGCCGTTCGGTGGGCGTGGCCCCTTGCCGGCCCTGCGTGACTCGCTCGCCTCGGGCAGGTGCCAGCCGTGCCGGATGGCCATGTAGCGCAGCGCAAAGCAGACCACCATGCCGACGATCGCGGGCACGATGGGATGTATGTGCAGGACGTGCCCTGCCGCAACGATGGCGGCACACGCAAGCGCCGCGAGTGCGTACAAGTCCGAGCGCAGCACCACCGGTATTTCGTTCGCCAGTATGTCGCGCAGCATGCCGCCGCCGATGCCCGTCAACATGCCCAGCAGCGCGGCCATCACGGGATTGAGCCCGTAGGCGAGCGCCTTTTCGGTGCCCGCCACGGCAAAAAAAGCCAGGCCCACCGCATCCGGCCATTGCACCGGATGATCGAGTTTTGCGATCAGCGGGTACCGGAAAAACACGATCAGACCCGCGAGCACCGACACGGCGAGATAGACCCAATGCGAAACCGCCGCCGGCGGCACGGCGCCGATCAGCAGGTCGCGGGTGATCCCGCCGGCATTGCCCGCGGAAAAGGCGAGGACCAGGACACCAAAGACGTCCATCTTGCGCCGCACCGCCGTGGTCGCGCCGCTGATCGCGAACACGAAGGTGCCGCCCAGATCCAGCACGTTCGTCAATAGTTGGTGCATGGCTCACGCCTCCTTCCAGGGCGGGAGTCTACATACGCGCAGCGGTTGGACACGACCCTATGGACGCGCCAACCACGCCCGGGACGCCACCACCAGGGTTTCGACGCCGGTTGCGAGGGTCGGATGCAGCACCGGCAGGAAGCGCGGATTGTGGTTGGTCGGAAGGTCGTTGAGCTTGTTCGCCGCCTTGGCCTTGGCATACACGTCGGGGTCGGTGCCGCCCACGAACCAGAACACCGAGGGCACGCCCCACTCGGAACCGAACGACCCGAAGTCCTCGCTGGCCGAGGCCGGGCCGGTCTGCCGGATGCGCGCGTCGGAAAAGTGGTTGCGGAATGCCTCCACGACACGCTGGGTCGCCGCCGCGTCATTCGTCGCCAGCGGATAGCGATCCAGCGGAGTGATCTCCGGCGGTTTGGGCGCGCCCGAAGCCGCGGCCTCGGCGTTGACGATACGCGTGATCGCGTCGAGCACGCGCTTGCGCACGCCTTCGTCGAAGGTGCGCACGTTGAGCTTGATGATCGCTTCGTCGGGAATCACGTTTTCCTTGGTGCCGGCCTGCAAGGCGCCGACCGTGACCACCGCGGATTCGGAAGCGGCGATCTCGCGCGAGACGATCGTCTGCAACCGCAGCACCACGGACGCCGCCATCACCACCGGGTCGATGCTGGCCTGCGGCATGGAGCCATGCGCGCCGCGCCCGAACAGCCGGATCTGGAAGCTGTCGGCGGCCGAGGTTATCGCGCCGGTGCGTCCGGCCACCATTCCGGCCGGCCCGACCATCACATGCTGGCCGAGGATCACGTCGGGTTTGGGAAAGCGCTTGAACAGGCCGTCGTCGATCATGGCCTGCGCGCCCGCGGCCGTTTCCTCCGCGGGCTGGAACACCGCCATCAGGGTGCCGTGCCACGCGTCGCGCGCCTGCGCCAGCAAGGCGGCTGCGCCGGCCAGCCAGGTGACGTGCATGTCGTGGCCGCAGGCGTGCATCACGGGCACCGTCGCGCCGTCCGAGTCGGTTGCGGTGACCTTGCTCGCATAATCGACGCCAGTGGTTTCCGCGACCGGCAGCGCATCCATGTCCGCGCGCAGCATCACCGTCGGGCCGTTGCCATTCTTCAACAGGCCAACCACGCCGGTCTTGCCGACGTCGGTCGTGACGTCAAAACCGGATGTCCGCAGGCGTTCCGCCGCAATCCCCGCCGTACGCGTTTCCTGCATGGAAAGTTCCGGGTGCGAATGCACGTCCTTGTACAGCGTTTCCAGATCCGGGAGCAGCCCGTGCAGTTTCGCCAGCACGGGATCCGCAGCATTCGCCTGATTCGCGCTCATCGTCATTTGCTCCGTCCACAAGGACCGGTGGCGTGAGACACGCGCGCCAAGGCTGGCTGGTTTAGTCCTTGCGCCCAACGGTTGTCAAGGCCGCGTCCTGGACCCATGCATCCTGCACTCGTTGCCGCGCGGGTCGGCGAGCGTATCGGACAGGGTGCAGAGGGCGTGCCGTGGTGGAAACGTTCGGCGTTGTACCGGCGCAGCCGGTAGGCCATGGGAATCGCACGCCAGCCAGGCACCGCAGGACATTGGAACCGCTGCATGCACGCCCACGGGGATGTTCCCTGGAAACCTCAGTGGGGTCGCCGCGTCGTTCCGGCCTCGGGTTCGTTCTCGAGCGTGACCGCTTCCGGCGTGACTTCGAGCCGGGCCAGCGGTATCGGTTTGCCGCTCACGTCCGATTTGCCGTAGGTGCCTTCCTCGATCTTTTGCAGCGCGCGCTCGATGGCGTGCAACCGCCGATCGTCCACGTCGTGCAAGGCCTGGCCTATCTCGTGGTCGGCCATTTCCTGGGCCCTTTCCTCGAATTCCTCGGCCTCGTCGCCGCGCTCTTCCTCGATGGCCCGTTTGGCGCGCAGGACACGCCGTTCTCCTCCCAGCAGCTGCTTGCGCAGGGCCAGCAGGCGCGCGTGCTGGCGTTCGATGAATGCAACATCGAGTTTGGCGTGTCGGGTTGGCATGGTTTTGACCTTTCGAGTCTCGTCCAATATCGCGTGTGCCCATGGTTCGGGCGACGCTGTGCCCGTCGCGCGGATCATCGGTGCCGACCGCGAAGTATAGTCCGCGGCGCCCACACCGGCGCTCGGTTCTGGAACCGTTTCACCGGCGGGCGACGATCGATCGGACGCCATGCTCCGCGGGCGAAGGCCGACCCCGTCGCCCTATACGCAGTAATCACATTTGTTTTGCTGTAATCAAAAGGCTGTCGCCTGATTAATGCTACGCGTTGGTTGCATCGGCCTCACACCACCACCACGGGAGTACGCGACATGAACACGACGGGCAATGCGGCAACGGGCATGTTCTCCGAATATGCCTCGGCAGTGCGTTCGCAATGGGGCTGGATGCTGGTGCTCGGCATTTGTCTTTTGATCCTCGGCATACTCGGGGTGATTTATTCGCTGGCCTTCACCATCACCTCGGTGCTGGTGTTCGGATGGATCCTGGTGATCGCGGGCATCATCGGTGGCATCCAGGCGATCCGGCACCGCAAGACCACCGATCACGTGTTCCTGTACGTACTGAACGCGGTGCTGTCGATCGTGCTTGGCGTGATGCTGCTGCGCAGCCCGGTTGCCGGCGCGGTGATCCTGACGCTCCTGCTGGCGATGTATTTCATCGTGGCGGCGGTGTTCCGGATCGTGATGGCCTTCCGCATGCGCGGCGTGCCGGGATGGGGATGGATGCTGTTCGACGGCATCGTCACGCTGATCCTCGGCATTCTCATCTGGGCGCAGTGGCCGGTCAGCGGCTTGTGGGTGATCGGACTGTTCATCGGCATCGACCTGATCGTGGTCGGCTGGTCGCAGATCATGATGGCGTTCGCCGTGCGCACGATTCCGAAGGCAGCCTGATACCAAGCACCTGCAAAAAGGGCCGAGCGTGTTCGCCGGTGGCGGGGTCTTGCCGAAAGCGGCGTGCCGACCTGCGTTGCAGGCGCTCGGCAAGAAGCAGGTGGCTGAACTCGCCTGCATGGTCGCCAACTATTGCCAGTTGGTGGTATTGCTCAACGCCTACGACATTCCCGCGCCCGGGCAAGAGTGACCGCAGTCCTGCGCACGCAGTGTTCTGCCGTGCATGCAAAAATCCAGCGGGCAAGCGTTCGTGTCAGGAGGTCACATGAAAGTCGCGATCATCGGTTTGGGACACATGGGCATGGGCATGGCCAGGAATCTGCTCAAGGCCGGTCACCACGTCACTGCCAATGACCTCTCAAGCGAGGCCATGCAGGCCGCGGCCAAGGCAGGTATGGCCACGGCCGCGTCGGGCCAGCAAGCCGTGGCTGACGTCGAGGTCGTGATCACCGTGTTGCCCGCAGGCAAGCATGTCCTCGCCGCGTATCGCGGCGAGCATGACAACGATGGCCTGCTGGGTGCAGCAAGGAAAGGCACGCTGTTCATGGACTGCTCCACCATTGGCGTGGACGAGACGCGCGAGGCGGCGTCGCTGGCCGGGAAGGCTGGGCAGCGCGGCATGGATGCGCCGATCTCCGGCGGCATGGTTGGCGCGGATGCCGGGACGCTCACCTTCATGATCGGTGGCGACGAAGCGGATTTCGAATTCGTCAAGCCGCTGACCGCGGCCATGGGCAAGCACAGCGTGTATTGCGGTGGCCACGGTGCGGGCCTGATCGCGAAAATCTGCAACAACATGCTCCTGTGCATCAACCAGATCGGCGCCGCCGAAGCGTTCAACCTGGGCACGAAGCTCGGCATGGACCCGAAGAAGTTGTTTGAAATCTTCTCCACTTCCACCAGCCAGAGCTGGTCGGTCACCACCAACAGCCCGGTGCCCGGCACCGTCGCGTCCGCGCCGTCCAGTCACAACTTCGAGCCCGGCGCGGTACCGCACACCCTGGCCAAGGACCTCGGCCTGGCCGCGAAGGCGATGGCAATCGCGAACTATCACTGCCAGCTCGGCAGCGACGCTCGCGAGTTGTACGAGAAGATGACCGAGTCGAAGTTTGCCAACCAGGACTTCAGCGGCATCATCAACTACCTCGCGTGGGTGAGCGACCAGCACGACGCATCTGCGTGAACTCGTGCGGGACGTTTTGCGTCTTTGCCGGGCTGGCGGATCCGGGTTCCAATCGCCAAGCCGGTGAGCTGTGCCTGCAAGGGGACTGGCGCCAGGTCCAGCGTCTGCGGAATTCCGTGCGACATCAGCACGCTGCGCGCAAGCTGCATGACCTGACCGCACTGAATGGGCTGTCATACACGCGGCGATTACATTTGCTTTGCTGTAATCGCGGCTTGTCGCGTGGTTCACGGTACGCGCAGGTCGCATCGGCATCGTGTACTTCTGATCGGGAGGTTGAGCGTGGCCATCCTGTCCGCCGGCAAAGCCGCTCCCGATTTCACCTTGCGCTCGACGCCCGACCAGACCGTTTCGTTGTCGGAGTTTCGCGGCCGCAACGTGATCCTGGCGTTCTATCCCGCCGACTGGAGCCCGGTCTGCGGTGACGAACTCGCGCTGTTCAACGAGCTGCTGGAAGAGTTCGGCAAGTACGACGCGCAGTTGCTCGCCATCTCGGTGGACGGCGCGTGGAGCCACGCCGCATTGTCGCGTGACCGCAAATACCACTTCCCGCTGCTCTCGGATTTCGAGCCGAAGGGCGCGGTGGCGCGCAAGTACGGCGTGTATGACGAGAAAGATGGCGTGGCCGAGCGAGCCCTGTTCGTGATCGATCGCTCGGGTGTGATCCGCTGGAGTTACCTGTCGCCGATGGGCGTCAATCCCGGCGCCGACGGCATCCTCAAGGCCCTCGAAGCCATGCAGTCGGGGACATCACTCAAGCAGGCGGTGTCATGAACGCCCATCAAGCCCCCGACCTGGTGGTGCCGGTTGCCGCGAACGACCATGTCCAGGGCCACGCGAATGCTCCGGTGACGCTGGTGGAATACGGCGACTACCAGTGCCCTGCCTGCGGCATGGCCTATCCGGAGCTCAAGCGCATCCAGCGTGAGTTTGGCGCGAACCTGCGCTTCGTGTTTCGCAATTTCCCGCTGAGCGAAGCGCATCCGCTGGCGCGCCCGGCGGCCGAGATGGCCGAGGCGGCGGCATTGCAGCACCAGTTCTGGCCGATGCACGACTGGCTCTACGAGAACCAGGAAGAGTGGAGCGCCTACGGCGCCGAAGGATTGGAAGCGGGTCTGCGTGCCGTCGGGATCGACGAAGCCGCGGCGGCGCGCGCGCTCCGCAAACCTGACATCGACCAGCGCATCCGCAGCGATTTCATGGGCGGCGTGCGCAGCGGCGTGAACGGCACGCCAGGCTTTTTTTTGAACGGCCATCGTTGTGAAGGTGATTTCCGGTCATTGGCGGGCCTCATCGCCGGGTTGGTCGAACGGGCCTGAGCGCGACATCCAGACGGGTTTTTCGAGGAGATTCGCAATGAAAGATGCATCATCCAAGTCCGACGCGGCTTCCCTCAAGCGCCGACAACTGGCGGCAACGACCACGCCCACGGATCTCGGTGCCAAGGCTGTGCGCGACATTGCCGGCGCGATGAACGCGATCCTGGCGGACGTGTTCGCGCTGTACCTCAAGACCAAGAATTTCCACTGGCACATGAGCGGGCCGCACTTCCGCGACTACCACCTGCTGCTGGACGAGCAGGCCGACCAGTTGTATGCGATGACCGATCCTATCGCCGAGCGCGTACGCAAGCTGGGCGGCACCACGTTGCGCTCGATCGGCGGCATCGCGCGTTTGCAGCGCATCGACGACAACGATGCCGAATACGTCGAACCCGAGGACATGCTGGCCGAATTGCGCGAGGACAATCTCGCCATGGTCGCGCGCCTGCGCGAAGCCCACGGCGTGTGCGACGAGCGCCGGGATGTCGCCACCGCCAGCCTGATCGAGGAGTGGATCGACGAAGGCGAACGGCGCGTCTGGTTCCTGTTCGAAGCCAGCCGCCGCGCGGATTCCACCGGCCGCTGAGCGTCACGTTGTCGTCGCAACGGTTTCAAACCATTCTTCGAAGGAGTGAGGAACATGAACTTGGGTAATCTCCTGGTCACATCGGGGCTCGTCGCCGTGGCCATGCTGGCTGCGCCCGTTTCACCCGCGCGCGCGGCAGCGGCTCACGACGTCACGCTTGCTCCGGCCAGCATGCCGCGCATCGGCGCGGTCAGTCCCCGCTACCAGTCTTACAACGTCGAGATGCTGGAAGTGACCGGCGGCCGCTTCTGGAAGCCGTACAAGGACATCGCCAAGCCGTCGGCGAAAACCGCCGGCGGAGCGGGGTCGGGAGCCGGTGATACGCCCGCTGGAATGAGCGCCGACCTGTACCAGTACCGTCCGCCGATCAACCTCGCCAATCCGCGGCTGCGCGCCCTGGCGGCGGCGCTCGGTCCGGCGTATGTGCGCATCAGCGGCACCTGGGCCAACACGACGTATTTCGCCGACACCGACACGCCGCCCAAGGAACCGCCGCCGGGCTACGGCGGCGTGCTCACGCGCAAGCAGTGGCTGGGCGCGATTGCCTTCTCGAACGCGGTCGATGCACCCATCGTCACTTCGATGCCGATCGGCGTGGGCACGCGCGGTCCGGATGGCGTGTGGCGTCCGGACGAGGCGCATCGCTGGCTCGCTTTCACCGAGGCGCACGGTGGCAAGATCGCCGCGGCCGAATACTTCAACGAACCCACCATGGCGGTGATGGGTGGCGCACCCAAGGGTTACACCGCGGCTGACTTCGGGCGTGATTTCAAGATATTCGAAGCCTTCATGCGCAAGGACTACCCCGCCGTCAAACTGTTGGCGCCCGGCTCGGTCGGTGAGGCCGATGCCAAGTGGGCGGTCGCGTCGGGCGGATACGGTGACCAGCCACTGCTGCACGCGGCCGATCTCGCCGCCTATACCGGCGGCGCCGACGCGTTTTCCTATCACCACTATGGCGCGGCATCGGAGCGCTGCGCCGCGATGGGCCACCAGACCACCGCCGCGCAGGCGCTGTCCGAAGACTGGCTGGGGCGCACCGACCAGACGCTGGCCTTTTACCGCCGCGTGCGCGACAAGTACATGCCGGGCAAACCATTCTGGCTTACCGAAACGGCCGACGCCGCCTGCGGCGGCAATCCGTGGGGCGGCACGTTCCTTGACACCTTTCGCTACCTCGACCAGCTTGGCCGGCTTGCCCGCCAGGATGTGTTCGTCGTGTTCCACAACACGCTGGCCTCCAGCGACTACGGCCTGCTGGATGAAAACACCTTCGAACCCAAGCCGGATTACTGGGCCGCGTTGTTGTGGCGCAAGCTGATGGGAACGACGGTGCTTGACAGCGGCGTGCCCATCGCCGAGGGCCACCATGTCTATGCGCAATGCCTGCGCGGCGTGCCTGGCGGGGTCGCGATCCTCGCGATCAACAACAGCCGCACCGAGCCGACCGAACTCGACCTGCCCATCGCGTCGCAACGCTACACCTTGAGTGCTGCCAAGCTCGAAGATGCGAACGTGCAGCTCAATGGCCATGTGCTTGCGCTGGGGGCGAACAACGCCTTGCCGGCGCTGGATGGCAAACCAACCAAGGCGGGGCACGTGTCACTGGCGCCTGCCACGATCAGTTTCTTCGCGGTCGAGCACGCCAAAAATCCTGCGTGCCACTGAGGAGCTTCACGCATCGCTGCTGCTGCCAGGTAGTCAACCACGATCCCTCGTCAATCCGGGAGTCCGCATGACCACGTACAAAGTCGGTTATTTCGTCGGCAGCCTCGCCAAGGCTTCGCTCAACCGGAAGCTTGCGAGGGCACTGGTCAACCTTGCGCCGCCCACGCTGGTGCTGACCGAGATCCCGTTCAAGGATCTGCCGTTGTACAGCTACGACTACGACGCCGATTTCCCGCCGGTCGCGCGTGCGTTCAAGCAGGCGATTGCCGACGTGGACGCGGTGCTGTTCGTGACCCCGGAATACAACCGCACGATTCCGGGTGGGCTGAAGAACGCGATCGACTGGGCCAGCCGGCCATGGGGCAAGAATTCATTCTCCCGCAAGCCTTCGGCCGTGATCGGCACTTCGCCGGGCGCGATCGGCACGGCCTTGGCGCAACAAAGCCTGCGCAGCGTGATGTGCTTCTGCAATTCGCCGCTGATGAATGCGATCGAGGCATACATCCAGTTCACGCCGGGCCTGATCACCGACGACGGCCAGGTCACCAGCGATGCGACTGCCGAATTCCTGCGCAATTACATGAGGGAGCTGCACCTGTTCGTCGAGCGTGTCATGACAGTCCTGCCGAGAGGGAGCTGATCGGAAAGAAGCCGTTGCCATGCACGGATGCGCTCACCGATCCAATGCATCTCCACTGCAAGGGGCAAACCATGTTCGACGCCATGTTCGACCGCCAGCGGGATTGGCTGATCCTGCTCGCGCGCATCCTGTTGATGATCCTGTACGTGAGCGCGGGTTGGCAAAAGATGTGGGGCTTTGCCGGCACCGTCGGCGCAATGGCCGCGTACGGATTGCCGATCCCGACGGTGGCTGCCATCGTCGTCGTCGTCATTGAATTCCTGGTGGGCATTGCGCTGGTGATCGGCCTGTGGACACGGCCGCTAGCGTTGCTGATGGCGGTATACACGCTGGCCACCGCATTCATCGGGCATCACTACTGGACCATGACGGGCGCGGCCTACGGCGCGAACTTCGTCAACTTCTACAAGAACGTCAGCATCACCGGCGGCCTGCTGCTGCTGTGCGTGACGGGCGCCGGAAAATATTCAATCGACAGGAAGTGATTCATGAAAAGTGTGAACACGGCTCGCGGCAAAGTCGAGCCGGTTGACGGCTGCGCCACCCCAGCAAGCCGCCCGGATGGTCCCATCGATCCCGCGCGCCGCAAGTTGCTCGCGGGCCTCGTCACCGCGTACACCGCTTCGCTGGTCCCATGGGCGCTGGCGGTACCCGTCACCGATGCCGGGCACGGCGCATTCGTCGCGCTGTCAGCGATCCTCGCGGGCAAACGGGTGCTGAACTCGGTACTGGGCCAGCGCCTGCACGCGGCGCTGGTCGATATCGAGCCGGGTTTTGATGCGGACTGCCAGGCGTTGCTGAAACAAATCGAAGCGCAGCAGATCGACCCTGCCAAATTGCAGGGCGCGCTGGATGCTGCGCACTCCAGCCTCGCGCCGCTGCCGCGCAAGCTCATGCGCGCGTGGTGCCTGGGCCTCGTCGGCGATGGCGAAGCGACGCGTTGTGTCGCCTACGAGAATGCACTGGATGCCGTGATGGTGGCGGACGTGCTGAAGCCGCCCACCTACGCCTACGGTCCGTATGGAAGCTGGTCGAATCCGCCGGCCGCAAAAGGAGGCGACGAGCATGGCAACGCCTGACTCGGCCGAGGTCGTCGTGATCGGCTCCGGCATCTGCGGCGCGCTGGCGGCACGCAAACTGGCGCTGCGCGGCGTGCCGGTGCTGATCCTCGAAGCGGGTCCGCGCATCGACCGCGGCCGCATCGTCGCGGCCTTCCGCAACTCGCCGCGCAAAGGCGACTGGATGTCGCCGTATCCGTACTCGCCGTGGGCGATGCAGCCGCAGTACAAGCCGAAGGACAACGGCTACCTGATCCAGGCCGGGCCGTACCCATACCCCGCGGAATACATCCGCGTGGTCGGCGGCACCACGTGGCATTGGGCGGCGCAGGCGTGGCGTCTGGTGCCGAACGACGTGCGCATCAAGAGCCTGTATGGCGTCGGCGTCGACTGGCCGATGACTTACGAGGAACTCGATCCGTGGTACCAGGAAGCCGAGGAAATCCTCGGCGTCGCCGGTGCGGACAACACGGGGTCCCCGCGCAAGCATCCGTTCCCGCTGCCACCCGTCGCCGATCCGTGGTCGATGATCCGATTCCGCGAACGGCTGGCGCCGGTGTATCCCGTGGTCGCCAACACCGTGGCGCGCAACAGCCGCAGCTACGACGGGCGTCCCGCGTGCGTGGGCAACAATTCCTGCCAGCCGATCTGCCCCGTCAACGCGCAGTACCTCGGCATCAACGCGGTCGAAGCCGCGGAAGCCGCGGGAGTGAAGGTACGCGCCGACGCGGTCGTGTACCGCATCGAAGCCGACGCGAAGGGGCGCATCGCCGCGGTGCATTACTACGACCCGGACAAGACCAGCCATCGCGTCACCGCGAGGCAGTTCATCCTCGCGGCCAACGGCATCGAAAGCCCCAAGCTGCTGCTGATGTCCACCAGCAGCAAGTATCCGAACGGCATCGCCAACAGTTCCGGCATGGTCGGCCGGCACCTGATGGACCACCCGAGTTCGTCGCTGACCTTCTACGCCGACGAGGAACTCTGGCTGGGGCGCGGCCCGCAAAGCCCGAGTTCCATCAACACCATGCGCGACGGCGCGTTCCGCTCGCAGCACGCGGCGTACCGGCTGGACTTCACCAACATCTCGCAGGTGCTCAGCGTCACCGAGGCGCTGATCGCCGAAGGCGTGTACGGCCCCGAGTTCGAGAAGCAACTGCGCTGGCGTGCCGCGCGCCAGTGCAACGTCAAGAACGTGCTGGAAGTGCTGCCGAACCCGGACAACCGCATCACGCTGAGCTCCGAGAAGGATGCGCTGGGCATTCCGAAGCCGGTCGCGCACTATTCGATCGACGACTACACCCGGCGTGGCGCCGAACGTTCGAAGCAAGATTTCGCGAAGATCGCCGAACTGATGGGTGGCACCGGCCTGCGCTACAGCCCGGACGGCCAGTTTGCCAACAACCAGCACATCACCGGCACGTTGCGCATGGGCGACGACCCCGCGAAGTTCGTCACCGACGGCTTCGGGCGCGCGCACGATCACGAGAACCTGTACATGTGCGGCACCGGCGTGATGCCGACCGCGGCGACGATGAACTCGACCCTGACCGCGGTGGCGCTGGCGTTGCGTACCGCCGACCACATGGTGCCGGCCAAATCGTCCGGCGCGGACAACGGAGGCGCGACATGAACGCGCCTGCATGCAAGTCGCTGGTTGCGGGCCTGGCGGTGCTGTTGCTGGGGCTGCAAACCTGCGCGGCGGCGGCGGCCAACAGCGCGGGCGCCGCGGAAATCCAGCGCGGCCAGTACGTCGCGACCGCGAGTGACTGCGTGGCGTGCCACACCGGACCCGGTGCCAAACCCTATGCGGGTGGCCTCGCCACGATGACGCCCATCGGCCCGGTCGTATCGACCAACATCACGCCCTCGAAGACCGACGGCATCGGCAATTACACGGAGCAGCAGTTCAGCCGCGCCGTCCGCAAGGGCATCCGCGCCGACGGTTCGCACCTGTATCCCGTGATGCCGTACACGGAGTATTCGCAACTCACCGACGCCGACGTGCAGGCGCTGTACGCGTACTTCATGCACGGCGTGCAACCTGTCGCCAGCAAGCCACCCGCCACCCGGCTGCCGTTTCCGTTCAACCTGCGGATCCTGATGGCGGGCTGGAACCTGTTGTTCCTGAACCGGCATCCGTTCCAACCGGACCCGGCCCAAAGCGCGGAATGGAATCGTGGCGCGTATCTGGTGGAAGGCCCGGCGCACTGCGGCACCTGCCACACGCCGCGCAATCTTTTGATGGCCTCGAAATCGTCCGATGCGCTGGCGGGCGGCGTGGTCGGCACGTGGTTCGCACCCAACATCACGCCCGACGCCAACAGCGGCATCGGCAACTGGAGCCAGCAGGACATCGTCGATTACCTGCGCTCCGGCCGCGCGCCGGGCAAGGCACAAGCAGCCGGCCCGATGGCCGAAGCGATCGACTACAGCCTGCGCCATCTGACGCCCGCCGACCTGCGCGCGATGGCCGTCTATCTGAAAACGGTCCCGGCGCGGCACGACGCCGCGGATACACGCCCGGTGGACGCATGGGGCAGCGCGTACGCCGACCTCGCCAGCCTGCGCGGCAAGCCCTTGCCGAAGCATGCAGACGACATGACCGGGCCGCAACTCTACGACGCCTACTGCGCAAGCTGCCACCAGGACCAGGGGCAGGGCAGTTTCGATGGCGGCCTGCCGCCGCTGTTCCACAACACCGCGACCGGGCGGTTCAATACCGACAACCTCGTGATGGTGATCCTTGACGGCGTGCGCTGGCACACCGACGGCTCGGGCACGCGCATGCCCGGCTTTTCGGGTGAGTTGACCGACCGCCAGATCGCGACGCTCGGCACCTACGTGACGCAGCACTTCGGCAACCCCGCGGCCAAGGTCACGCTGACGCAGGTCGCGACGGCGCGGGCCGGCGGTGCGCCGTCGAACCTGATCCTGCTGGCGCGCATCCTGCTGGCCATCGTGCTGGTCATCATCGCAGCGATCATCGTGTGGGTCGTGCTGGCGGTCGTGCGGCGGCGTCGGCGCGCGGCGGATGCGCCGGCCGGGCGTTAGCGTGTGTGACAAGTCCATGCGTCGCATCCGGCCAACACGAACCGTTGCAGCCGCGGTCCTGTCAATCGGCGCGGCGCTGCTCGCCTGCCAACCGGTCGCCTGGGCACAGCAGGCACCACCGGACCAGTCGACAGGCCGCAAGACCCTGACCGGCGATTGGGGCGGCTTGCGCACGAAACTTGAAAAGGCCGGCATCACGTTCAACGCGCACTACGCCAGCGAAAGCGCGGGCATCGTGGCCGGCAAGGGGCTGCGGCGTACCGCGCGCTACACCCAGCAACTGGACTTGGAAACGTTGTTCGACCTTGAGCGCCTCGCCGGCATCCCCGACGCAAAGATCCAGTTCACGCTGACCGACCGCAAGGGCCGCAGCCTGACCAACGACGTGCTGCACAACCAGTTCTCGGTGCAGGAACTGTACGGCGCAGGGCAGAACTTCCGGCTGGCGGAATTGAACTACCAGCAGGATTTCGACGACCACCGCGTCCAGATCGAGCTCGGCTGGTCGCCGCTGGGCGATCACCTGGCGCGGCTGCCGGATTTCTGCAAGTTCCAGAACGGCGTGATCTGTGGCCACGCCAACGCGATGACCACCAACAGCGGCGCGCACAATTTCCCGACCGCCGAGTGGGGCGCGCGCATCACGGCGTATCCCACGCCGCACTTCTACGTGACGACCGGCGTGTTCCAGGTCAATCCCGATGCCGGCGACAAGGACAAGGGCTTCGACTTGAGCTTCGACAGCACCGGCGTGTTCCTGCCGGTGGAACTGGGCTGGGAAACCGGGCGCGGTGACGGCGGCCTGCCCGGCGACTACAAGGTGGGCGCGTACTACAACACGTCCGACGCGCCGGACGTGTACGACGACATCAACCATCGGCCGGCGGGCCTGACGGGTGAACCGTTCCTCGAGCGCAACGGACGCTTCGGCGGCTACGGCATCGCCAGCCAGACTGTCTATCAGTCCAGTACCGATCCGGCGCGGCACCTGCGGCTGGGCATCATGGCCGGCATGGGCGACAGGGCTACCGCGCGCTATGACTGGTTCTGGCTTGCGGGTGGCGTCTGGCAGGCGCCGTTCGACAACCGCCCGCGTGATTTCGTTTCCTTCACGGCAGCGTACGCACACACCAATCCGCGCGTGACGCGTTTCCAGCGCGAACGCGACAGCGTGTTGCCGGGCGTGGTCGGCATCCAGACTTACGAAGGCGTCGTCGAAGTCGATTACGGCGCGCAAGTCACACCCTGGCTGATACTGCGCCCGAACGTGCAATACATCCTGCGCCCCGGTGGCGCCGGCGCCATCCCCAATGCGGTGGTGCTGGGCCTGTACACGCAGGTGACATTCTGAGTGGGCGCTGCGAATGCACCGGAAATCATGACGACGAAATCACTGCCGGTGGTCTGGGTGTCACGCCCGACCTTCGATGACGAAATCGCGCACTTGCGCCCGTGCTTTGAAGTACGGGCCGAGCCGCAAGACTTGAAGTTCACGCCGGCCGACGTGGCGGCCAGGCTGGCCGATTGCGCTGCCGCGATCGTGGGCGGAAACCTGCGGATCGGCGCGCAGGAGATCGCCCACGCCAAACACCTGCGCATCGTCGCCAACCTTGCCGCGGGTTACGACAACCTCGATCTGCCGGCGCTGACCACCGCCGGTATCGCCGCGACCAACGCGGGCGGCGTGTTGAGCGAAACGGTGGCCGACTATGTCTGGGCGCTGCTGCTGGGCGCCGCGCGCCGCACGCATGCGGCCGAACGCTGGCTGCGCGCGGGCGCGTGGCACGGCAACCGTTTCACTGATTGGTTGGGGGTGGACGTGCATGGCCGCACGCTGGGCATCCTCGGGATGGGCCGCATCGGGCAAGGCGTTGCGCGGCGCGCGGCGGGCTTCGACATGCCCGTGCTCTACCACAACCGTTCGCGGCTGCCGGAGGCCATCGAACACGAATGCCGTGCACGCTACGTTGACAAGGACGCGCTGCTGCGCGAATCCGATTTCGTCGTCCTGTTGCTGCCGCTGACGCCCGCGACCCGCCATGCGATCGGTGCTGACGAGCTGGCCCAAATGAAGCGGGATGCAGTGCTGGTCAACGCGGGGCGGGGCGGCACCGTCGATGATGCGGCGCTGGCGGCCGCACTGGCCGACGGACGCATCGCGGCCGCGGCGCTGGACGTCTACGAAGGCGAGCCGAACGTGCACTCGAAGCTGCTCACACTCGACAATGTCGTGTTGAGCCCGCACATCGCCAGCGCCACCGCGGCCACGCGCCGCGCCATGACGGCCACCGCAGTGGATGCCGTGCTGGCGCGGTTTGGCCATGGCCCGAACGCCGGACATCCACCCAATCTCCTGAACCCCGAGGTTCTGAAGGCGTGTGGCTGACTGGCATCGGCCCGAGGGTCCGGGCCTGCCTGAAAACGAGGCTTGACTCTGGACCATGGTCAAGGGTCTAACATAGGCACATGAACACGCAAGCCACGCAGCATTTCACCATAGGCGGCGTCGCGCGCCGCGCGGAAGTCGGCATTGACACCATTCGTTATTACGAACGCGAAGGGCTGTTGCCGCCGCCGCGACGGCGCGCGTCCGGCTACCGCGATTATGGCCCCGACGTGGTTGAGCGGCTGCGCTTCATCCGGCGCGCCAAGGAACTCGGGTTCACGCTGGAGGAAATCCGCGAACTGCTGGTGCTGTCCACCGACCGTGAGCGCGGCGTCAAAAGCGTCAAGCAGCGCGCCGAGGCCCGGCTTGACCAGGTGAACCAGCGCATCCACGAGCTGCAGCGCATGAAACGCGGCCTGCAACAACTTATCGACGCCTGCCCGGGGCATGGCGCGCTCGAGCACTGCCCGATCCTGCGCGCACTTGGGGGCGAGGAGAACGCATGACCATGCACGACGAACACGCACAGCACGACCACGCCGCAAACGTCGGCGAATTTGCCATCGACCCCAACTGCGGCATGCAAGTGGCGTTGCCATCGCAGCGGCACGCCGATTACCACGGCGCGACGTATCACTTCTGCAGTGACGGCTGCCGGAAGAAGTTCGAGGCGGATCCCGAGGCGATCCTGGCCAAGGCGCGTCGCCGAGAAATCGAGGCCGGCCGGCTGGACCCGGTGTGCGGCATGACGACCGACCCCGCGCATCCGCGCTACAGCGTCACGCACGCCGGCAAGGCCATCAACTTCTGCTCCGAAGGTTGCCGCGACAAGTTCGTGGCGAACCCGGAGCAGTACCTCGGTGTGCCGGTAGCCGCGGATGGTGGGCACGCCCACGCGGAACACTCGCATGCCGCCCACGCGCACGCAGCCGACGCACCCGCCGGCACGATCTACACCTGCCCGATGCACCCCGAGGTGCGGCAGATCGGCCCCGGTCATTGCCCCAAGTGCGGCATGGCGCTGGAGCCGTTGCTGCCGACCGCGGAGGCCGACGATGGTGGCGAGGTGCGTAGCCTCGCGACGCGTTTCTGGATCCTGGTCGCGTTGACGATTCCGGTGTTTGTGCTGGCGATGGGACCGCACCTGTTCGGCTGGCATTTCCCGGCGCCATGGGACACCGTGGCCGCGTGGATCGAAGCGGTGCTGGCCACGGTGGTGGTGATCTGGGGCGGCGCGTCGTTCTTCGTGCGCGGCTGGCGCTCGCTGAAACCGTGGTCGCCCAACATGTACACGCTGATCGCGCTGGGCACCGGCGTGGCGTGGTTGTACAGCGCGATCGCGTTCCTGTTCCCGGGGCTGTTTCCCCCCGCGTTCCGCGACATGCACGGCCGGGTTGGCGTGTACTTCGAATCGGCTGCGGTGATCGTCACCCTGGTGACGCTGGGCGACTTCATGGAACTGCGCGCGCGCAAGCGCACCGGCTCGGCGCTGCAGGCACTGCTTGGCCTCGCACCCAAGACCGCGCGTCGCATCGCCGCGGGCGGCACTGAAGCCGACGTGCCACTTGAGGTCGTGCAGGCGGGCGACACGTTGCGCGTGCGGCCGGGCGAAAAAGTGCCCGTGGATGGCGAGATCACCGATGGCACCAGCCACGTGGATGAGTCGATGTTGACCGGCGAACCGCTGCCGGTCGAGAAGACGCGTGGCGACAAACTGACGGGCGGCACCATCAACCAGGATGGTGCGTTGACGATGCGTGCGACGCGCGTCGGCGCCGACACCATGCTTTCGCAGATCGTCTCGCTGGTCGCGCAGGCACAGCGCAGCAGGGCGCCGCTGCAGCGCGTCGCCGATCGCGTGGCCGCATGGTTCGTGCCCGCGGTCGTGGCCGTGGCCGTGCTGGCGTTCATCGTGTGGTACGCCGTAGGCCCGGCGCCCGCGTTCCCGCACGCGCTGATCGCCGCGGTGTCGGTGCTGATCATCGCGTGCCCGTGCGCGCTCGGCCTGGCGACGCCGATTTCGATCATGGTGGCGAGCGGGCGCGGCGCGCACATGGGCGTGCTGTTCCGCGATGCGGCCGCGATCGAAGCGTTGCGCGACATCGACACGCTGGTGGTGGACAAGACCGGCACGCTCACCGAAGGCAAGCCTTCGTTGCAGGCCGTCGAGCCGCTGGGCGGCTTCGATGAGTCCCGTGCGTTGGCTCTGTCGGCGGCGCTGGAGCGGCCGAGCGAACATCCGCTGGCGCGTGCCATCGTCATCGCGGCCGAAGCGCGCGGCGTTGCGATTCCCGAGGTGGATGATTTCAAGACGCTGACCGGCAGTGGCGTGCGCGGCCGCGTTGCAGGTTCCGAGGTGGCCGTCGGCAACGCCAAGCTGCTGCAAACGCTCGGCATGGGCGAGGGCGGTGCGGTGTCGTCGCACGCCGAAGCACTGCGTGGCGAGGGCGCGACCGTGATGTACCTGGTCGTCGATCAACGCGTTGCCGCGGTGTTGGCCGTGGCCGACCGCATCAAGTCCGACACGCCGGATGCGCTCGCGGCGCTGCGCAGCGAAGGCGTGCGCATCGTGATGCTGACCGGTGACCACGCGGTCACCGCGCGCGCGATCGCCGGCAAACTCGGCATCGACGAAGTCCATGCCGGGGTCTCGCCGGCCGACAAGGCGTCGGTGGTCGAGGCGCTCAAACGTGATGGCCACAAGGTGGCGATGGCCGGCGATGGCATCAACGATGCCCCGGCGCTGGCCGCGGCGGACGTCGGCATCGCCATGGGCACCGGCACCGACATCGCGATGGAAAGCGCGCAGGTGACGCTGGTGCGCGGCGATCTCTCGGGCATCGTGCGCGCGCGCGCGCTGTCGCAGGCGACGGTGCGCAACATCTACCAGAACCTGTTCTGGGCGTTCGCCTACAACGCGGTCGGCGTTCCGATCGCCGCGGGCGTGCTGTATCCGGCGTTCGGGATCGTGCTGTCGCCGATGATCGCGGCGCTGGCGATGAGTTTTTCGTCGGTGTCGGTGGTGACGAATGCGTTGCGCCTGCGGAGCGTCCGGCTGGATGCGGGGCTGGCGGAAAAATCCTCTGCGGTGCGACCGCGCCAACCGGCTGTTGCGACTGGCCAATCCTGAGGCCGGCAGCGAGCCTCTCGTGGCCGCGGCAAGCAGCATGGTGTTGCGCGAAGGACTGCCGTACGGCGCGGTGATGGCGACCGCCGGCGCCTCAGCGCTGGCCAGTCGTTGTGGCTTGCAGGTGCTCGCCACGCCGCTGCTGGTGCTGGCCGTGCTGCAGGCGCTGTGGTTGCCGCTGGCTGGGTCATGGCGGCATCGCCGCGAGTGGCGCGCGGTGTGCCGGGCCTGCTATGCCATCGGTCCCGCGCACGAACATTCGGGCATCCACACGGTGCCGCTGGGGCTGGCGGTGATCGCGGGTGGGTTGGCCACGTTGGTCGCGAGCGGCGACGGTCCGTGGTCGCGAGTCCTCGCGCTGGTATTTCTTGCCGCCACCTGGCTGCTGACGGTTGTCTGCGTCGTGCGCTTCGTGTGGTCGCTCGCGTGTCGCTCCATGCCTCTGCACCGTGTCGATGGCGCGTGGTTCCTCGTCCCCGCGGCGCTGTTGGGTGCAGGCATCGCGGCGAGCGCCGTGGCACGACTGGAATCGGGCCATGCGGCAAGCTTGCTGGCGACGCTCGCACTCGCGACGGTGCTGTGCGGCTGGCTCGGTTACTGGGCCGTCGCCGGCGTGGCGCTGGTACGGATACGGCGCTTCGGGCTTGGCGGTGTGGCGCAGGCGCCATGGTGGATCGCGATGGGTTGTGCGGGACTGGCCGCTGCCGCGCTGGGCCTCGTGTTGCAGGCTCCCGTTGCAGACGGATGGTTGCAGGCGTGGCTCAAGGGTGCGCTGGCCGTGACCGTGGTCGTCGCGATCGTGCTGTGCGTGCCGGTGCTGATCGGCAGCGCGCGCTTTTTGCTGCATCGCTGCCGCTACTGCGGCTTCGCGGCGTGGCCACCGACCTTCTCGACCGCGGTGTTTGCGCTGGGCTGCCTTGAGGCAGGTGTCGTCCTGAAGTCGCCGGTCTTGCACTGGCTCGGACTGGGTGCGGGCTACGCCACGCTGGTGTTGTGGGCGGTCACGTTCGCCTGGAACACGCGCTGCACGTGCGTGTCCCGGTTCGGCCACCGTTGACGCAGTGGCGCGGAGTCAGCGCTCGCCCGCGCGCACGGTCAGGCTTTGTGCGGCAGTGCCGACGGGTCCGTGGATGTCGCTGAGCACCGAGAACGTTTCGCCCAAGCCGGTCGGGCCGAAGCTGACGCGGGTGTCGAATCCGACCCAGCCGGCTTGCGGTTCGCGCAGGAAATGCACGGTGAGGTCCACGTTGGCGAAGAACACGTCGCCGGGGCGCTCGCGCACCACCAGTCCGTTGGCGGTGTCGATCAACTTCAGGAAACCCGCGACCGGCGGATCGGCTTCGCCTGCGACCAGCGGGCAGCGCGTGCGGATCCAGCTGCGCCCGCGACCCGGACGGGCGTCCTTGTCCTGGCGCGCTTCCAGCGACCCGATGTAGCCGCCTTCCCAGATTGACGCAAGCGGGAACGGTTGCATGGCATCGGGTGGCGGCAGCGTTGCCCACTCGGTGCCCTGCACGCGTGTCGTGTCCGAGGATGCGAGTCGCCAGACGCGCGCGCGGATGCTGGTGCGGTCGCCGTGCCGCATCTCGGCTTCGACCAGTTCGATCGAACGCCCCGGCCGCACCATCCGGACGTCGATGGTGAACTCACCCGAGTAGATCACGCCGAGGACGTCGAACGACGCGCGCGATACCAGCTTGTCGCTCGGCAAGCGGCGTTCGACTTCGGCCAACACTAGGCCGGACGCGGGCGCGAGGTGCTGTTCGCCCGGCTGCCACGCGCCTTGCGAATGCAGGGTGGAGGCGAACCCGTGCTCGCCGCGACGCACGTAAAACGCGTCGGGATACGGCTCGCCGGCATGACCGAGGTGGAGGTTGGGGGCAGCAGGCATCGGCGCAGTTTACCGTGACCGCCGGTGTCGGTCTTGCCACCAATCACCTTGACCTGCGTCCCGCGGGATTGGGTTTTGCAATTGCGGTCTCGGTGCTCTCGCTGATCGCGCTCGCGACCCTTGTGATTCACAGGCACGCGCGTTCCCGGCTTCGCCGGGTACGCAGGCAGGCCTCACCGGTGTCCCGGTCAACGCTGATCACCTCGCCGGAAATCGTTGGCCGCGAGTTTGACGATGATCATGTAGCCGGTGTTGACCCTGCCATGGCAGCAACTATCGAGAGCAATCGCAACGGGCCGCTGCCGACCCAAAGAGGACATTGAGGCGCAGCTGCCGCCCGCTTGGATGCCTACTTGTCAATGCAGCACTTCTTGTACTTGCGGCCACTGCCACACGGACACGGGTCATTGCGACCAACTTTGGGGTGCATCCGACCCCCGCGGAACGCGCGTTTGTAGGCAATATCCATTGACGTAGGCTCGATCATATTGGCAGTCGCCATATCCAGTGCATCGTCCTGTTTCCACGGATCAGACAGCCGCAGGCCAAAACGCAACCGCGCATCTCCGGGCGTCAGACACAGGCCGAACCATCGATTAGCCTTCTGCCGATACTTGCGGTGCGTGCAATAGGAGGCCAGCTTCGGAGCCACCACGCTATCCGATTCGCCCGAACACACGACAGTGAAACCACTGCCGTCGTCAAACATCATCGTCACGTCATGCGGTTTGCCATCCTGTGCAGCACGACGAGCTTGCCGATCGATTATGCGACTGAGGTTGTCGAACGCCGCGCCATTCATTTCGAGCAACTGGAATCCCTGCTCCAAAACTGCTGGCTCAGGCTGGGTTTCGATCTGCCGCACGATTCGCCCGAGTGTCTTGCCCTCGAAGCGCGTCATGAACCCCTGGGGGGTGGCATCGCCAGCCAGACCCCGACGACGAACTGTCATGGCGATGTCCAATCCAGCGGTGAAGTCTTCGGCTAAGTGCAGCATCGCCGTAGTGTCCTCCATCCACAGGTTGTGCTTGAGGTGGTAAGCAAGAATCGTCAATTCCTGCGCAGCCAGCAGGCGGTCGGCGTACCGGGTGCGACGAGCGATGAAACTTAGAAACTGCAGCGGCGTCGATAGCAGCTCGGTCAAGACGTCGATCAGGAAAACATCGGTGACCAGGGCGGCCCGCAAGTGCGGCACCTCGCGCGTCTTAAGAAACTGGCGGGCTTGAAAGCTCAACGCTGGGTAATGGTCGCTGACTACGCAGAACATGAAGATTTCGGTTACATAAGGTAGGTCTATCTCCGAGCAATCGGCACGGGTGAAGCGGTAGCGGGAATCCCCGAGGCATTCGGCGCAGGTCAGGCCTTGGTCGTAGGTATCCTGAACACTCTTTTTGAAGTCGTCTCGGATGATTTGGTCATTACCCTTGCGCCCTTCGACGGTGAGGCGTTTAGCTTTCGCTTGGACGACAATCGCCCGGTCGGCCCAGAGCACAAGGACGTCGATCTCCGCGACTTTGGTCTTACCCTCCCAAATGTCGATGTTGGCAAAGACTCGGTCGGCACCGAATACTGCTGCCAAGCGTCCGGCAACGAAGTTCTCAGTGAACTCGCCGCGATGCCGATCGCGATTAGGTCGATAGCGTTTGTCGTCCTGCATCCAGTAGAACGGTGAGTCGTATATTGCTTCTGCTAGCGCGTAGTTCTGCAGCGAGACAAATTCTCCGCTGGGCGACCGAAGGAGTGGCGTCGCCGTTATCTGGTTGAAATCCTGCAGCGCGGCAAACCGAGGATTCATGTCGCCATCGGGCACGGTGAACTTGAGTAGGACGCGTTCGACTAGCGCAGGCTCCAAGCTAGCGTAAGCCCCGACTTCGGTGGGCGTCACGCAAAACGCTGGCAACATGGACCATTGGTCGAGAGGCGACTTGCGCAGGGCAATCATGAAATCGGGGAATCGATCCATCAGCACTCGATCTGCGGCCTCCGCAACGGAGCAGGCCTGAGCGATCGTGAATCCGACGTGGGCCTGAAGCCAATCGGCGTCCGCCGCATACCGTTGTGCCGCGAGATCCACGTATTGGAAGTTATAAGCCGATTCCGCGGCGTAATAGATCGGCTCGCGCATCGCATTCCCAGAATCGAAGGGGTTCACATGCTCGCCCCGTTTCAATGCCGCTAGGGCCTCACCCAGTGAAAACGCTCCAGACATGGCGTGATGGAGTTCCTGCAGCAACTGATCGCTCGCCGCGACGTACTCGCCCAGTACCTCAGGGCTTGGGAGCGTCCAATCGATCGGTGTCTTGAGCATTAAGCCGAGGAGTGTGTTGATCTCAGTGCGCAGCAATCGGCTGGGATCGAAGCGATTCCGCAAATCCGCCTCGCTCACACGTTCACTGTAGATCAGCATGTTGTCGCGGAAGCACAGGGCCGCAACGGCGTGTATGTAGCCTGGCTTCATGCACAGTGCTTGGAGCTCGACTAAGACGTCCCGCTCGGAGCGGGCAGGGCCCCGTAAGGCTGGCGGTAGTCCGCCTTTCGGGTGGCGCGGCGGTTTCTTCATAACCGGAACCGGAATTGGAACTTGGTCAGACTACATTCTCGGCGGAGCAGTGTCCGCTTCGGGCCGACTCCGGAAAGAGGCAGCTCAGTCGGGATACTCACATCGCGCCGTGAATCTTCAGGTCAGTTGCCGGAGCGCGATTGCCGAAATGGCACCCCGGGTCCGACGAGCTTCAGTCCACTCGAATCGGCGCCCGGACCCGCGCGTTGAGCCAATCGATCAACCACAGCAAGCTGCCGCGCCAGAAGCCATGCAGGGTTGCCTGATGGCTGCGGTAGAGCAGCACGTGGCTGAGGTGGGCGAGGCGCCCACGGAACGTGACGCCGCTCAGCAACCCGAACTTGCCGAGAGAACCGTACGCGTCGTAGTCCGCCAGCGATACCAGTGATCCGAAATCGTGGTAGGCGAAATCCGGTATCAGGCCGCCACGCAACACGGCATGGGGCAGGTTGCGGATCAGGTGCCGTGCCTGCTGGTGGGCAACCTGGGATGTCGGCGGCAGGGGACGTTTCGCACCCGGTGGCGTCAGGCTTGCGCAGTCACCGACCGCGAAAATCCGCGGATCGCGCGTGGTGCGAAGTTGCGGCGTCACGACCAGTTGGTTCGCGCGGTTGGTTTCGAGTCCATCCAGATGGGCCAACAGGTCTGGCGCCTTCACGCCGGCCGCCCAGACCTTCAGCGACGCGGGAATGTGGCGCCCATTGCTCAGCACGAAGGCATCGGCCTGCGCTGCGCCGACCTGGGCGTCCAGCAACACGTGGATGCCCAAGGCTTCCAGCCGCGACTTGCTGGCCGCCGAGATGTCTTCGGGAAACGCAGGCAGCAGGCGTGGCCCCGCTTCCGCAAGGGTGACCGTCATGCGCCGGGCGAGGTCGCCGCCGTCGTAGGCCGCCAGGGTATCGGTCAGTTGCACCAGCTCGGCCGCCAACTCGACCCCGGTCGCGCCGCCGCCCACGATCGCGACCGACAGTTGGGTGCCCTGGGCGAGGCATTGCGCCATGCGCAGGCGCAGCTCACGGTTGAATGCCACGGCTTGCTGCCGTGCATCGATCCTCCAGCAGTATTCGGTGACGCCGGGCGTGCCGAAATCGTTGGCCTCGCTGCCGATGGCGATGATCAGCGTGTCGTAGCCCACGCTGCTTTCGGGGGCCAGCTGCCGGCCGTCCGGAGCCGTGATTGCGGCCAGGCGCAGTGTGCGGGCTGCGCGGTCCAGGCCGATCAGCTTCCCGGGCCGGAACGCGAAGCCCGCGTCGCGCGCCTCCGCGATATAGGGCGTCTGCTGTTGCGAGATGTCACGCGTCCCCGCAGCGATCGTATGCAGCATGGGTTTCCACACATGCGCGAAGTCGCTGTCGATCAGCGTGATGGACGGAAACGGCCGATGCCGCCTGCGGTGGCGCCGCGCCATCCTCCCCAACGCCGCGGCGATTTCGATGCCGGCAATGCCGCCGCCCACGATCACGATCCGCTGGGCATCGGACTGCATTTTATTCGTGATGGCCATGTCCATCTCCGGCTGACGCACGGATGCCGAAAAGCGTCATAGTAGGCTGTGGAGAACGAAGCAAGCCGGTCCGCGATGATCGGCGGTTCTCGCCTTCCATACCCAGCGCTTCCAGGGAGTCTGCCATGTCCAATCCTGAATCGTACGATGCGGTGGTGATCGGCAGTGGCGAAGGGGGCAAGTATCTTGCGTGGCATTTGGCCGAGGCGGGCCGCAAGGTCGCCGTGATCGAGCGCCGCTGGGTCGGCGGCTCCTGTCCCAACGTCAACTGCCTGCCCAGCAAGAACGAAATCTGGAGCGCGGGTGTCGCCAGCACCGTCGCCCACGCGGCGGAGTACGGCGTGGTTACCGGCTCCGTGACGGTGGACATGCCGAAGGTCCTGCAGCGCAAGCGCGACATGGTCGATGGGCTCATCGCTTTCCATCTTGGACGCTATCAGGCGACCGGAGCCGAACTCATCATGGGCAGCGCGCGCATCGCCGCGCCGCTGACGATCGAGGTGGCATTGAACGACGGCGGAACCCGCACCCTGGTTGCCGAAAAACTCTTCCTCAACCTGGGGACGCATGCGAATGTGCCGCCTGTTCCCGGCTTGGCCGAGGCGAAGCCGCTCACCAACATCGAACTGCTCGAACTCGACCGGGTTCCCGAGCACCTGATCGTGCTTGGAGGCGGCTATGTGGGCCTCGAATTCGCGCAGGCGTATCGCCGCTTCGGCAGCCGGGTGACCGTCATCGAACACGGCCCGCGATTGGCTGCACGCGAGGATCCGGACGTGTCGGAGGAAATCCGGCGCATCCTGGAGGCGGAGCAGATCGAAATGTTGCTGTCGACCGAAGTCGAACGGGTGGACGGGAAATCCGGCGCGCATGTTGATGTGCACGTCCGCACGCCGGACGGCGCACGGACGATCGGCGCCAGCGACCTGCTGGTCGCGGCCGGACGCACGCCCAACACGCGCGGCATCGGTCTTGATGCTGCGGGCGTCGAGCTTGACGAGCGCGGCTACATCCGCGTCAACGGCCGGCTGGAAACCACCGCCGCCAACACCTGGGCCATCGGCGAGTGCGCCGGCAGCCCGCAGTTCACCCACATGTCGCTCGACGATTTCCGCGTGATTCGCGACAACCTCGCGGGCGGCCATCGCTCCACCGCGGGACGCATGGTGCCGTATTGCATGTTCATCGACCCGCCGCTGGCCCGGGTGGGCATGAACGAGGCCCAGGCGCATGCCGCGGGCATGGCGGTGCGCGTGGCCAAGCTGCCGACAAAAGCCGTGCTGCGCACGCGCACGACGGCGCAATCCGCGGGTTTCATGAAAGCGCTGGTTGATGCCAACGACCGGATCGTCGGCTTCACGATGATCGGGTCGGATGCCGGCGAGGTCATGGCCGTGGTGCAGACCGCGATGGCCGGCAAGCTGCCCTACACCGCGCTGCGCGACGCGATCCTCACCCATCCGACGATGGTGGAAGGTCTGAATGCGTTGTTTGGCGCGGTTCCGGCCAAGGCCGGCTAGCTTTGCGCCGGCAGCCTCACCCGCCTCGCAAGCCCGGCAACATGCGCTGCAGCACCTGGTCGTGGCGGATGAAGTAGTGGTACAGCGCCGCGGCGATGTGCAGGCCCGCCAGTATCAGGATGCCGTATTCCGCGACATCGACATGGATGTCGCCGGTCCAGCCCCAACCGGGCGCGTGGGTGGCGAGCAACGGCGGCACCGGGAAGAGTCCGAAGAACGTGATGGGCATGCCACGATAGGAAGCGTTGATCCAGCCCAGTATCGGCACCACGAGCAGCAGCAGGTACAGCAGCCAGTGGATGACCCGTGCCGAGTGCGTCTGCCATGGCGGGATGCCGTCCGCCGGTGCGGGTTCGCCGTGGACGAGGCGCCAGATCAGGCGGATGACGACAACCGCGAGGATCAGCACGCCGAACGAAAAGTGCAGGCTGATCAGCGTGGTCACGGGCGTGTGGCCGCCGATGTGCGGCATCGTCCAGCCGAGGATGAACTGCACGATCAACAGCACGAAAATGAGCCAGTGCAGAACGATCGCGGTGCGCGTGTAGCGGCCCTGCGTGCTGATGACCATGGTTCCTCCTGCCGGTGGTTCGCAGCGGTTGGGACGACGCCGGCGGATTCTATAACAGCCGACCGCCGTACCCGGTGCCTGGCCGGACAAATCCCCGTGCCGGTGTTCCGCTGCCCGCGACGGGTTTTCAGCGTGAACTCCACAAAACAGTCGGAAACCGGGAAGCCGCCCAAACTGCCTCGTCCAGACACGAGTGCCGGGGCGTTGAGGCGCGAATCAGTACCTTCCTGTCGAGGACCCGAGAGTACCGCGCGAACGTCACTGCCGATTGACGTGGATCAACGTGGTGGGTTGCCTGATTTCAGGAACGTGCCGCGTTCGAGTTCCTCGAAGGCCTCGCGCAACTCCGCTTGGGTGTTCATGACGATCGGCCCGTACCATGCAACCGGTTCGCGCAAGGGCCTGCCGGCCACGAGCAGGAAACGAATCCCTTCGCCTTCGGCGTGGACTTCGATGGTGTCACCGTCACCAAACACGACCAATGCGCGGTTGCCCGCTTGCGCGGGTGGCGCGGTGTCCAGCCAGCGCGTGCTCTCGGTTGGCACCGACAGCGGCGCCTCCGCATTGCAGAAGGTTCCGCTGCCCGCGAACACGTAGGCGAACGCCTGGTGGTCTGCCGGCACGGGGAAGGTCTTGTGGCCGCCGGGCGCGACCGAGACATCCCAATAGAGCGGCTCGGCCGCGACGCCTTCGACCGGTCCGGCCGTCTCGCGGAAACGCCCGCACACGACGCGCACGTGGGTGCCGTCGTCATCGCTCACGACGGGGATGTCGGCTGACTTGATCTCCTGATAACGCGGCGCGGCCATCTTGAGCGCACGCGGAAGGTTCGCCCACAACTGGAATCCATGCATCTGTCCCGCGGGATTTCCCTTGGGCATTTCCTGATGGATGATGCCGTTGCCGGCCGTCATCCATTGCACGTCGCCCGCGCCGATCACGCCACGATGACCGAGGCTGTCGCCATGCTCCACGGTGCCGGCCAGCACGTACGTGATGGTTTCCATGCCGCGATGCGGGTGCCATGGAAAGCCCTTGATGTAATCCTCCGGCACGTCGCTGCGGAAATCGTCCAGCAGCAGGAACGGATCGACGTCGCGGTCGGCGCCGCTGAAGCCGATGGCGCGATGGAGGTGCACGCCCGCGCCTTCCAGCGTCGGACGGGATTTCGAAAGCCGCTTGATGGGCCGAATGTTCATGGGTTTCTCCGTTGCCGCTTCATGGATTGCCCGCAGCGCCAGCATCCGGATTCCTGCTACGGAATCGGACCCTCGGGCAGCGGAATGAATTCGTGGTTGTCGCTGTCGGGCAGGCGGAAGCGCCCAGCCCTCCAGTCCGCAGCCGCCTGGCGAATCCGCTCCGGGCGTGAGGAAACGAAGTTCCACCACAGGAGGCGCTTGCCCAACGGTTCACCGCCCAGGAACATCACTACCGAGGGTTCCAGCGCACGCACCGACGTTTCGCCGTGCGGATCGAGCAGGATCATCTTGCGCACGCCGTATTCGTGTCCGTCCGATTCGGTCACGACCCTGCCGTGCACAACGTAGAAGGCGCGTTCGCTGTATTCGTCAGGCAAACGGATGACCGCCTTGGGTTCCAGGCGGGTGTGGAGGTAGAACAGCGGCGAGTAGGTATTCACCGGACTTTGCATGCCCATCGCCGTGCCGGCGATCAGCCGCATCCAAACACCGGGCCGCACGCTCTGGGGCAATGCCTCCACGGCGTAATGGGTGAAGCCGGGTTCGACTTCTTCGGCGTCCTGCGGCAACGCGACCCAGGACTGCAGCAGTTCCAGCCCGACGCCCGTGAAGGCGGCCGGATCGTCGAATCGCTCCGAATGCACGACGCCCCGTCCGGCCGTCATCCAGTTGACCTCTCCCGGGCGGATGATCTGCTCGCAGCCCAGGTTGTCGCGGTGCACGATGGCGCCACTCAGCAGATAGCTCAGGGTGGACAAACCGATGTGCGGGTGCGGACGAATGTCCAACTGGCGCTTGGCGTCAAGATTCAACCTGACCGGCCCTGCGTGGTCCCAGAACACGAAGGGGCCTACCGCACGCCGCGTGTCGGAAGGCAGGCTGCGCCGGACCATCAGCCCGTGCCCCAGATCGTGCTCGCGTCCCTCAATGCAAACGTTGGGCATGTCGTCCTCGCAGGTTGCTATCGCCGGACATTGGAGTCGAGCATCTCGACCACTTCGCGTGCACGTCCTTCCATGATGGCCTTCGCGCCGTAGATCACGGTGCCCAATGCCATCGCGGGTTCGATTTTCGGGGGCATCACCAGCTCGTTGCGGTTGACGTGGACGTCCAGCAGCGCCGGCCCGTCTTCGGCCAGGAATTGGTGCATGGCGGGTTCCAGTTGTTCGCCGCGCTCGACCGTCCAGCCGCGCAAACCCATGACTTCGGCCAGCTTGCCGAAATCGGGATTCCTGAGGCCGGTATAGGCGTCGAGCAGGCCTTCGACCTTCATTTCCAGTTCGACGAAGCCCAGCGTGCCGTTGTTGAACACCACGATCTTGAGCGGAATGTTTTCCTGCACCGCGGTCAGGAGGTCGCCCAGCAGCATCGTGAGCCCGCCATCGCCACACATGGCAATGACCTGGCGTTCCGGCATGGCCTTCTTTACGCCGAGCGCCTGCGGCATCGCGTTGGCCATCGTGCCGTGCAACAGGCTGATCAGCGTGCGTCGCTTGCCGTTGGCGCGGATGTGGCGCAGCGCCCACACCATCGGCGTGCCGCCGTCGGCGGTGAAGATCGCGTCGATTGCCGCGTAGCGGTCGAGCAGGGCGGCAACCTGCTGCGGGTGGATCAAATCGTCCCGGCCGGGTGCGGCCAGGCGCGCAAGACTGGCCTGGGTCTCCTTGTGCAGCGTGAGCATCCTGTCGAGGAAATCCGGGTCCTGCTTCGGTTTCAACCGCACCTGGAGTGCATCCAGCGTTGGCGCGATGTCGCCGACCACGCCCACCTCGACCGGGTGCCTGCGCCCGAGATGGCTCGCATCGAGATCGATCTGGATCACCCGGGCGCCTTGCGGATAGAACTGCCGCCATGCGAAATCGCAGCCGAGCAACACGAGGGTGTCGCACTCCATGATGGCCTGGAAACCGGCCTTCGAACCGAACACGCCGGTCATGCCGACGTTGTACGGATTGTCGAATTCGACGAAGTCCTTGGCGCGCGAGGTGTGTGCCATCGGCGCTTTCAGGGTTTCGCACAACCGCACGACCTGGTCATGCGCGCGTTCGCAGCCCGCACCGGCATAGACGGCGACCCGGTTGCCCGCATTGATCGCGCCGGCAATGCGATCGAGCTCGGCGTCGGATGGGCGCGTCACCGGTGCCGGCATGTGCACGGTGTAAGCCGGCCCCTCCTCGACCTCGGTGGCCGCAATGTCACCCGGCAGCACCAGCACCGCGACACCGCGTCGGGTCAGCGCCGCCTGCGCTGCCAGCGTCGCCAGCCTCCGCGCCTGATCCGGAATCCAGACCGTTTCGCAGAACACGCTGCAATGCCGGTAGATGGGCCGGAACTCCACTTCCTGCGGAAAATCGACGCCGAGTTCCGCCGTGGCGACCTGGCTTGCGATCAACACCACCGGCGCGCGGTTGCGGTGCGATTCGTAGATGCCGTTGATGAAGTGCAGGCTGCCGGGGCCGCAGCTTCCGGCGCAAGCAGTCAAACGTCCCGTGAAATACGCTTCCGCGCCGGCCGCGAACGCGCCGGCCTCCTCGTGCCGCACATGCACCCAGTCGATCGAACTGCGCCGGATCGCGTCGGTGACATGGTTGAGCGTGTCACCGACCACGCCATAGCAATGCCTGGTGCCGGCCCGTTCCAGCACGTCCACGACGATATCCGCGACCTTGCGCCTGGCCATGCTCGACTCCTCCGGCAAACAGCCTCAGCTCTGCAGCGGTGATTGCGCGTATCCCGGTTCTGGCGCTGCCGGTTCCGCGACGGGAGATGGACTATCACGCAGCCTGGAATCCGGCCTGGTCGGCAATCCCGTCGCCCGTTTCCACCAGCGTTTCGCCCGCCTGCGCGTGTGCATGCGCTCTTGTGGGCAGCGTCGAACCCTTGTCAGCGATCACCACGGCGTCTTGTAGGCCATCCGGCGTTGCATGAACGTGAAGACAGCAGATTGCCCCCTGCGTCATGCCGCGGCTCGCGGGCAGGGCCGGTGGACGCCGATTGGCGGAGGCCATCCGCGCCCCAGTCACGCCAGCATGAAGTCGGTGTACTGGAAGCGCGCGTCGCGCAGCACGGATTCGCCGCGTTGCAGCCGCAGCGGTGCGGCGAACAACGGTCCTGCGTAGCTCAAGGTGTGGAATTCGCCATGCTCGCCGCACGGGTCGACGCCTGCCGGCAACTCGTCGAGCAGCGTGTCGTCGTAGTCACGGCCGCTGAAGCGCGCATCCAGCTGGCTGGTGTCCACGCAGGTCAGTACTGCGCGGTGTCCGTGCGCGACGAATTCGCGTGACAGCCGCCGGGTGTCGGAGCCCCACAGCGGAAACACGCCGGTCCAGCCGGCGCGAGCGAGTTGGGTCTCGCGGTACGCGCGCACGTCTTCAAGGAACAGGTCGCCGAACGCGCAATGACGCAGTCCGGGAAACTGCATGCGCGCTTGATCCAGAGCCTGCGCCATCGCAGCTTCGTAAGCTTCGTTGCTCGAGGGCCAGTCGAGCGTGCACGTGATCAGCGGCAGCCGCAGCGAGTCGGCCTGCGCATGCAAGACGTCGCCGCGTATGCCGTGCATCGCCACGCGGTCGAAATCGCGCGTGATCGTGGTCAGCAATGCGCACGGTTGCCAGCGCGGGTCGGCGCGCAGCCGCGCCAAGGCCATCAGGCAATCCTTGCCGCCGCTCCACGCCACGATGAGGGGTTCGCGCATCGGCCCATTATGCCGTCGGCGGAATCCAGGATCCGGCGTTACGCCGCTTGCCGCGATGCCCGCTTGCGATCGTTCTCGGTCAGGTGCTTCTTGCGCAGGCGTATCTGCCTGGGCGTCACTTCGACCAGTTCGTCGTCGTCGATGAACTCCAGCGCCTGTTCCAGCGAGAGTTTCACCGGCGGGGTCAGCGTCAGCGCGTCATCCTTGCCGGCGGCGCGGATGTTGGTGAGCTGTTTGGCGCGCAACGCGTTCACGGTGAGATCGTTGTCCTTGGCGTGGATGCCGACCAGCTGGCCTTCGTAGATCTGCACGCCGGCGTCGATCAGCATGCGGCCGCGGTCCTGCAGGCCGTACAGCGCGTAGGCGGGCGCCATGCCGGTGCCGTTGGAGATCATCACGCCGTTGGCGCGCTTGCCGATCAGGCCTTCCGTCTTCGGACCGTAGTGGTCGAATACGTGGAACATCAGGCCGGTGCCGGCGGTGAGCGTGCGG